>DASRSC010000377.1:0-12150 GCA_035695525.1 Pseudonocardia sp. | reverse complement strand
ATGTGCTACGTCGTGCCGGGGGCGTTCGTGGCGTACTTCCCGGCGCTCGCGCTGCTGGGGCGGCCCGACCCGCTCGGACTGCCGGAGGCGCTGCAGTGGAGCTCTCCGCTCGTCGCGGCGATCGCGGTGACGGGAGCCGGGCTGGTCTGGCGCACCGGCGTCCGGCACTACCAGGGGACGGGGTCATGATCATCCAGACCGAGGCGCTGCGCCGTGAGTTCCTCGTCGGCACGCGGCTGCGGCGGCGCCGCGTCCCCGCCGTGGAGGACGTGACGCTCACCGTGGCTCGGGGGGAGGCGGTCGGGTTCCTCGGCCCGAACGGCGCCGGCAAATCCACGACGATCAAGATGCTGACCGGGGTGCTCGTCCCGACCTCGGGACGGGCGAGCGTGTGCGGGCTCGACCCCGTGCGCGAGCGCCGGGAGCTCGCCCGCCGCATCGGGGTGGTGTTCGGGCAGCGCAGCCAGCTGTGGTGGGATCTGCCGCTGGTCGAAAGCTTCGACCTGCACGGCGCCATCCACCGCGTACCGGCGGCGCGCTACCGCGAGCGGCTGGACGAGTGCGTGGAGCTGCTCGACATGGGCGGGTTCCTGCGTACGCCGGTGCGGCAGCTGTCGCTGGGCCAGCGGATGCGCGGCGAGGTCACGGCCGCGCTGCTGCACTCCCCCGAGCTGCTCGTGCTGGACGAGCCGACGATCGGCCTGGACCTCACGAGCAAGGAGCGGCTGCGCTCGTTCCTGTCCGCGATGAACGCGCGCGGCGACGTCACGCTGCTGCTCACGACGCACGACCTGCCCGACGTCGAGCGGCTGTGCCGGCGGGTGGTGGTCATCGATCAGGGCCGCGTGCTGGTGGACGACGAGCTGGCCGTGCTGCGGCAGCGGTTCCCCGGCCACCGGGCGCTCGTCGTCGAGCTCATGGCGCCTGCACCGCCGCTTCTCGGCCTCACCGGGGTCGTCGACGTCACCGTCGAGGCGCAGGGGTTGCGGCAACGCCTCGAGTTCTCGCCGGGCGCGACCACCGCCGCCGAGCTGATCGCGGCCGTTGCCCAGCACGTGGAGCTGCGCGACGTCTCCGTCTTCGAGTCGTCCATCGAGGACCTCGTGCGCACGATCTACCTGCGCTGACGCGCCCGTGCGCGGATACAGGTGCCAGAGCACTCGTATCCACTCACGAGGTGCTGGCGACTCCGGGGATCGCGCCGCTCCGGAACGCCTCGACGAACAGCGCGTGGTCGGCCCGCACCTGGGCCGCGTACTCGTGGGCGAACTCCACCACCCAGGCCACGAACTCGTCCTCCCGCCCGGCGACCACTCCCATGATCGCGTCCTCCGTCTGGAATGGGACGACCGAGTGGTCGGCGTCGGAGTCGGCCACGCAGTGCACCTTCGCCGTCGCCCGGCCCAGGTAGTCGACCACCGGCGCGATCTCCGACGGCTCGGTGAGCTCCGACCAGTCCAGGTCGGCCTCGTACGGCGACACCTCGCTGACGACGAATCCGACGCCGTCGAGGTCGGTCCAGCCCAGCAGCGGGTCGGCGTGGGCCTGCAGCGCGCGCTGCGACACCACCGTGCGGTGGCCGTGGTGGCGGAACCCAGCGGCGATAGCGGGGTCGGTCACCACCCGCGAGGGCGCCGCGACGTTGCCCTGCTTCATCGAGAGCACCACGTCGTTGTCCAGCGCCTGGTTGTAGCCCTCGATCAGCACCGTGTACGCCGGGAGCCCCGCGCTGCCGATGCCGAAGCCGGACCGCCCGGCCACGTCCTTCACCGTGTAGGTGACCCCGCGGAACTTCTTCGACTCCGGGATGGAGTCGAGGTAGCGCTCGAACGCGTCCGTGACCATCGCGCGCTCCCCGTCGTCGAGGCGGCGCAGGCCGGGCCCGTCACGCAGAATGCGATCGAACCCCTCGGGCTCGGTGATCTTGTCCAGCAGCTCTACCCGCGTCCGCAGCCGGGCCAGCTGGAGCACCTGCTGGACCACGCCGTCGGTGGTGGCCAGCCGCAGCGAGACGCTGCGGTCGTCGGCCTGGTCGACGAACCAGCGCACCTGGTCCAGGTAGGCCCGGGTGTACCGCTCTACGAGCGTCGTGATGTCGGGGTCGGGGATCGCCTTGCGCCAGCCCAGCAGCGCCAGGCTCGCAGCGAACCGGGTGACATCCCAGGTGAAGTGCCCGACATATGCCTCGTCGAAGTCGTTGACGTCGAAGATCAGCACCCCGTCGCCGTCCATGTAGGTGCCGAAGTTCTCCGCGTGCAGATCGCCCTGGATCCAGACCCGGCTCGTCCGCTCGTCGGCCCACGGGTCGTCCCGCTCCGCCATGTCCGCGTAGAACACGCAGGCGCTGCCGCGGTAGAACGCGAACGGGTCGGCTGCCATCTTGCGGAACTTCGTCCGAAACGCAGCCGGGTCTGCCGCCATCAGGTCGGAGAACGCCTCGACGAGGGTGTCGACGATGCGGGCCGCGCGGGCGTCATCGGTCATGCGACCGATCGTGCACCGACGCGCCGTCCGCGGCGGCACCGGAGGCCCGGCGCGTCCCATTCATTCCCACTTCCCTGGCGCGCACGATCGCCCGGTCGCGTGGTCCTGCCCGTCACGGTCGTCCTCGGCGCGACGGCCGGCGGCTTGTGGGCGGCCTGCACCTGCGCTGGCCGGCTACGCCACCCTCGGGGTACTGCTCGCCCGCCGTCCTGTGCAGTGGGCGCGGTCTGAGCGCGCGCGGCAGCGTTCACGGGAAGTCGAACGAGCCGCGTGTGATCGTCACGGCCAGCGCCGTCATCACCACCCCGAACGCGGTATAGCAGAGGACGTCGGTCGCGCGGCTACGGATCGCCAGCAGGCCGACGCGGTCCACCGGGAGCAGGACGCGCAGCACCGCAGCCGCGATCAGGGCCCCGCCGAGCAGCACCGCACCCTCGCGCCAGTGTTGGGTGAGCACGCGGACCATGCCCGCTGCCGCGATGACCATCACCAGGATCATCGGCGCATGCACGGGGAGCCGTGTGCGAAGGTCGCCCGCCATCACACCCCGGACGCGCGTTCGGCGTCCATGCTTCACTCCGACAAGCTCCGTTCGGCGTCGATACTCACTCCGACAAGCTCCGTTCGGCTGCCTCCACCACGTTCGTCAGCAGCATCGCTCGCGTCATCGGGCCAACGCCACCCGGCATCGGCGCGAGTCGGCCGGCCACCTCGACCACCTCGGGCGCGACGTCACCGACGAGGCCGAGATCGGTGCGGGTGACGCCCACGTCGAGCACCGTCGCGCCCGGCCGGACCATGTCGGCCGTGATCAGGCCGGGTACACCGGCCGCGGCCACAACCACATCGGCGCGGCGCACCTCGGCGGCGAGGTCGCGCGTTCCGGTGTGGCAGAGCGTCACCGTGGCGTTCTCGCTGCGCCGCGTGAGCAGCAGCCCGAGCGGACGACCCACCGTCACGCCCCGGCCGACCACGGTCACGCGCGCGCCGGCCAGCTCCACGCCGTAGCGGCGGCAGAGCTCGACGATGCCGCGCGGCGTGCACGGCAGCGGCCCGGGCTCGCCCAGCACGAGGCGACCGAGACTGACGGGTGCCAGTCCGTCGGCATCCTTCGCGGGATCGATGCGCTCCAGGGCGGCGCCGGCGTCGAGGCCCTGCGGGAGCGGGAGCTGCACGATGAAGCCGGTGCACGCGGGGTCCGCGTTGAGCTCGTCGATCGCCCGCTCGACGTCGGCCTGCGTCGCGTCGGCCGGCAGCTCCTTCTGGATCGAGGTGATCCCGACCTTCGCGCAGTCGCGGTGCTTGCCCCGGACGTAGGAATGCGATCCGGGGTCATCACCGACGAGAAGGGTGCCCAGGCCCGGCGTCACGCCGTTGGCCTGCAGCTTCTCGACCCGGCTCGCGAGCTCGCCCAGGATCTCGTTCAGAGTCGCCTTGCCGTCCATCAGGGTCGCCACGGCCCCATTCTCCCAGCCCGCGCGTCGGCCCTGAGTGATGGCCGGGTGCCCCATCTCATCTCGCGACCCGGGGCGCGGGATCAGGCGATGCGGAGGCCGTGGGCAACGGCGAAGGCGAGGGCCTGCTCGGCGTCGACGGTGGCCCCGGTGAGCCGGGCCTGCACGAGTCCGTCCGGGTTGATGCGGGCGCCCCGCAGGTCGGCGCCCTCGAGCCGGGTGTGCAGCAGCCGGGCGCCGCTGAGGTCCGCGCCCCGCAGGTCGGCCTCGCGCAGGTCGGCCTCGACGAGGTTCGCCTCGCGCAGCCGCAGCCCGGACAGGTCCGTCTTACGCAGGTCGGCCCGGCCGAGGGCGGCAAGTGTGAGGTCGCAGTCGGTGACGACAAGCGGCCGCAGCCGGCAGTCGATGAGGGAGGTGCCGAGCAGTGAGCAGCCGCGGAAGGTGGCACCGCCCAGCGTGGCCCGCCGGATCATGCAGGTGCGGAACGCGCTGCCGCGGTGGCTGGAGTCACCGAGGTCGGCGCCGGTGAAGTCGCACTCGTCGAACGTGCAGGACTCGGTGACCAGGCCACGCAGGTCGGCGTCGACGAACCGGCAGCCCACGAACCGCCGCTGCCGCCACGGCTCGTCCCCCACCTGCACCTCGGACAGGTCCAGATCGATGTAGTCGCTGTCGTCGTATCCGGCGCCGTCGTATCCGGTGTCGTCGTGCACGCGGTCACCCTGCCATCCCCAGGCCGTCGCCGTGGCTGGCCCGAACGCCGGTCCCTCGGTTGCCGGTGACGTGAACGAGCCTGCCTCAGCGATCGCTGATGGGTCGTGCCCACCCGTGGCAGACTGCCTTTTACCAGGTCGGCAATGTTGCCGGCAGCCGAGTGAACGCCAGCCCATGGAGGCCCCGCATGATTCTCATCGTCCTGAGGGCGAAGATCCGACCGGAGAAGCACGACGAGTGGCTGGCCGGAATCAGGCAGTACACGGCCGACGTGCGAAGCGAGCCCGGGAACCTCTCGTTCGACTACTTCCAGAACGGCGACGACCCGAACGAGTTCGCGATGATCGAGGTGTTTGCGGACTCGGAAGCCGGCGCAGCGCACGTCGCCACCGACCACGCCACGAAGTTCTTCGCCTGGATGCCGGCGATGGTTGCGGAGCGGCCACGGATCAACTACCAGGAACTGGACGGCGAAGCCTGGACTGAGATGGCCGAGGTCACGCCCGAGTGAACGGAGCCAATCCGCTCCGGCTGTCCAGCGGGCCCCCGCAACCGGGATAGGGCACATTCGGCTCGGCCGAGCCGACAACTGTCGATCTTTCCTGTGGTGCCGATCCACCGCTGCACCGCGTCCGAACAGGCCCGTGTCGTGCAAGACCCGGTCTCCTCCCGCACCTGCACCCCGGTCGGGCCGGCGACGGTGTCGCGATCAGGCGATCGGGCCCACAATGTGGTCCATCCGGCGTATCGATGCCGGTGAGGCGGCCGTCTCAACGAGGAGCGAGTGGATGAGCGTGAGCGACGCCCGGCCGCGCACGGGAAACGTGACTCGGGAGGCGTCGGCCACCGCCGGCGGAAACCCCGCTCTGCTCGGTCTGCCGGCTCTGCTGCCCGGCAGCCTCACGCTGGGCCTGTGGCTCATCGGCTACCTCGACACGCCCACACTCCCCGGGGTCATGATCCCCGCGATCACGTCATCGTCGGGCCTGTTCCTGCTGGTGGCGTGCGTCTGGGCGGCGCGGGTGGGGCAGGGCGCGGCGGCCGCGATCTTCGGCACCTTCGCCGCGTTCTGGCTGAGCTTCGGGTTCCTGCTGCTGGGCGTCATCAACGGCTGGTTCGGTATCGCCACGGAGCCGTCGTTGCGAGCGGAGCAGATCCGGGAGGTCCAGTCCACCTTCGTGCTGTCCTGGCTCATCGTGTTCGCGACGCTCACCGTGGCCACGCTCCGGCTACCGCTCGCGTTCACCGCGGCGTTCGCCGTCGTCTGCACCACGCTCGCGCTCGTGCTCGGTTTCGTGGTGAACGGCAACCCGCTGTTCGCCACGCTCGGCGGCATCACGACGTTCGTGTTCTGCGCGATCTACGCCTACATCTTCGTGGATGCGATGACGCAGGAACTCGGCGGCGAAGCCATGCCGATGGGCGCCCCGATCCAGCAGTGAGAGGCGACCGGCTTTCACCGGCACAGTGAGCGCCAACCGCTGGAGCCGGTCGGCCAGGTTCCCGTCGATCACGGTGTTCGGATGAGCCCGACGGTGAGCAGCAGAGCCAGCACGTACCCCGCGGCGACCACCAGCATCGCGGCGAGCAGGGACGGCCGGCCGGCCGGGTCGAGCAGGACCGCCCCGAGTCCCGCCACCCCTACGGCCCCTCCAGCCTGCCGGGCAGCGTTCAGAACTCCGGCACCGAGCCCGGCACTCGCCGCCGGTACAGCGCTCACCGCGACCGACGTCATCGCCGGCATTGCCAGGCCCACTCCGCCGAGCAGCGCGGCGGCCGCTCCGACCACCACGGGCGCCGAGCCCGCGCCCATCCCGGCGAGCGCCACGGACCCGAGGACACCGGCGCCGAGCCCGAGCACCATCGGCACCCGCGGGCCCGTCCGGGCGTTGATCCGGCCCGACAGCGCGGCACAGATCGCGACCACCACCGTCAGCGGCAGGAGGACCAGGCCGGTCGTCCGCGTCGAGGTTACGAGCGTCTGTTCCAGGTACAGCGCGACGCAGAACAGCGTTCCGTAGAGTCCGAAGTTGAACAAGGCACCCACCCCGACCGCCACGCCGAACTGACTGTCCGCGAACAGACTGGGCGGAATCATCGGCGCCCTGACCAGGCGCTGGGATGCCGCGAAGGCGACCGCCGACGCCAGCCCGGCTCCAGCGGCCATGAGCGCCATCGAGCTGTTCCATCCGGCCGACGGCCCGGTCACCAGCGCAGCTGTCAACGCGGTCAGTGCGACCGCAGCCAGGGCCTGCCCCACGAGATCGGGACGCACCGCAGTGCGGCGGGGCGTCTCGGGCGTGGTGGCGACCACGAGTGCGGCGGCGAGCACTGCGAACGGCACCACGGCCCAGAACACCGCACGCCAGCCTGCGGCGTCCACCAGGAGGCCGCCGAGGACCGGGCCCGCCGCGAGCCCCATCCCGGAGATCCCGCCCCACGCGCCGAGGGCGCGGGCCCGAGCGCGGGCGTCGGGGAACCGGTGTGTGATCAGGGCCAGCGAGCAGGGCGTCACCAAGGCGGCGCCTGCTCCCTGCACCACCCTCGCGATCAGGAGCTGCGGGAGATCACCGGCCAGTGCGCAGGCCATACCGGCGCCGGCGAGCAGCGCCAGCCCCAGCAGGTACATCCGGCGGGAACCGCACCGGTCGCCCGCCGCACCGGCGCTGAGCAGCAGCGCCCCGAACGCGACGGTGTATGCGCCGACCACCCACTGCTGACCCCCGAGCCCACCGCCCAGCGCCGCCTCGATCGCACCGAGTGCGACGTTCACGATCGTCGCGTCGAGCAGGACGACGAAGAACCCCAGGCAGATCCCGATCAACGACCAGCCATCCCGCGCAGATGCCATGAGGACCACCGTGCGCAAGCCTCGAGGTCGCCACAATGCGAAAGATCAGACCACAGCCTCTGTGAGGAACAGAGCCTCATGGCGCCGGTACGGTGCGGTGATGGCGTTCGATCTCGTGGATCTCCAACTGTTCGTGCAGGTGGTGGACAGTGGAAGCATCACTGATGGCGCGCGGCGTTGCCATCTCTCGCTCCCCTCGGCCAGCGCGAGGATTCGCCTGATGGAGAGGGAGCTGGGCACGTCCCTGCTGCAGCGGCACCGACGGGGCGTGCATCCGTCCGCCGCGGGGCAGCAGCTGCTCGGACACGCCCGCACCGTGATCGGCCAGCTCTCGCGGATGCGTGGCGACCTCGCCGCGTTCGCCGACGGGATGCATGCGGACCTCACACTGCTGGCCAACACCGCTGCCGCGTCCACCTTCCTGCCCGACGCCCTGATCCGCTTCCTCGCCGAGCACCCCGACACCGACGTCAACCTGGAGGAACGGCCGAGCCAGCAGATCGTCGGCGCCATCGCCGAGGGTCGCGCAGAGCTCGGCGTCGTCGCCGACACCGTGGAGCTGGGCCTCCTGCACACACTGCCGTTGCGGCCCGATCCCGTCGTCGCGGTGACGACGCCAGGACATCCGCTGACCGCCCGGCACCGGATCGCGTTCGCCGAGTGCCTCACGTTTCCCTTCGTCGGTCTCGTCGAAGGCAACCCCTTTCAGGAACACCTCGGCGGCCGAGCTCAGCCCCTCGGACTGCGCCCCCGCTACCGCGCCAGGCTGTCCGATCCCGACGCGATCTGCCGCGCCGTGGCCGCCGGCATCGGTGTCGCAGTGCTCCCTGCGGCCGTCGTGTCCCGGTTGCGACGTGAGCTCGCCATCACGACCATCCCGCTCACCGACAGCTGGGCAGATCGCCGGTTGCTGCTGTGCACCACCGACCCCGGGAGGCTTTCCTCACCTGCTCGTGCGCTCGCCACGCACCTCACCCATGAGCTCCGCGTTCCGTGAACCGCGATCAGGCGGCAGGGCTGCCCACCACACGACCTCAGCGGAAGTCGCGCGACTTCACCGGCACGGTGAGGACCAACCGCTGGAGCCGGTCGGCCACCAGGTTGAGCACGCCCTCCGGGCTGCGCTCGAGCCGTCCGCGGACCAGCAGCGCCGTGCTGCCGACCGCTACCGCGCGGTAGCGCGCCCACAGCCCCTCCGAGCACGTGACGTTGAGCATCCCGCTCTCGTCCTCCAGGTTGAGGAACGTGACACCGCGCGCGGTGGCCGGCCGTTGCCGGTGCGTCACGAGCCCGCCGACCAGCACCCGCGGCGGGGTCTGCTCCGGGTCACCGGCCACGAGGTCACGTCCGACGGCGTCGAGACCGTCGATGCGCACGGCGCCCAGACCGTCGAGCCGCTCACGCAGGTGCTGCATGGGGTGGCTGTCCGGGGAGACACCCGTTGCCCACACGTCGGCGGCGGTGAGCTCGACGCCGGTGAGACCGGGCAGCGCGGGCGCCTCCAGCCCCACGGCGGTGCCGGGCAACTGCTCGGGGCGCACCGCGGCCACCACCCCCGCCGCCCACAGCGCCGAACGGCGGTCCACACCGAAGCAGCCGAACGCCCCCGCAGTGGCGAGCGCCTCGGCCTGCGGCACGGTGAGGCGCACCCGGCGAGCCAGGTCGGCGAGGTCGCGGTAGGGCCCGCCCCGCTCGCGCTCGGCGTCGATCTCCTCGGCCAGCTCGAGACCGATCCCCCGCACCTCCGCAAGCCCCAACCGGATCGTCTGCCCACCCCTGCTCCGCTGATCGGGTTGCAGCACCGCCTCGGCCCGGCCGAGATTGACATCCGGCCCCCGCGTGAGCACGCCGTGCCGGCGGGCGTCGGCCACGAGTGACTGGGGCGAGTAGAAGCCCATCGGCTGGGAGTTGAGCAGCGCCGCGCAGAACGCCGCGGGGTGGTAGTGCTTGAACCAGGCGCTGTAGTAGACCAGCGACGCGAAGCTGATCGAGTGGCTCTCCGGGAACCCGAAGTTGGCGAATGCCAGCATCTTCGTGAAGATCCCGTCGGCCACCTCGCCGGTGATGCCGTTGGCCGCCATCCCGTCGAAGAACCGCGCCCGTAGCCTCTCCATCTTCTCCTCGGAGCGCTTGGAGCCCATGGCGCGGCGCAGCTCGTCGGCGTCGGCGGCGGTGAAACCCGCGACGTCGACGGCCACCTGCATGAGCTGCTCCTGGAACAGCGGCACGCCGAGCGTCTTGTCCAGCGCGTTCGCCAGGAGCGGGTGGTCGTGCTTCCACTCCGCCCCGTTGCGCCGCTGGATGTAGGGGTGCACCGAACCGCCCTGGATGGGGCCGGGCCGGATCAGCGCCACCTCGACGACCAGGTCGTAGAAGATCCGTGGCTTCAGCCGGGGCAGCGTGGCCATCTGCGCACGCGACTCCACCTGGAACACCCCGACCGAGTCGGCGCGCTGCAACATCGCGAACACGTCGGGGTCGGTGGGCTGCAGCTCGTGCAGCTCGATCTTCTCGCCGTGGCGCTCGGCGACCAGGTCGATCATCAGGTGGAGCGCGGTGAGCATGCCCAGTCCGAGCAGGTCGAACTTGACCAGGCCCGCAGACGCGCAGTCGTCCTTGTCCCATTGGACGACGGTGCGGCCCTCCATCCGCGCCCACTCGACGGGCACCACCTCCGAGACGGGCCGGTCGCAGATGACCATGCCACCGGAATGGATGCCGAGGTGGCGAGGGAAGCCGAGCAGCTCGTCCGCCAGCTCGACGACCTGGCCGGGCATCCCGGCCGGCGCGATCGCGGTGTCGCCCACCGGGCCGTGCCAGCGCTCGATCTGCTTGCTCCACGCGTCCTGCTGGCCCGGGGAGAACCCCAGCGCCTTTGCCATGTCGCGAACGGCCGAGCGCGGCCGATAGGTGATCACGTTGGCCACCTGGGCGGCGCAACCACGGCCGTGGCGGTGGTAGACGTACTGGATCACCTCCTCGCGGCGACCGGACTCGATGTCGAGGTCGATGTCGGGGTAGCCGTCCCGGGCGGGAGACAGGAACCGCTCGAACAGCAGCCGGTGCGCCACGGCGTCGACGTTGGTGATGCCCAGCGCGTAACAGACCGCGGAGTTGGCCGCCGACCCCCGGCCCTGGCAGAGGATGTCGGAGCGGCGGCAGAACTCGACGATGTCGTGGACGATCAGGAAGTAGCCGGGGAAGTTCTTCTTCTCGATGATCGCGAGCTCCCGCTCGACCGTCTCGACGGCCTCCGGGTGCTCGGCGTAGCTGCCGTAGCGGCGGGCGACCCCGCGGAAGGTCAGCTCCCGCAGCCAGGTGGCCTCCGTGTGTCCTGGTGGGACGTCGAACGGCGGCAGCTCCGGCGCTACCAGGTCGATCGAGAACGCACACTCCACCCCGACCGCCGCCGCCCGGGCCACCGCACCCGGGTAGCGCTGGTCGAACCGGGCCGCCATCTCCGCGCCCGAGCGCAGGTGGGCGGTGCCTGCGGGTGGCAGCCAGCCGTCGGCGTCGTCGAGGCTGCGCCGGGACCGCACCGCCGCCAGCGCCGTGGCCAGCGGGAACCGGTGCGGGGCGGCGTAGTGCGCTGCTGTGGACGCGATCGTCGGCAGGCCGGCGTCGCGCGCCAGATCGGCGAGGGCGTCGTTGCGTTCGCTGTCGGTGGGCAGGGCCTGATGAGTGAGCTCAACGGCCACGTGGTCGGCCCCGAACCGCTCGACCAGGCGGCGCAGCTCCTTGCCCGCGGCGTCACGACCGCCGGTGCGCAGCGCCTGGCGCACTGCACCTTTGCGGCAACCCGTGAGCACCAGCACCTGTCCCGCGGTGTCGGCCACGACCTCGTCGAGGTCATAGACCGGGCGCCCCTTCTCCTTGCCGCGCAGCTGGGCGGTGCTGATGGTGCGGCACAGCGAGCGGTACCCCTCGGGGTGGCGGGCGAGCAGCAGCAGGTGGCTGCCCTCCGGATCGGCCACGCCGTTCTGCGGGGCCGTGAGCCCGAGGGACAGCTCGGCGCCGAAGACCGTGCGGACCCCCAGCTCGGCGGCGGCCTCGGCGAACCGGACCACCCCGTACATGCCGTCGTGGTCGGTGAGCGCGATCGCGTCGAGGCCGAGCCGAGCAGCCTGTTCGATCAGCTCCTCGGGGTGACTCGCCCCGTCGAGGAAGCTGAAGTTGGAGTGGCAGTGCAGCTCGGCGTACGGGACGCGGGACTCCGGCTCCGGGAGCTCCGGCGGGGTGTAGGGCTCACGCTTGCGCGACCACGCCGGGCTGTCACCGCCGTCGACCTCCGGACCTCCGGTATCGATGCGCTCTCCGCCTGCGCTCCGCGCGGTGAGGCTCGCGCCGTCGCGCGGGCGCCCTGAGAGCGCCGCCTCCAGCTTGCTCCACGGTACGTCCGGGTTGTTCCAGCCCACGCGCTCAGTCGAACATGTGTTCGATGATCAGCTCAACCGCCCGACCAGGCGAACTCGTCACAGGGCCAAGGTCCTCGCGTGGCCAACCTGATGCGGCGACAGCCCGGGCCGGGCCTACGCCGCGGTGCCGTCCCGAACGGCACAGAGCCCGCGTGGCGGCGATGATCGCCGAACCGGGACCGCCGGCGTCCACAACCGCGCTCCCGGTCCCCAATCATCACCCGGGCGCCAA
>DASRSC010000376.1:0-10672 GCA_035695525.1 Pseudonocardia sp. | reverse complement strand
GAGGCGGCCCCGAGGCACATTGTGTAGCCGGAGTCGATGTAGGTGCGGGCCGATTCGATGCAGAACAGGAGGTGTTCCTCGACGGGCAGGGTGCCCAGGCCGTCGAGGTCGGCGCTGTTGTTCCAGCTGAAGTGGGTGTGGGCGTCGCACAGCCCGGACATCAGGGTGCGCCCTCGGCCCTCGATGATGCGGGCGCCCTCGGCGGCGGCGGGGTCGACGTCGCCGACGGCGGCGATGCGGTCGTTCTCGACCAGCACGTCGCCGGGGTAGGGATCGGCTCCGGTGGAGTCGAGGATGTTGACGCCGCGGAACAGGGTCTTGCTCGTCGGGACGGGCACGGTGGACTCCTCGTCGCTGAGGGTGGAACTACAGGAACTTGAGCAGGTGGTCGGTGGTGGCGCCGGCGGCCTCGAGCGCGGTCCAGTGCCCGACGCCCGGCAGGATCTCCACGGTCGCTGAGCCGTGCGCGTCGGCGAGCTCCTGGCTCGCCTCGGGCGGTCCGACCTTGTCGTCGGAGCCGGTCACGAGCAACAGCGGCAGGCCGGGGTCGATCGGGCCGGGATCGGTGGCTGCGGCGAGGGCCTCGCAGTTGCGGGCATAGCCCTCTGCGTCCTGGCGCATCACGAGCTCGCGGACGAACGCCGCGACCTCCGGGCGGTCGCGGCGGGTGGTCTCGGAGAGGGCGTTGGCGACGACGCCGGGGGCGACGGCGGCAGTGCCCTTCTCCCGCAGGACCGCGGCGCGGTCGCGCTGGGCCTGCCGGCCGGCGTCGGCGGGCTCCCGCACCGCCCCGAGCAGCGCGAGCGCGGACACGGTGCCGGGGTGGCGGGCGGCGAGCGCGCGCACGACGAGGGTGCCCATCGAGTGTCCGACCACCTTGGCGCTGTCGACACCGAGCTCGGCGAGCACGGCGGCGAGGTCGTCGGCGTGGCTTTCCACGCTGATCCCGTCAGCCACCGGCGAGCGGCCCGCGCCCGCGGAGTCGACGCGGATCACGCGGAAGCGCTCGACGAGCGCGTCCGTCTGGACCTGGTAGAAGTTCGAGGTTCCACCGAGGCCGTGCACGAGCAGCACGGCGGGGCCGTCCCCCTCGACCTCGACGGCGAGTTCCTTACCGTTGACCTGCACAGGGGTCCTCTCTCAGCGGATGCGGTTGGACAGCGTGCCCAGGCCGGTGATCGTGATCTCGACGACGTCGCCGCTGGTGAGGAAGCGCGGCGGGTCGAAACCGAGGCCGACCCCGGCGGGCGTGCCCGTGGCGATGAGGTCGCCGGGCAGCAGCGTGGTACCGGCGGAGATCGTGGCGATGAGCTCGGGCACGTCGAAGATCAGGTCCTTGAGCGGCGCGAACTGCCGGCGCTCCCCGTTGACGGTGGTCTCCAGCTCGAGCGCGGTGACGTCGCCGATCTCGTCGGCCGTGACGGCGTAGGGCCCCATCGGGCAGTGGGTGTCGAACGACTTGCCCAGCAGCCACTGCTTGTGGTCGCGCTGCACGTCCCGCGCCGTGACGTCGTTGATGATCGTGTAGCCCCAGACGTGGCTGTAGGCGTCCTCGCGGGAGATGCCCCGGCCGCCCGTGCCGATGATGACGGTGAGCTCGCCTTCGTAGTCCAGCTCGGTGGTGGGACCGGGGTCCACAAGAGCACCCGGACCGGTCACCGCCGTGGTGGCCTTCGAGAACATGATCGGCTTGTCCGGGAGGGCCTCCGATCGGCTCGGGGTGTCGTAGCCGCTGCGCCCGAACTCCACGGCGTGCTCACGGTAGTTCTTGCCGATGCACCAGACGTTGCGCCGCGGCTCGGGGATCGGTGCGAGCAGTTCGACGGACTCCAGCGGCAGTGCCGGCAGCTCGGCCGCCCGCCGGCGCAGCACCGGGCCGAGGTCGTCCCACGCCCCGATCACGTCGAGCAGCCGGCAGCTCGGTGGCAGCAACTCGCCGACGTCGTGGACAGCCTCCCCGTCGGCACTGACCACACCGACCCGCGCGTCGGATCCGGTGGAGAACGTCACCAGCTTCATTGCTCACCAATCTCAACCAATTAAACCAATCTGGACCTGGTCGACCGTACGGCTTCCTGTCACTGCTGTCGAGGGGACGACCGATGTCGATCGACGTGAGCAAATTGGTCGTCATTGGTTCAACATGCGGTACGGTATCCGCATGCTGGCCGTGGAGAAGTCGCTGCGTGCCCTGCTCACGCAGGGCGCGCAGGACGGCACGCTCGGCCCGGGCTCCAAGCTCCCCACCGAGCGCGACCTCGTGGAGCGGCTGTCCGCTCCGCGCAGCGCGATCCGGCGTGCCCTCGACGTTCTCGAGCGCGACGGCGTAGTGATCCGGCACGTCGGGCGCGGCACGTTCCTCACCGAGGCAGGGCTGCCGCCGGCGGAGGGCGCGCCCCCTGACACCAGCCCGGCGGAGATCATGCAGGTCCGGCTGCTTCTCGAGCCGCCGGTGGCCGAGCTCGCCGCGCGGGTGGCCACCCAGGCCGATCTCGACCGCATCGCCGAGTGCCTGCGCGGCGGCGAGGGAAGCGAGGGCTTCGAGGGCTTCGAGGCCTGGGACGCCCGACTGCATCGCGCCATCGCCTTGGCCGTGCACAACGGCCTGCTCATCAACATGTTCGACGTCATGAACACCGCTCGCAGCCTGCCGGTGTGGGGCAGCCTCAAGCGCCGCACGTCCAGCCCCGAGCGGCGCCGGCGCTACCACGAAGAGCACGCAGCGATCGTCGACGCTCTGCGCGATCGCGATCCGACCGGTGCCCGTGACAGCATGCGCCGGCATCTCCAGAACGTCTCCGACAACCTGCTGGGCAGGCATTGAGTGCCCAGCTGGGCGGATCCGGGGTGCCCGAGATCGGCGTGGCAGCATACGGTGGCAGCATGACCCAGCGCGGACCGGTCCGGTCCGGTCCCCTCGACGAGCAGCTGTGCGCCGAGATCGTCGAGCTCCGCCAGGCACTGCACGGGCTCACCGGTCGGCTCCGCTCGGCCGCAGGCGCCGGCGCGGGCTGATTGCCGTGACCGGACCCCATGAGCTCCAACCTCATTACGATGCCAGCAGCGGAGGGCGCCACATGACGGCCCGGACGCTGGACCGTCTCGCCGGTGAACCCCTATGGGCGCAGCTGCTGGCCGACCTGCGCCGCCGCCTGGAACACGACGAGTTCACCGTGGCCTTTCCTGGCGAGCTGGCGCTGGTCTCGGAGTACGGCGTCAGCCGGCACACCGTCCGCGAGGCGGTGCGGCGGCTGCGTGACGAGGGCCTTGTCATCGCAGGCCGCGGCCGTACCCCGCGGCGGGCGGAGCCCGCGGAGATCGAGCAGCCCCTCGGGGAGATCTTCAGCCTGTTCTCGGCGGTGGAGGCCACCGGTCAGGTGCAGCGCAGCGTCGTCCGGACGCTCGACGTGCGCGCCGACGGGGTGGTCGCAGCTCGGCTCGGGCTGGAGGAGTCGACGCCGCTCGTGCACCTCGAGCGCCTGCGCTTCGCCGACTCCGACCCGCTCGCCGTCGATCGCGTCTGGCTGCCGGAGCGGCTTGCTGCGCCGCTCCTCGACGTCGACTTCAGTCGCACGGCCCTCTACGCCGAGTACGCCGCCCGCTGTGGTGTTCGGGTGACCGGCGGGAGTGAGCGGGTGCGGGCGGTGGTGCCCAGCGAGGCGGAGCGCGAGCTGCTCGGCGTCGGAACCGGCGTGGCGGCGTTCGTGATCGACCGCCTCGGCTGTGCGGGAGAGCGCCCGGTCGAGTGGAGGCAGACGCTCGTCCGGGCCGACCGGTTCAGTGTCACGGCACGCTTTTCGGCGCGGGAGGGCTACCGCATGGACGGCAGCGCCTGACGTCAGCCGGCGGCGAAGGAGACGCCGACGCCCCCCTTGGTCTGCGCGCCGTATCGCTCGATCTCTGCCCCGAGATCGAGCGGCACCGTCTTGATCTGGTCGTCCTCGGTGAGCAGGTCGGCAGGCACGAGCCAGCTCACCTCGAACTCGAGGCCGTCGGGATCGTGGGCGTAGAGCGCCTTTGTGGATCCGTGGTCCGAGGCGCCCACCAGCGAGTCGCGCTCGGTGAGTACGGCCGCGATGCGCTGCAGCTCGGCGAGTGTGTCGACCTCCCAGGCCAGGTGGTAGAGCCCCACCGTGGCGCGGCCGGCCTGCGAGGCCCCCGCGCTCGAGCCGACGGCGAACAGGCCGAGGTCGTGGTCGTTCGTCGAGGCCTCGGCCTGCAGGAACGCGGCCCGCCCCGGCATGTGGTTGACGACGCGGAAACCCAGTGCCTCGGTGTAGAAGTCGACGCTCCGCTCAAGGTCGCGTACGTAGAGCACGGCATGGTTGAGACGTTGGACAGGCATCCAGTCCTCCGACCGGTCAGTGTCGAAAGAGACGGTACGGCAGAAAACGTGAGGGCTCAACTTTCTAGGTACCCTAATCGGGTGGACGATGACGAGGACATCTGGCTGACGGCCGACGAGTTGAAGGCGTGGCTGTCCTATGTCGCCATGTCCACGCTGCTGGAAGCGGCTCTGGACCGGCAGCTGCAGCGCGATTCCGCAATGTCCCATCCGTATTACCAGATCCTGGCCATGCTGTCGGACGTCCCGGGGCGGACGCTGCGGATGAGTGACCTCGCCGCCATCACGCAGAGCTCGCAGAGCCGGCTCTCCCACGCGGTGGCCCGGCTCGAAGCCAACGGCTGGATCCGTCGGATACCCTGCGCCGATGATCGGCGCAGTACGCTCGCCCAGCTCACCGAGGAAGGCTTCGCGGCGCTGGCCGCCGCTGCGCCCGGCCATGTCCGCACCGTGCGTGAGCACTTGTTCGACCGGCTGACCTCTGAGCAGGTCGGGCAGCTCCGCGAGATCTGCCGCAGCGTCCTCTCGGGGCTGTCGGCCGAGCGGGGGCGGATGAAGATGCTGATCGAGCTCATCGAGTCGGAGCCATCGGCCCCCTGATGCAGCCTCCGCGGGTCCTGGTTTCTCCGGCGCCGTGATGGGTGATCATGGCTACCCATCGTGGAGGGGGCGGAATGCGGATCGGCACGTACGTAATCGCGCTGGTGTTGGCGGCGGGCACGGCGCTGGCCGGCTGCTCGGTCACCGTCCAGGGCACCGCGGCTCCCGAGCCTGCGGCGGCGTCCGCCGCCCCGGCGTCCGGGCCGGCCCCGTCCGGTGATGTGTTCGCCGACACCCAGGGCCGCTTCGGGCTCGCCCCGCCAGCCGGATGGGCCGTCGACACCAGCGGGACCAAGGGCACCGCGGTGGTGTTCATGGAACCTCAGCCGGCCGGATCGGCTGCCGAGCGGTTCGGCGCCAACATCAACGTGCTGGTCGTGCAGACGCCCGCGGACCTGTCGGCCACGATCGCCGGTGCCCGCCAGGAACTGCAGGGCCTCAGCGGCTACACCTCGACCGCGGACGAGGCCGTCACCCTGCACGACGGCACGCCCGCACACATCCTCGGGGGCACGTTCGTCGACTCCGCGTCCCGGCTCTCGCTGCGCAACGTGCAGTTGTTCACGGTGCACGATGGCACGGCAATCGTGGCCACGGGAACGTCGCCGGCGGACGCATGGGGGTCCTACGGGACGGTGTTCGACACGTCGTTGCGCAGCTTGACGGTGGCCCACGTGACCCGTGGTCCCGGCTCTTAGAGTGGCCGGTATGGGAACACTGGTGCTGCTGCGACACGGGCAGAGCGTGTGGAACGCCGAGAACCGCTTCACCGGCTGGGTCGACGTGCCGCTCTCGGAGACGGGTGAGCAGGAGGCCCGCCGCGGCGGTGAGCTGATGCGCGAGCACGCGTTGCTGCCCGATGTCGTGCACACCTCGGTGCTGCGCCGCGCGATCTCCACCGCGAACCTGGCGCTCGACACGTGCGACCGGCACTGGATCCCCGTGCACCGTGACTGGCGGCTCAACGAGCGGCACTACGGCGCTCTGCAGGGCAAGAACAAGAAGCAGACGCTCGAGCAGTTCGGCGAGGAGCAGTTCATGGAGTGGCGCCGCTCCTACGACGTCCCACCACCCCCCATCGAGCCCGGGTCGGAGTACAGCCAGGACGGCGACCCGCGCTACCGGGGCAGGCAGGTTCCGCGCACGGAGTGCCTCGCCGATGTGGTCGACCGGTTCCTGCCCTACTGGGAGTCGGCGGTCGTGCCCGACCTCCATGCCGGCAAGGTCGTGCTGCTCGCCGCCCACGGCAACTCGCTGCGGGCGCTCGTCAAGCACCTCGACGGGATCTCGGACACCGACATCGTCGGGCTGAACATCCCCACGGGTATCCCGCTGCGCTACGACCTCGACGACGACCTGCGCCCCGTGGTGGCCGGTGGCACGTACCTCGACCCGGAGGCCGCCGTCGCGGCTGCCGCCGCGGTGGCAGCCCAGGGGCGTTGACCGGCGGCCTGTCCGCCTCGTCCCCGAACGGATGAACGGATCGTGAACGAGGGTCGAAATCTGCCGTCTCCGGCGTCATCAGCGTCACGAACGGCTCCTGAACTGGCCCGATATGTGGCTGGCCTGCCTACGATGCCGCCGTGGACGCGCTCCTGTGCGTGGCGATCGCGGTCGGAGCGCTCGCGCTCGGCCTCGTACTCGGGGTCCGGTGGAGCCGCCCCCGCGATGACGCCATCCCGACCCGTGTGGAACCCGCGCCCGGCCCTCCCATGGCCGACCTTCTCCAACGGGTCTTCCGGTCGGCGGACGAGGGTCTGGTGGTGCTGAACCGGGGTGGTGAGGTGGTGCTGCACAACGTGCGCGCCGTCGAACTCGGCGTCGTCCGCCTGGGCCGCCCCGATGCCCGCGCTGCTGCCGCCTGCCAGCAGGTGCTCGAGTCCGGGTCGTCGTTGGCGGTCGACCTGTCCCCGCTCGACCACCGCGGCCGCCAGCCCGCCGCCGTACTTGCCCACGTCCGCCCGCTCGGTGACGGCTTCAGCATGGTCGAGGCGGGCGACACCTCCGACGCCGTCCGGCTTGAGGCCACCCGTCGCGACTTCGTGGCCAACGTCAGCCACGAGCTCAAGACGCCCGTGGGGGCCGTCGGCCTGCTGGCTGAGGCGGTGCTCGACGCCGCCGACGACCCGGTCGAGGTGCGCCGATTCGGCACCAAGATCCTCAACGAGGCCACCCGGCTGGGCAACCTCGTCACCGAGCTGATCGCGCTCTCCCGGCTGACCGGTGCCGAGCGACTGCCCGAGATGGGAGTCGTCGACGTCGACGAGGTCGTGCGCGAGGCGCTGGCCCGCTCCAGGCTCTCCGCCGAGTCCGCCCGGATCGAGATCATCGTGGACCCGCCGACGGGGCTGGAGGTCGAGGGCGACCTGACGCTGCTCGTCACCGCACTGTCGAACCTCGTCGAGAACGCGATCGCCTACTCACCCCCGGATGCCTCCGTGTCAGTGTCGCGGCGCCGAGCGGGCGACTGGGTGGAGATCGCGGTCACCGACCGCGGTATCGGTATCGCGCCCGAGCATCAGAAACGGGTCTTCGAGCGGTTCTTCCGCGTCGACCCCGCCCGGTCCCGGGCCACCGGCGGCACGGGTCTCGGCCTCGCGATCGTCAAGCACGTACTCGCCAACCATGGTGGCGAGGTCCGGCTCTGGAGCAGCCCGGGGACCGGATCTACCTTCACCATGCGGCTACCCGTCCACGCCGAACCCGACGATGAGACCGGCACGGACCCTGCCGACGCCGCCGTGGGCAACTTCGCCCGGCGGCCCGAACTACCCGACCGCGTCGGGTGAGCTGGGAGGACCCCATGACCAGAGTGCTCATCGTGGAGGACGAGGAGTCCTTCGCCGACCCGCTCGCGTTCCTGCTCCGCAAGGAGGGGTTCACCACGGCCGTCGCCGGCACGGGGCAGGACGCGCTCGAGGAGTTCGACCGCAACGGCGCCGACATCGTGCTGCTCGACCTCATGCTTCCCGGCATGAGCGGCACCGACGTCTGCAAGGCGCTCCGCACCCGCTCCGCCGTCCCCGTGATCATGGTGACGGCCCGCGACAGCGAGATCGACAAGGTGGTCGGGCTCGAGCTGGGCGCCGACGACTACGTCACCAAGCCCTACTCCGCCCGTGAGCTCATCGCCCGCGTCCGCGCCGTCCTGCGCCGCGGCGGTGAAGGCGGGACGGAGGTCGACGGCCTGCCGGGCGTGCTGGAGGCCGGCCCGGTGCGGATGGACGTCGAGCGGCACGTCGTGTCGGTGAACGGAGCCGACGTGGCCCTGCCGCTCAAGGAGTTCGACCTGCTCGAGTACCTGCTGCGCAACGTCGGCAGGGTGCTCACCCGCGGACAGCTGATCGACCGCGTCTGGGGCGCTGACTACGTCGGCGACACCAAGACACTCGACGTCCACGTCAAGCGGCTGCGCTCGAAGGTCGAGGCCGACCCCTCCGCTCCTCGGCACCTGGTGACCGTGCGGGGCCTGGGCTACAAGTTCGAGAGCTGACCGCCCCGCTCACCAGCCCCCGCCCGGCCAGCCCCCGCCCCGCACCCCTAGCCCGCCCCGCCTCGAACTTCGGCGTGTGACGGCCGCGCCGACCGTGGCCATGAGGTCGGCGAAGACCTGTTCGTCGCGTCAGCATGTCTCATGAGACATCCGGCGTGAAGCGAGCGATGTGCCTGGCCTGGTGCTTCAGAACTCCTCAGGAAATGATCTTCGAGGTGGTCCCGGATCACTCCGGGACTGATGCGGAGAGGCTGTCGCATCCACAGGCGATCACTCGGTACCGACGGCTGGCGGGCGGCGATGGCAAACCTGTGGACAACTGCGTGCACATGTGGACAACCTGCCCTGCCGCGCACATCCCGGTGATCAAGGCACAAGAGCTGTGAATCACGGTCGACTTGCGACGTTTGTGCCTTGATCAGTGGGTTTGGGGGCGGGGATCCGTGCCAAATGTGGCTGGCGGTGATCGAGTGTTGCTGGTTGTGACGGGTTCGGTCACGGGGACATCACGCGGGGCAGTAGCCTGATCACGTGCGCCTCGGTGTGCTCGACGTCGGTTCCAACACCGTCCACCTTCTCGTGGTGGACGCGCACCGTGGTGGCCATCCCACGCCGATGACGTCCGACAAGACCGAGCTGCGGCTCGCCGAGAACCTCGACGTGTCGGGCGCGCTCACGAAAGCCGGTGCGGACGCGCTGGTGCGGGCCGTGCAGCGGGCGAGCGTGGCCGCCGCCGCGGCCGGCTGCGCCGATCTGCTCGCGTTCGCCACCTCCGCGCTGCGTGACGCCGCGAACTCCGCGGCGGTGCTGGCAAAGGTGCGCGACCAGACCGGTGTCGCACTGCAGGTTCTTCCGGGTGAGGACGAGGCCCGGTACACCTTCCTCGCCGTCCGCCGCTGGTACGGCTGGTCGGCAGGCCGGTTGCTGGTGCTCGACATCGGAGGTGGCTCGCTGGAGATCGCGGCCGGTCTCGACGAGCACCCCGCTGTCGCGGAGTCGCTCCCGATGGGAGCGGGGCGGCTCACCCGCGAGTGGTTCCGCTCCGACCCACCGTCCCGCCGCGAGATCGCCGCTCTGCGTGATCACCTCGACGCCCAGCTCGCCCCCGTGGCCCACAGGCTGCGCCGCGCCGGGGAGCCCGAGCTCGCCGTCGGCACGTCCAAGACGTTCCGCTCGCTGGCCCGGCTCACCGGTGCGGCGCCGTCGAGCGCGGGCCCACGGGTGCACCGGTCACTCACCGACGTCGGGCTGCGGCAGCTGGCCGCGTTCATCACCCGGATGTCCTCCGGCGACCTGGCCGAGCTCGAAGGCGTCAGCCCCAGCCGGTCCCATCAGCTGGTGGCCGGAGCGTTGGTCGCCGAGGCTTCGATGCGTGCACTGCGCGTGAGCCAGCTCGAGATCTGTCCGTGGGCGTTGCGGGAGGGTGTCATCCTCCGGAGGCTCGACACGCTCGATGGGACGGTTCAGACGGACCGCTCGGCGCAGGACGCGCCGAGTGTACTTGGACGCTTGACCTCGTACGAGGCACGGTGTACCGGATGAGCTCCGATACCGACCACCCGCGTCAGCGCACTGTCGCCGAGCTGCTCGCTGAGCACGGTGACGCCGGTGCGACCGGTCGTCGCCGCCGTCGGCGCGCACCCGACGAGGACGACGCGGGGCCCCCGCGCGTGAACGGAAGCGGATCATTCGCTCCCGAGTGGCGGCCCGCGCAGGCTCCGGAGCCCGATCGTTCGATGCTGCGCGAGCGGGTTCCGCCAGTGCCGGGCCAACCGCCGTCGCGTAGGCAGCCGGAGCCATGGGAGTCCGTCCGCGAGCCTTCCGAGCGTCAGGCGCGGGAGTCCCTGCCGCGCGAGCCGGAGCCGTGGGAGCCTCGGCAGCGCGAGCCGCAGCCGTGGGAGTCGCTGCCGCACGATTCGCGGGTGCAGCAGCCGCCGCAGTGGGAGCCGCAGTCGCGGGTGCAGGAGCAACCGGCGTGGGAGCCGCAGTCGCGAGTGCAGGAGCCGCCGGCGTGGGAGCCGCGGGCGCGGGAGCCGCAGCCGTGGGAGGCGCAGCCTCGCGAGCGCCTGCGGGCGCCGGAGCCCCGGGCGCCGGAACCCCTGTCGCGGGAGCCCTTGTCGCGGGAGCACTTGTCGCGGGAGCCGCTGTCGGCGTGGGAGTCGCAGTCGCGGGAGCCCCAGGTGCGGGAGCCGCTGCTCCGTGAACCCCAGCCCCGTGACGCGCAGTCGCGTGAC
>DASRSC010000375.1:0-6467 GCA_035695525.1 Pseudonocardia sp. | reverse complement strand
CCGCGTCCGGTGTCCGGCTCCGGGTGATCGGCGACGAGTGGGCCGAGGTGGAGAACGGCGACCTGCCGGCCTCGCTCGAGCCGCGTGTCGTCGAAGGGCGGCCCGGGTGCGCCGAGGGCGCCGAGGTGGTGCTCGTGCTGGGCGGGGACGGGACGCTCCTGCGGGCCGCAGAGACGGCTCGTCCGGTGGGGGTGCCGCTGCTCGGAGTGAACCTCGGGCGGGTCGGGTTCCTGGCCGAGGCCGAGGAGGAGTCGCTCGACCATGCCCTCGAGGCCATCGTGGAGGGCAGCTACTCGGTCGAGGAACGCATGACGCTCGACGCCGTCGCCCGCACCAACGGGCATGTGCTGGCCCGGACGTGGGCGCTCAACGAGGCGACCGTCGAGAAGGTCAGCAGGGAGCGGATCCTCGAGGTGGTTCTCGAGGTGGACGGGCGGCCGGTGTCGGCGTTCGGGTGCGACGGCGTGATCTGCGCGACCCCGACGGGGTCCACGGCGTACGCGTTCTCCGCAGGCGGTCCCCTGGTCTGGCCTCAGGTCAAGGCGCTGCTGCTGGTACCGAGCAATGCGCATGCGCTGTTCGCCAGGCCGATGGTGATCGCCCCGGACAGCGAGGTGGCGATCGAAGTTGATCAGTCCGGTCCGCCTGCCGTCCTCGAATGCGACGGGCGGCGCACGGTGGCCCTGCCGCCCGGAGCGCGCGTCGAGTTGGCTGCGGGCGCCACTCCGGTGCGGATGGTTCGGCTGGACGGACAGCCCTTCGCCGACCGGCTGGTGCGCAAGTTCAACCTGCCCGTCCGGGGATGGCGCGGCGCGCCGCAGTCCGCCAGCTGAAGCGATGTCGGGTCGGCGCCGTACGCTTCGCCCCATGCTGGCCGAGATGCGGATCCAGGGCCTCGGCGTGATCGACGATGCGACGCTCGAACTGGATCCCGGGCTCACAGTGCTCACTGGTGAGACCGGTGCGGGCAAGACGATGGTCGTCACCGGGCTGTCGCTGCTCGGAGGCGGGCGGGCGGAGACCTCGCGCGTGGCCGAAGGGGCGCGGCGAGCCGTGGTCGAGGGCCGGTTCAGCGCCGACCCGGCGGCGCTGGCGGTGGCCGACGAGGTGGGAGCCGACGCCGACGAGGACGGCACGCTGATCGCGGTTCGCACCGTGGGTGCCGACGGCCGGTCCCGCGCGCACCTGGGTGGGCGGTCGGTGCCGGTCGGGGTGCTGTCCCGGTTGGCAGAGGTCACGCTCGCCGTCCATGGGCAGAACGACCAGCTGCGGCTCCTGCGCCCCGCGGAGCAGCGGGCGCTGCTGGACCGGTTCGCCGGTGAGGCGGTCGGGGTGCCGTTGGAGCGCTACAGGACGGTCCGCGCCGAGTGGCAGCGGGTGGCCGCCGAGCTCGTGGAGCGCCGTGACGGGGCGCGGCGGCTGGCGCAGGAGGCCGACCTGCTGCGCCACGGCCTCACGGAGATCACTGCGGTGGACCCACAACCGGGCGAGGACGTGGAGCTCGTCGAACTGGCCCATCGGCTGTCCGCCGCCGACGACCTGCGCGAGGTCGCCTCGGGAGCCCAGTTCGCCCTGGTGGGGGCCGAGGACGGCGGCGACCCCGACGCGCCGGGTGCGCTCGCGCTCATCGGCGACGCGCGCCACCGCCTCGCCGCCGCCGGTGACCCCCACCTCACCGCGCTGGACGCGCGGTTGGAGGAGGTGCTCGCGCTGCTCGGCGACGTCGGCGCGGAGCTCACGGGCTATCTCGACCGGCTCGACGCCGATCCGGAACGACTGGCGGTGGTGCTATCGCGGCAGGCCGAGCTCAAGGCACTCACCCGTAAGTACGCGGCCGACATCGACGGCGTGATCGCCTGGGCCGACGCGGCCCGGGAGCGACTGGCCGGTCTCGACACGTCTGACGAAGCACTGAGCGCACTCGCGGCCCGCCGGGATGCGCTGGGCCTCGAGCTGGCCGAGCACGCTGCGGCGGTCACGGCGGCCCGCGCCGAGGCGGCTGCGCGGCTGGCGGCCGACACCACGGGGGAGCTGGGCGGGCTGGCCATGCCCGACGCGCGGCTCCTCGTGGCAGTCGTCCCACGCGAAGCCGGGCCGGGCGCCGCCGACGCGCTCCGGGTCGGGCCCACCAGGCTGGTGGCCGGCACCGACGGGGTGGACGAGGTGGAGCTGCGGCTGGTCGCACACACGGGCGCCGCACCGCTGCCGCTGCACAAGGGCGCGTCCGGCGGTGAGCTGTCGCGCGTCATGCTCGCGCTGGAGGTGGCGCTCGCCGGGGCCGACCCCGTCCCCACCATGGTGTTCGACGAGGTCGATGCCGGCGTCGGAGGCCGGGCCGCGGTGGAGATCGGGCGCAGGCTCGCCCGCCTGGCGGCGCGCCACCAGGTGATCGTGGTGACGCACCTGCCGCAGGTCGCGGCCTACGCCGACCGGCACCTCGTGGTGGACAAGACGGCGGGGAACGATGCGGCCCCCACCCGCAGCCGGGTGCGCACGCTGGCCGAGGGAGACCGCATCGTCGAACTGGCGCGGATGCTGGCCGGGCTGGACGACACCGACACCGGCCGCGCCCACGCCGAGGAGTTGCTGGGTGCCGCCCGGGCCCACCGCGAGGCCGACCGGGCGGGCACGAACGGCGCGGTGCGCAAGAGCCGCAGGAAGACAGCTGCCCGCGTCTGACACGGCCACCCGTGCCGGCGTCCGGTAGGGCTTCGCGGGTCGCCGGGGGTGAACGCTCGGGTGATCGCGCGGCGTGCCTTCCCGGTATCACATGCCCCAGATGCCACAGTGCGTTCATGGAAGGCGGGTGCGTGAAATGAGGTTATCCGGTCTGCGGCACCGCTCCCGGCCGGAGCTGCCCGGGCTGTCCGGCGTCGCGCGTGTCGACCGGCGCACCGACGGACTGCTCCGCCGCGTCAAGCAGGGCGAGATCGCGGTGCTCGACCAGGTTGACCTCGACCGCGCCACCGCGGACGCCCTCGTTGCGGCCGAGGTGGCCGCCGTCGTCAACGTGTCCCCCTCGATCTCCGGGCGGTTTCCCAACCTCGGGCCGGAGGTGCTGATCGATGCGGGGATCACACTGGTCGACAGCGTCGGCGCCGAGGCGATGCACGCGATCAAGGACGGGAGCCGGATCCGGCTGCACGACGGCGTGGTCTACGCCGGGGAGCTGCGGCTGGCGGACGGCGTCGAGCAGACCGCGGATGCCGTGGCTGACGCCATGGTGGAGGCCAAGTCCGGTCTCACGCACCAGCTCGAGGCGTTCGCGGCCAACACCATCGAGTTCATGCGGCGCGAGCGCGCCATGCTGCTGGACGGCGCAGGCGTGCCCGACGTCGAGGTCGAGCTGGCCGAGCGGCAGGTGCTCGTCGTCGCGGCGGGGTTCGACCACGCGACCGAGCTCGCTCGGCTGAAGCACTACATCCGTGAGTACAAGCCGGTGCTCGTGGGCGTGGGCGCCGGCGCAGACGCGCTGCTTGCGGCCGGGTACCGGCCGCAGCTCATCGTCGGCGATCCAGGGGAGGTGTCCACCGAGGCGCTGACCTGCGGCGCCGACGTCGTCGTCCCGGCCTTCTCCGACGGGCACGCCCCTGGCCTGCACCGCGTTCAGGACCTCGGGGCGGGCGCGGTGACGTTCCCGAGCTCCGCCAACCCCGAGGACCTCGCCCTGCTGATCGCGGCGCACCACGGCGCGTCGCTCGTGGTCACCGTCGGGCTGTCGGCGAGCATGGCCGAGTTCCTCGACCGTGGACGCTCGGGAAGCATCGCGTCGACGTTCCTCACCCGGTTGCAGCTCGGCGGCACGCTCGTCGACGGCCGGGTGATCGCCACGCTGTACCGCAGCCGCATCTCGTTCGGTGCGATCCTCCTGATGGTCGCCGCAGCGCTGGTTGCGGTGGTGGTCGCGCTGCTCGTGTCGGACGCGGGTGACGCCGTGCTGGTCTGGCTCGCCCATGGTTGGTCGGGGGTCGCCGAGCAGGTCACGGGGTGGTTCGGATGATCTCGCTGCGGTACCACGCGGTGTCGATCGCCGCAGTGTTCCTCGCGCTCGCGATCGGCGTGGTACTGGGTGCGAGCGGCGTGTCCGACCGGCTGCTCTCGGCGGTCTCCGCCAAGGCCGACGACCTCGGCGGGCAGGTTCAGACGCTGACCGCCCAGCGCGACGCCCTCGCCGCCGGTCAGCGCGCGTCCGATGAGTTCGCACAACGGATCGGGCCTGCCGCGGTCCGCGGGCTGCTGCAGGGCCGCACCGTCGCGCTGGTGACGTCGGGCGCGGAGCCCGCCGACCGGGACGCGGTACTCGCCCTGCTCGGCCCGGCCGGCGCCACAGTGAGTGGCGAGATCGCACTCACGCAGGCCGTCGGCGACCCCGCTCGCGCCGACCAGCTCCGCGAGCTCACCTCACAGCTGC
Source organism: Pseudonocardia sp. (assembly GCA_035695525.1). GTDB lineage: Bacteria > Actinomycetota > Actinomycetes > Mycobacteriales > Pseudonocardiaceae > Pseudonocardia. The sequence goes on along the minus strand of DASRSC010000375.1, from coordinate 2,056 downwards.
TGCCGACCGGCGCGCAGCTGCCCGCGGCTTCCGACACCGGCAGCCTGGTGGGCGGGCTGCTCGCCGGCGTCCTGGTGGCGTCGTCCGGGCAGGTCGCCCCCGGGCAGGCCGACGCGCTGCTCGCCGGGCTCTCGGCGGCCGGGTTCGTCGCACCCGGTGACCGGCCACGGCCGTCGGACCTCGTGCTCGTGCTCACGGGCGGGGCGATCCCCGGCGTCGACGGGGGCGACGCCGCGGCCGTCATCGCGCGGCTGGCCGCCCAGCTGGACCGCGCGGGCGGCGGGGCTGTGCTCGCCGGGCGCGCGGGTTCGGCGGATGCGACGGGCGCGGTGGGGGTGGCGCGGGCCGACCCGAACATCACTGCGTCGCTCTCCACGGTCGACGACGTGCAAACGGGGCCCGGCCGGGTGTCGGCGGTGCTGGCGCTGCGTGAGCAGCTCGACGGGCGTGCCGGGCGCTACGGCACCGCGGTGACGGCCGCGGACGGAGCCACCCCGGCCGCGTGACGCCGCGCAGGTCACGCCTGCTCGCTCAGACGGTGCTGTCCGCGGCGTGCAGCGGGGCGAAGTGCTCGAAGAACAGGGCCGCGACCAGCTCGGTGCGGCTCCCGACGTCGAACTTCGCGAACACGGACCTCAGATGGTCCTGCATCGCGTGCTCGGGCAGCATGAGCTCGCGGGCGATCATCCGGTCGGGCCGGCCGCGGGCGACGGCGGCCAGCACCTCCTGCTCGCAGGGGGTGAGCCCCCTGCTCCGCACGACCAGGTCGGCCAGCTGGTGCGGCCGGACCACCTCCACCACCACCGCCAGGCGATCGCCCAGCGCGGACGCGTGGAAGGCCAGCCAGCGCCCGTCGCGGGTCGGGCACGCGGCGCTGGCCGGGCGCCCTACGGCGCGCCGGGCCGCGACGGCCTGGATCACCAGCGGCAGGTCGTCGACCGGGGTGGCGTCGAGCAGCCGGCGTGCGTCCTCAGCCATGTCGAGAATGCGACCGGTGGTCGTGGCCAGGATGAGCCCGGCCGGGGCCGGACCGGTGACGTCGGCAGCGCCGCGGACCAGCGATCTGCGCAGCGCAGTGGCGAACGGCTGTCCCAGGCCGGCCAGCGCGTCGACCTCCCCGTCGTCGAACGAACCGCCCGCCCGCAGCAGGCACAGCAGGCCCCACGCGGCCCGGCCGTCGTGCATCACCAGGCGCAGTTCGTCGGTGAACCCGCGGGGAGCGAGGATCTGGCGATAGCGCGGGCTGATGGCAGGGTCGCCCCCGGTGACCCCGCAGAGCGTCCCGATGCCGGGCCCGGCGGCGAGGTCGACCAGCTTCAGCACGTCGCGCGCCCGGTACTCGTTCTCGAAGACCGCGTCCTCGAGGTCGTCGAAGTCGCGGGGTGCGTTGTCGACCACGCAGGATCCCCACATGATCGTCGCCGGATCCAGGACCGCCCACATGGCCAGGTCGAACGCGACTTGCCCGCGGAGGCGGCTGCTCGCCTGCCGCCGTAGCGACACGTGGTCGAGGGTGTCGTCGAGGCCATGCACCACGCGCTCGGCCAGCGCCCGTTCCATGCTTTCCATTCCGGCTCCGTCCCGGGCCCGCCACATCCCCCAGGGACGAGGGATGGGCCGCGGACCGCGAGGTTCCCAAGGGTTGACTCGCCTCACCGGCCATGAACGCAACATCCAGGCGGAATACCGTGAGGTATGGCCGGGATCTCGGGTCTCCCCCGGTCGGGGTCGTCCGCCCGGTGGGGGCCACGGGCCGACACCGCGGTCTCACCGTCAGTGTTCGGATCCACCTGAACGGACCGCGCCCGATCAGGCATCTTGTCCTCGACACGCGGGTAGGGGCGCCGGTGCCCGCTGTCCTATGTACCCTGAAACCCCGTGCAGCCTCGCGCCACGCGTCATCTGTTCGTCACCGGCGGGGTCGCGTCCTCGCTGGGTAAAGGTCTGACGGCCTCGAGCCTCGGGCAACTTCTCACCTCACGCGGTCTGCGGGTGATCATGCAGAAGCTGGACCCGTACCTGAACGTGGATCCGGGCACGATGAACCCGTTCCAGC
>DASRSC010000374.1:0-14439 GCA_035695525.1 Pseudonocardia sp. | reverse complement strand
CGTTGACGACCGCGTCGGCGCCGCCGCTGCCCGCCAGCTCGGCCTCGACCTGCGCGTCGGTCACGACGATGCCGTCCTCGGCGGCCCGTCGCTGGAGCAGGTCGTGCAGCACCTCGCGGGTGACGATGCTGCGGGAGAGGTCGGCTGGCGTTCCGCCCTGCGCAGTGAGCTGGGCGATCTGGTCGGTCTTGCCCAGCGCCACGTCGAGCTGCGACTGGACGCGCCCGAGTGGCACGGCATCGTTGCCGACGATCACCGCCGACCCCGCCTGATCCAGACCACACCCGCTGACCATCGCGCCGACGACTGCTACGGCCGCTGCGACGCGCCCCACCTGCTTGCGCACGGCCACCACCCTCTCACGCGCTCCCGGCCCGTCCACCGGCGCCCGTGCGTCGGCTCCGTGCCGCGGTTCACATGTCGGCCTGCACCACCAGCGTGCAGCACACCTTGTCCGCGAAGGTCTGCCGTTGCTCGTCCCACAGCGGCCACAGGTAGCCGAGGGAGAACGGGATCCCGTCGAGCAGGTGGGCGAACTGCCGGCCGACGGCGCGGCCGAACCCGACCGGTTGCCCGGTCTCCGCCGTGACGAGCCGCACGCCCAGCGCCCTCTTGCCGATGCTCTGCCCGGACCTGCCCTGGCGGTACCCGCTGTTCCACAGCACGAAGGCGGTCAACATCGCCGCCGAGAGGCCGTAGACCACCATGATCATCGTGAGATCGCGGGTGGCCAGCGCGGCGATCAGGACGGCGACCAGCAGCCCGGTCGGGATGCCGACGTCGATGAGGAAACCGCCGACCCGCTGGCCATAGGTCGCGAGCTCGGGTCCGTACACGAGAGGCGGTTGCAGGGGCCTTCCGCGGGATGCCGGCTCGGGCTCCTGATGAACGAACAAACGACGCTCCGGGGGTCATGCCCCGCCCCGGGCCGTTCCCGGGAGGGCTCCTGCCGGAAGCTCTCCCGGAGGCCGAGCAGCGTTACCGACGGCCTGCCCGGATGCGCCGGCCGATCCCGCCCGAGCGGGGAGCGGTACCCGACCTATAGCCGTCCCCGCTGATCAGACGGAGGCGGGCACCTTCGCCGGGGCCAGGAGGTCGCGCAGCAGCTTCGTGCACCAGTCCAACAGCTCGACGTCGCGCAGCGGTGCGCCGCCGATGCGGCCGCTCTCGACCGGCTTCGGCACGAGGACGGCCCGCGCAGCCGGCCGGTAGACGGCCTTCGGATACAGCCGCTTCAGCCGCAGCGTGGCCGAGTCGGGCAGGTCTACGGGCCCGATCCGGACGCCGTTGCCCGCCACTGCCACCTCTGCCACGCCGAGGGCCCGGCAGGTCTGGCGGAACGCGGCGACGGCGAGGAGGTTGCGCACCGGCGTGGGCGGCTCCCCGTAGCGGTCGGTGATCTCCTCGACGATGGCATCCAGGTCGGCGGCCTCGCCTGCTTCGGCGATCTTGCGGTAGACCTCCAGCCGCAGCCGCTCCCCCGTGACGTAGTCGTGCGGGACGTGCGCGTCGACCGGCAGGTCCACCCGCACGTCGGCGAGCTGCTCGACGTCCTCGCCATCCCCTGCACCCGCCTGCTGGCGGAACGCGGCAACGGCCTCGCCGACCAACCGGATGTAGAGGTCGAACCCGACGCCGGCGATGTGCCCGGACTGCTCCGCGCCCAGGATGTTGCCAGCGCCCCGGATCTCCAGGTCCTTCATCGCCACGGCCGTGCCCGCGCCGAGTTCGCTGTGCTGGGCGATCGTCGCGAGCCGGTCGTGGGCGGTCTCGGTGAGCGGGTGCTCCGGCGGGAACAGGAAGTACGCGTAGCCGCGTTCGCGCCCGCGGCCCACCCGGCCGCGTAGTTGGTGCAGCTGCGAAAGCCCGAGCGTGTCAGAACGCTCGACGATCAGGGTGTTGGCGTTGGAGATGTCCAGGCCGTTCTCCACGATCGTGGTGCAGACCAGGACGTCGAACTCGTTGTGCCAGAACCCGTTGACCGTGCGTTCCAGCAGGTCCTCGTTCATCTGCCCGTGCGCGATCGCCACCCGCGCCTCGGGCACGAGCTCGCGGATCCTCCGCGCCGCGCGGTCGATCGTCGACACGCGGTTGTGCACGTAGAACACCTGGCCGTCGCGCAGCAGCTCGCGCCGGATCGCGGCGCCCACCTGCTTCTCGTCGTAGGCGCCGACGTAGGTGAGCGTCGGATGCCGGTCCTCGGGTGGGGTGGCGATCGTCGACATCTCGCGGATGCCCGCGAGGCTCATCTCCAGCGTCCGGGGGATCGGCGTCGCACTCAGCGTGAGGACGTCGACATGGGTGCGCAGCGCCGTGATGTGCTCCTTGTGCTCCACACCGAAGCGCTGCTCCTCGTCGACGATCACGAGGCCGAGGTCCTTCCACCGGATGCCGGTCTGCAGCAGGCGATGCGTGCCGACGACGATGTCGACGGTGCCGTCGGCCAGCCCCTCGATGGTCTGCTTCGCCTCGGCGTTGTCGGTGAACCGGGAGAGCCCCTTGACCGTCACGGGGAAGGCCCGCATCCGGTCGGAGAACGTCTGCAGGTGCTGGGTGGCGAGCAGCGTGGTGGGTACGAGCACCGCCACCTGCTTGCCGTCCTGCACCGCCTTGAACGCAGCGCGGACCGCGATCTCGGTCTTTCCGAAGCCCACGTCGCCGGAGATCACCCGGTCCATCGGGACCGGCTGCTCCATGTCCCGCTTGACCTCCTCGATCGCGGCGAGCTGGTCGGGCGTCTCGGTGAACGGGAACGCGTCCTCGAGCTCACGCTGCCAGGGCGTGTCCTTGGCGAACGCGTGGCCGGGCGCGGACTGGCGCGCGGCGTAGAGCTGCACGAGCTGCGCCGCGATCTGGCGGACCGCCTTGCGGGCGCGGCCCTTCGTCTTGGCCCAGTCACCGCCGCCGAGCTTGTTGAGCGTGGGTACCTCGCCGCCGACGTAGCGGCTGATCTCGTCGAGCGAGTCCGTGGGGACGAAGAGGCGGTCGGCAGGCTGGCCCCGCTTGGACGAGGCGTACTCCAGCACGAGGTACTCGCGGGTGGCACCGCCCACGGTGCGCTCGCGCATCTCGACGAACTTGCCGATGCCGTGCTGGGAGTGCACGACGTAGTCGCCGGGCTGCAGCGTCACCAGGTCGACGGCGTTGCGTCGCTTGGACGCGAGCTTGCGCGGCTCGGTGCCCGCGGCCCGGTTGCCGGTGAGGTCGGCCTCGGTCAGGACGACGAGCCCGTGCGCGGTGAAGCCCTCGGCGAGTCGCCCGCAGGTGACGGTGACCAGCCCCGGTTCCGGGATGTCGGCGAGCTCCTCGACCAGCTTGGCCGGCACGTCCGCCTCACGCAGCTGCTCCAGTGAGCGCTGGGCGGTGCCCTGACCGGCGACGACGAGGACGGCTGTGCCGCCGGTGGCGACGTGCGCACGCAGGTCGACGAGTGCGCGGTCGGTGTCGCCGCGGTAGCTCTCGACCTCGTGCACGGTCGGGGCGAGGGCGTCGTCACCACCGGACAACAGCGGGCTCAGGCTGACCACCGGCCGTCCGGTGGCCGAGGCGTGGTCGAGCACCTCGCCGAGGTCGCGGTAGGCGGACGCCCCGACGTCGATCGGTGCCGCGCCACCGGTACCCGCGGCAAACCACGACGCCTCCAGGAACTCCTGCCCGGTGCGCACCAGGTCGGCGCTGCGGGTGCGGATCCGCTCCGGGTCGGCGAGCAGCACGAGCCCGTCCGCCGGCAGCAGGTCGGTGAGCAGCTCCAGCTCGCCCCCGACCAGCGCCGGTACCAGCGACTCCATGCCCTCCGACGGGATGCCCTCGGCGAGGTGCTCGAGGAGCTCGCGCAGCGGAGGGTTGTTCTCGTGGGCGCGGGCGAGCGCCGCGGCTCGCTCCCGCACCGGCTCGGTGAGCAGCAGCTCGCGGCACCCCGGCGCGACCAGCTCCTCGACGGGCCCGACGGAGCGCTGGTCGGCAACGGCGAAGTACCGCAGCTCGCTGACCTCGTCGCCCCAGAGCTCGACGCGGACGGGGTGCTCGGCCGTCGGGGGGAACACGTCGATGATCCCGCCGCGCACCGCGAACTCGCCCCGGGCGGTGACCATCTCGACGCGCGTGTAGGCCAACTCGACGAGCCGTACGAGCAGCGCGTCGAAGTCGGCGATGTCGCCCACCCGCAGCTGGACGGGGTCGAGCCGACCCAGCCCCGGCGCGATCGGCTGGATGAGGCTGCGCGCGGCGGCGACCACCACGCGCGGCGCCGTCTCGGGATTCGCCAGCCGCCGGAAGATCTCGAGCCTGCGCCCCACGGTGTCGGGGCGGGGCGAGAGCCGCTCGTGCGGGAGCGTCTCCCACGAGGGCAGGACGGCGACTGCGGCCCGGCCGAGCAGGTCGCCTGCCGCGGCGCCGAGGTCCTCGGCCTCCCGGTCGGTGGCGGTGACGGCGAGCACCGTGTGGCCTGCGCCGCCCGCGTCGGCGGCGGTGCCGAACGCCGCAGCGAGGAACGGGCGCAGCGCTCCCGGGCCCTCGATCCGCAGAGCAGGCACCTCGTCGGCACGGGTGTCGCGAGCGGCCTCGACGACGCCCCGCAGGTCGGGATCGGACAGGCTGGAACGGAGCAGACCGGAGAGCTTGGCCACGGTGTCGGGGACCCCTCGCAGAGCATGGGCAGCGCACACAGGACAGACCCCTACCCGGGAGGAACGCCCGGTGGGGTCGTGTCCGCCAGCCTACGCTCGCCAGGCACTGGCCTGGATCTCGCGCCCACGTCCCGACGGTGAGAGCAGCGGCCCGGCGCCTTTCACGGCGGGGTAACGGCAGCTGCGCGCGGCGGCAACAAAGCGTGTCTAGGCTCGTGGTGACTCACACGAGTGAGGCGCGTCTAGGGTTCCGCCCCCGGTGACGGGGGGCTGGTCCGAGAGATGCAGGCGGCCGCGCCACGTGCGGCCACCCCACGGCGGGACAAAAGCCCGGGAGACAGCTGGTGGGCGCCGGCTGCTCCGCTCCGGCGCCCCCGACCGTGAGGAGTGCACGTGCACTACCACCCCCAGCAGCCCGACAGGACCGGCGACGGCGAGATCCACGACAACTACGGCCCCGAGGCGGCGTTCGCCGTCCGGGCCGAGGCCGGCCTGCCGACGACGAAGTGGGAGGAGGAGGTGGCGCGCGGGCTCGAGCTGGGCCTGCAGGGCGCCGACTCGATCGTCGACCGGAGGATCCCGACCTTCTCCCGGGGAGAGCTGCCGCACTTCGCCGGCATCAACACCTTTCTGAAGGCGCCCTACGTGGAGGACGTGCGCCGCTGCGGCGAGTACGACGTGGCCGTGCTCGGGGCGCCGTTCGACGGCGGCACGACCTACCGTTCCGGCACCCGCTTCGGGCCGCAGGGCATCCGGAAGATCTCCGCGCTCTACGGGCCGTACAGCTTCGAGCTGGGTGTCGACCTGCGGGAGTCGATCACCATCGGCGATCTCGGCGACATCTTCACGATCCCGGGCAACATCGAGAAGACCTTCGACCAGATCACCAAGGCCGTGTCGCACGTGTACGAGAGCGGCGCGTTCCCCGTGGTGCTCGGCGGTGACCACTCGATCGGCTACCCCACCACCCGCGGCGTCGCCCCGCACCTGAACGGCGGCAACCTCGGGATCATCCATTTCGATCGCCACGTCGACACCCAGGAGACCGACCTGGACGAGCGGATGCACACCACGCCCTGGTTCCATGCCACGGACCTCCCGAACGTCCCCGCCAAGAACCTGGTGCAGATCGGCATCGGCGGCTGGCAGGCCCCGCGGCCCGGTGTGAAGGTCGGCCGCGAGCGCGGCACCACGATCATGACCGTCACCGACTGCGTCGAGATGGGCATCGAGGACGCCGCACAGCGCGCGCTCGACGTGGCGTGGGACGGCGCCGACGCCGTCTGGCTGTCGTTCGATGTCGACTGCCTCGACGCAGCGTTCGTGCCGGGCACCGGCTGGCCCGAGCCCGGCGGGTTCCTGCCGAGGGAGGTCCTGAAGTTCATCCAGATCATCGCCGACGCGCGCCCGCTCGCCGGCATCGAGGTGGTGGAGTGCTCCCCGCCCTACGACAACGCGGAGATCACCGCCCTGATCGCCACCCGGGTCATCTGCGACACCCTCGGCTGCCTGGTGCGCTCGGGGCACCTGCCGGCGGCCCGGAAGAAGCCGGCCCCGTGACCAACCAGGGCTGAGGCCTCCCCGCACGCACGGCACTCCCGTCCGGACGGATCGGGCGGGAGTGCCGTTCACCCGGGAGGGCAGCACCATCGCCGTCAGGGGCGCGGCGGGAGGTCCGGGCGACGTCGGCTCGGGCGGCTGGCCACGTCCGGCGCCCGCACGGCCGGCCGCTCGGCCAGCGCCTCGAGTGCCATGTCGACGGCCCGCTCCAGCTGGGGGTCGCGCCCCGCCACCCAGTCCTGCGGGGCGATCACCACCTCGACGTCGGGGTCGACGCCGTGGTTCTCGACGCCCCAGTGCGCGTCGTCGAACCAGAACGCGTACCGCGGTTGAGTCACGCGCGTGCCGTCGACGAGGCCGTAGCGGCTGTCGATCCCGACCACCCCGCCCCAGGTGCGGACGCCGACCACCGGACCGATACCCAGCCGTTTGATCGCCGCCGTGACGATGTCGCCGTCGGAGCCCGACAGCTCGTCGGCGAGCGCGACGACGGGGCCGCGCGGCGCGTCCTCCGGGTAGGTGGTGGGCTGCCGGTGCCGCGGCAGGTCCCAGCCGATCACCTTGCGCGCCAGCTTCTCCACCACCAGCTGTGACGTGTGACCACCGCTGTTGCCGCGGACGTCGAGGATCAGCCCCTCGCGGCTCGTCTCCCGGGTCAGGTCGCGGTGCAACTGCGCCCAGCCCGGCGCCATCATGTCGGGCACGTGCAGGTAGCCGAGCCTGCCCTCGGACCGGTCGGCCACGAAGGCACGTCTGCCGGCCACCCAGTCCTGGTAACGCAGCGAGGTCTCGGACCCCAGCGGCCGCACCACTACCCGGCGTACCTCGCCTGCGTCCTCCCGATCGGGTCCGGAGCGCACGGTGAGCTCCACGAGCTCCCCCGCCCGCGACACCAGGAGCGGAGCCGGGCCGTAGGCGGGGTCGACCGGCTTGCCACCGACCTCCAGGATCAGATCGCCTGCCCGGACGTCGACGCCCGGCCCGGACAGCGGGCTCCTGGCCGCGGGTGCAGACGTCTCCGGGGGCAGCACGCGCACCACCCGCCATCCGTCCGGCTCCCCTGGCTCGAGATCGGCGCCCAGCAACCCCGGCTGCCCGCTGTGGTCACCTGCCCCGTGGCCCATCACGTACGCGTGCGAGGTACCGAGCTCGCCCTGCAGCTCCCACATCAGGTCGACGAGGTCGTCGTGGCTGCCCACGGCGTCGACGAGCGGCCGGTAGCGCGCCAGCTCCGCGGCCCAGTCCACGCCGGCCATGTCCTCCGTCCAGAAGTGGTCGCGCATCAGCCTGCCGGCTTCGTCGAACATCTGGCGCCATTCGGCGGTGGGGTCGACCGTGACGACGATCCGGCGGGTGTCGATCTCGAACTCGTCACCGTCGCCCTCCCCCGGCGCTCCGGAGCCGGACCGGTCGGTGCGCAGCACCCGCAGCGCTCCGCCGTCGCGCACGACGAGCCGGGAGCCGTCACCGCTCACGGCGAACGAGCTGACCGGGTCGGCGATCACGTCGAGCTTGCGGCGCACCAGGTCGTAGCGCTCCAGCACCGGCCGCTCCGCCTTCTCGTCGGTGCCGGCGCGGGTGTCCCCCAGCACCCCGGAGACCGGGCTGCGGTACCACAGCAGGCAGTCCTTTCCGGCCTGCATGCCGCTGTAGCGGGCCGCGACGACCGGCACCGGCACCACCCGGGCGGCCAGGCCCTCGACGTCGACCACGACCTCGGGCGGAGGGTCACCCTTCTTCTTCTCCGGTTTGCCCGTGCCCTCGCCGCCGGCGTCGGGTGTCGGCTCGGCCGACGGGTCCGACGGGTCGGGAGCGGGCGGGTCCTCCGGGCCCTCGTCCTGCGCCGACACGGGCCTCCCGTCCGGACTCGCGCCGAACGGCGAAGGCGTGCGAGCGGCCAGCGGCACCAGGAACGGCCGCCACGACGCCGGGAAGGTGAGGTCGAAGGAGTGCTGGTCGTAGATGGGGTCGAAGCTGCGCCGGGACAGGAAGGCCAGGTACTTGCCGTCGAAGGTGAACGTGGGATCGGTGTCGGCGAAGCGCGGCTCGGTGACGGCCACCAGCGTGTCGTCGGCGAGCCGGGCCATCATGATCCGACTGAGACCGGCCTCGACGGGGTCGCTGTAGGCCAGCCAGGCACTGTCGGGCGACCAGCAGAGGTCCGAGATCTCGCCGTCGGCGCCCCGGGCCAGCTCGCGCAGCTCCCCCGCACGGGAACCGGCGAGCTCCAGCACCAGCAGTCGCCCGTCGTGCGCGGCCAGCGCCAGCTTCGACCCGTCCGGGGCGGCGGCCAGCTCCAGCACGCGGCCCACCGCGCCGGCTCCGTAGCGGCGAAGCGGCTGCCCGCCGTCGGCCCGCTCGTCGAGCGGGGCGATGCAGATCGCGTCCTCCCCCTCCACGTCGTCCACCCACACCGCACGGTCGTCGCCCAGCGGGCGGGCCAACCGGGCCCGGGCCCCCGGCTCGGCGAGCAGCGTGCGGGCGGGGCCGTCGCGGTGAGTGAGCCGGTGGACAGTGCCGCGCACCTGCGCGATGCTCGTGCGCCCGGTGCGGTCGGGTGCGACCCAGCTGAGTTCGTCGGCCGTGCGGACGCGGAACGGGTCGCGCGCGGTGCGCGGGCCGCCGAGCCGCACGTCGAGCCGCCGGGGGGCGGCGCTGTCGAGCGAGTCGAGGATCCAGAGCTCGCCTGCCGACTCGTACACGATCCGCTCGCCGTCGGTGCTGGCGTGCCGCACGTAGAACGCCGGCGCGTCCGGGCCGCCGTGGTCGGTGTGGCGGCGCAACCCGGCACCGTCGGCGCCGAGCGAGTAGAGGTTGCCCCAGCCCTCGTGGTCGGAGATGAAGGCGATGCGCAGCCCGTCGCCCGAGCCGATCAGCATCGGCGCGGCCAGCTGCCCGTCGAGGTCGGCCGCGAGCCGGACGAACTCCCCCGACCCGGCCGCATCCCACCAGAGCTTGCCGGCCGTACCGCCCCGGTACCGCTTCCACCAGGCCATATCCCGCGTCATGAGGCTGGTGACGACCACCGCCGGACCGCCCCCTGCGGGCAGCGCGACATCGGAGACCGGCCCGAAGTCGAGGCGGCGCGGGGTGCCGCCCGTCGCCGGGATCGCGTAGGCCCACCCCCGCCGCGGTGACGCCTGCCCCGCTGCGCTGACCGCGAGCACCTCCCCCGCCGGCGTCCACCCGATGGTCTGGGTACGGGGATCAGCCCAGTAGGACAGCCGGCGCGCACCCCCGCCGTCGAGATCGGCGACGAACACCTCGGGAGCGCCCTCACGCCATGACGTCCACGCGACCTGCGCGCCGTCAGGGGACAGCCGTGGCTGGGCGACGGGCACGTCGTCGGCGGTGAGCCGGTAGGCCCTCCCGCCCGACACCGGCGCGGTCCAGACGTCGTTCTCGGCCACGAAGACGAGCGTGTCGGCGTGCAGGTGGGGAAACCGGAGGTAACTGCGGGGCATGGCCAGACCGTAGCGATCAGTCCGGGGCGGCAGGCGCCCGAGATCGACAAGATTCTCCGATATCGGGTGTTGCATACGGGAGTTCCACCCGGACGGCGGCAGGATGGGCGCATGCTGCGGTGCGAGGCCAAGCCGACGGAGCGAATGACGCCCACCCGCTACGCGGTCGCGACCGCCGTCGCAGCGGCACTCGGGCTGGCCGGATGCACCGCGCCGGAGGCCAGCCCGATCGAGCGGGGTAGCGCAAGCACCACGCCGGCGGCAGCCCCGCTGGCCCCTGCCCGCACCGGCACGCCGGAGCTTCGGGTCAGCGTGGTGGCGGCGGGCCTGTCACACGTCTGGGACCTCGGCTTCCTGCCCGACGGCCGGGTACTGCTGACCGAGCGCGCCGGGCGGATCGCGCTGCTGTCGAGCACGCAGCCCGGAGCGACGGTGACGCCAGTCACTGCGGACCTGTCGGACGTGTACGTCCGCGGGGAAGGCGGGCTGATGGGCATGGTCGTACACCCCGACTTCGCGCAGACCCGCCGGTTCACCACGTGCCAGACCCACATGAAGGCCGGCACGCCCACGGACGTCCGGCTGGTGACGTGGCAGCTCTCCGCCGACGGCACGGCGGCGTCGAGGGTCGCGGACCCGCTGGTCGGCGGCATGCCGATCAACCCGTCGGGACGGCACTCCGGGTGCCGGCCGACCCTCACCGCCGACGGCGCCCTGCTCGTGGGCACCGGGGACACCGCGCGCGGCGCCATCGCGCAGGACCTCGCGTCTCTGGGTGGCAAGGTGCTCCGCATCGACCTGGACACCGGCGGGCCCGCTCCCGGCAACCCGTACGCGGACGCCCAGAACCCTGCGCAGCGACTCATCTGGAGCTACGGGCACCGCAATGTCCAGGGCGTCGCGGTCACACCTGACACCGGCAAGGCATATTCCGCCGAGCACGGCCCCACCACCGACGACGAGGTGAACCTCTTGGGGGCAGGCGCCAACTACGGATGGGACCCGTCCCAGGGGGGCACCGTCGGCGGGTACGACGAGTCGGTGCCGATGACCGACCTCCAGCGCTTCCCCGACGCGGTGCCCGCCGCGTGGAGTTCGGGCAACCCCGTGGAGGCCGTGTCCGGCGCGGCGTTCCTCTCCGGGCGGCAGTGGGGCGACCTCGACGGTGTGCTCGCGGTGGGTGCCCTGCGCGGCGAGAAGCTCCTACTCATGCAGCTCGGCCCCGGCGGCGCCGTGGCCAACGTCACCATCCCCGCCCCGCTCGACGGCGCCTTCGGCAGGCTGCGTGCCGTTCGGGTCGCTCCTGACGGCGCGCTGTTCGTCTCGACGTCCAACGGTACGGACGACCGCGTGCTCCGGATTGACCCCGTTTGACCGCATCCGCCCACCCGGCTGACTCCTACCATTCCACGTGGGACGTCCTACTAAGCTCCTTCGTAGGATCGGCCGTCCCGATGGTGCGGTAACCTCCCTTCGCGAAGTCGCACGTGCATCGACCGGAGAAGCGAGGAATTGCGTGATCACGCTCTACCTGAACCGTCAGATCGCAGACGACCGCCGACGCGAATCGCTGTTCTCCGGCGATTTCTACCTCTACACGGGGCAGCCCGGTGCAGCCGCGTTGGTGAAGCACGCCGAGAGCCTCATTGCCGACACCTTCGGTGACCTCGACCCCGAGCGTGCCCAGTTCGAAATGACCGTCGACGAGTTCATCGCCCGGGTGGGCCCGCTGAAGTCCGAATTCACCAACGGACAGCGCACGAAGGAGTTGTGCCAAGAGTTCGCCGTCACCATCGGCGTCGATCCCGACCGCACCTACTTCGACATCCCGCGGCTGCGAGTTATCCCGGCCGAGAACTTCCTGACCGCCGGGGTCAGTTACAACTACAAGGCCCACCGCGACATGTGGTACGGCCACCCGCAGCAACTGGTCAACTACTGGGTGCCGGTCTTCCCCGTCGTCGGCGACAACGTCATGAGCATGTACACCGACTACTTCGACAAGCCCGTCAAGAACGGCTCCAACGCCTACGACTACGACGAGTGGGTCGCGAAGCACCGCCACGCGGCCGCCGAGAAGATCACCACCGACGACCGGCCCCACCCGCTCCCCCTCGAGGACATCGACTCCCGGGGAGAGATCCGCATCGCGGGGAGTGCAGGCGACGTGATGATGTTCTCCTCCAACCACCTCCACGCGTCCGCGCCCAACCTGTCCGGCGTCACGCGCTTCTCCTACGACCTGCGCACCATCAACATCGACGACGTCCGCGCCGGCAACGGTCCCCGCAACGTCGACAGCGGCGCCACCGGTACCACCCTCGGTGACTTCCTCCGAGTGTCCGACCTCGCGCCGCTGCAGGCCGACGAGTTCGCCGACGCCGTGGCCGCCTCCCCCAAGCACTGAACAGGGCTCTGCCGCGCGCCTCAGCCTGTGGAGTAGCGCGCGGCGGAGCGCTCCCGGGCCTTAACCGCCTCCACCTCGCGGTTCTTCGGCGGCGCGGCCGTCACCAGCTCGTCGAGCAGGCGATGCGTTGCTGCGGAGACGGCCTCCACGGCCCGGGCGAACGCGTCCGCGTTGGCCTGTGACGGCTGGGTCGACCCGCTGATCTTGCGGACGTACTGCAGGGCGGCGCCGTGCACCTCGTCGCGGGTGGCGGGCGGCTCGAAGTTGTGCAGAGTCCGGATGTTGCGGCACATGGAAGGCCCCCTCACGAACGAACGGCAGTCCCGTCCGAACCTACTGGACGAGAATGCCGCTCGTTCGAGCGCTCGGATGCTGTCAGGCGATGACGCGCATGGCCTCGTCCAGCTCGCCCGCCTGCTGGCGACGGCTCAGGACCGCGAGCCGAGTGAACCGGTTGTCGAACGCGTCCTGCGTGAGTCCGCGGTCGCGGTACTCCGTGGCGAGCTGCTGCGCGCCGTCCGGAATGGTCCACTGCGCCTCGAACTCGAGCTCCTTGCGCGCCCGGGAGAAGTCCACCCGGTAGGAGCGCGGGTCGTTGCCGGCCTCTCCGGTGATCTCCAGCTCGGCGCCGGGCACTGCCTCGACCACGGCCTCGGCGATCTCGGCGACGGTCCGGTTGTTCTTCTCGGTGCCCACGTTGAAGGCCCGTGCGCGCACGACGTCGGCAGGCGCGGCGAGTGCGGCCACGACTGCGCCTGCGATGTCCTCGGCGTGTGCGAGCGGGCGCCACGGAGTGCCGTCGGAGAGCACGGTGACCTTGCCCGTGAGGATGGCGCGGCCGACGAGATTGTTGAGCACGATGTCGGCGCGCAGCCGCGGGGAGAACCCGAACGCGGTGGCGTTGCGCAGGGAGAAAGGCACGAAGTCGCTGTCGGCGAGCTCGGCCAGGTCGTCCTCGACACGCACCTTCGAGATCGCGTACGGGGTGACGGGCTTGAGCGGGGCGTCCTCGTCGACGAGCTCGTCACCGGACTGAGCACCGTAGACCGAGCAGGTGGACGCGTAGGCGAAGCGGGTGACGCCCGCCGCCTTGGCAAGCCGCGCCAGCCGTGTGGAGGCGTGGTGGGTGATGTCGTAGGTGATCTCGGGTGCCAGCGACCCCAGCGGGTCGTTGGACAGCGCAGCCATGTGGACGACGGCGTCGAAGCCCTGCAGCTGCTCGACCCTTACGTCCCGCAGGTCGGTGCGCAGACCCGGCACGTCCGGGGTGTCCAGCGACCCGAGGACACAGTCGGCGAACAGGCCGCTGTCCAGCCCGGTCAACTCATGGCCTGCCGCGGTGAGGATCGGGGCCATCACGGTGCCCAGGTAGCCCTGGTGGCCGGTCAGCAGAATTCGCACGTGGAGGATCCCTTCGAGTGGTCGTCCGAGTGGTCGTCGTGGATGGCGGGGAGGTTCAATCCACCGGGTCGACCCCGGTGAGGGGGGCCACGCCGAGCACCAGCTTGGACGCGTGGAACGCCTCCGCGTACCGCGCGTGGCACTGCACCCCGCGGATCCGGGCCAGCCCGCCGAACGTCTCGGCGTCGAACCAGCTGCGGTCGCGTTGGGAGCCGTAGTGCTCGTGCAGCTTGGCCACCTTCTCCCGGAGCACCGGTTCGGCCAGCGGCAGGTAGACGGTGGGCTGCGCGAGGTCGCCCTCCCACTTGAGGATCTCGTAGCCGAGCGTGAGATGGTCGCGGAACACGGTGGGGACGAGCTTCGCGAGCGTCCGGTGGTCCTGGTGGGCGTCGTGCGGGGCCGGGGCGAAGATGACGTCCGGCTCGCCAAGGGAACGCAGCTCCTCGACGGCGAGCTTGGCCCGCTCCCACCGGGTCGGGACGCGTCCATCGGGCAGGTCGAGGACCGCGACCTCGAGCTGGGCCCCGGGACAGAACGAGGTGAGCGCCGCGCGCTCCTCCTCCTCCCGCAGGGAGCCGCCCCCGGTGAGCACCAGCGCCGAGACGGTGACGCCGGGGTGCGCGCGGCACAGCTCGATCAGGGAGCCGCCGGCGCCGATCGCGATGTCGTCGCAGTGGGCGCCGAGCAGCAGGATCCGGTCGAGACGCTCCGGCAGGAGGCTCAGCATGATTCTCGGGGCACCGGGCGTCAGCGCTCGATGTTGGCGTCGCTCATGGCAGCGATAGCAGCCTGCAGGGGATCACGGTCGCGCTCCTCGCCGGCGGCCTCCCAGAGCATCCACGGCCGGGTGCCGCCCTGGTAGGCCGCCTCCAGCGCGGTGCGCTCCTTGACCGTGTCGGCCGGCTGCCAGAACCCGCGGTGGCGATACGCCATCATCCGGCCCTCCTTCGCCAGCACCGCACACCCGTCCTCGATCAGGTCG
>DASRSC010000373.1:0-10512 GCA_035695525.1 Pseudonocardia sp. | reverse complement strand
AGAGCGTCCATCACACGCTCGCGCCAGTGCTCCTTGCCGATCTTCTGCCGTTCGTTGTCGCCGCAGGCCACCTCGATGGAGTGCCCGTGCCCGAAGCGGCCGTGCGAGAGCTCCATGTGCGGCAGCAGCATGCCGTCGAAGAACACCGCGCACCCGACGCCGGTGCCGAGCGTGATCACCAGCTCCATGCCGTGGCCGGAGATGACGGCGCAGCCCTGCACGTCGGCGTCGTTGGCCACCCGCGTCGGCTTGCCGAAGCGCTGCTCGAGCGCCGTCTCCAGCTCGAAGCCGGTCCACAGCGACACCAGTTCGGGGTCCGGCTGCTGGCCGGGCCCGCGCCGGGAGAAGGCCGGTACCTCGCGGACCCGGCCGCGGCGGATCGCCCCGGGGAAGCCGACCGACACCCGGTCGTAGGTGGGCTGCGTGGCAGCGAGAGCGGCGAGCTCGTCGAGCAGCACGGGGGGCGCGCACGGGTACGGCGTCTCGCGGCGCTCGCGCTCGGACAGCATCTCGCCCTCCGGCGACAGCACCGTGGCCTTGAGCCCTGAGCCGCCGACGTCGATAGCCAGGGTGAGCGGTCCGTCCATGACCGAATCCTCCTCGTGCTGTGCCCCCACGGCACCGTAGCCGGGCGCGCGCGCGGCTGTCATCGCGAGTACTCCGCACGAAGATCAGGGCTGCCCGTCAGCCGGGGATCACACCGTCCTTGGGCAGGGTCGGCACGTCGACCTGCACCGTGTCCGGGTAGATCAGCCCGGTCCCGGTGTTGAGGACGACCACGTCCTCGGTGCCGTCGAGCCAGCCCGACTCCCGCAGCTGCCCCACCGCGGCGAAGCACGCGGCCCCCTCCGGGCAGACCCACGTGCCCTCGTCGCGGGCCAGCGCCACCTGTGCGGCGAGCAGCTCCTCGTCGGTGACGGCCACGGCGGTGCCACCTGTGGACCGCACGGCGTCGAGCACGAGGAAGTCACCCAGCGCCTTCGGCACGGTGATCCCGAACGCGACGGTGTGCGCGTCGGCGGGTGCCGTGCTCTCGGCGTGTCCGGCGTGGAACGCGTCGACGATCGGGGCGCACCCCGTCGCCTGGACCGCCACGAGCCGCGGCAGGTCGCCGGACAGCCATCCCAGCTCACGCAGCTCGAGCAGCGCCTTGTAGATGGCGATGATCCCGACGCCGCCCCCGGTGGGATAGAGGATGACCTCCGGTGCACGCCAGCCCAGCTGCTCGACGATCTCGTAGCCCATCGTCTTCTTGCCTTCGATGCGGTACGGCTCGCGCAGCGTCGACGTGTCCTGGAAGCCGCCGCGCCGCGCGACCGCCCCGGCGATCAGCCGCCCGGCGTCGCCGATCAGCCCGTCGACCAGGTACAGCTCGGCACCCGCCACCACGCACTCGCGCCGGGTGATCACCGGGGCGTCGACGGGCATCGCGATCAGCGCACCCATGCCGGCGCGCGCCGCGTAGCTGGCCCACGCGGCGCCGGCGTTGCCGTTCGTCGGCATCGCGATCCCGGTGACGCCGAGCTCAGCGGCACGCGAGATCCCGACCGCGGCGCCGCGCGCCTTGAACGCTCCGGTGGGCACCAGCCCCTCGTCCTTCATGCGGAGGCGGGGGACGCCCAGCCGGGTGCCGTGGCGGGGTAGGTCGAGCAGCGGCGTCATGCCCTCCCCGAGCGTGACGACGTGCGCCGGATCCCGCACGGGCAGCAGCTCGTGGTAGCGCCACAGGTCCGGTGGACGGGCGGCGATCTGCGCCGGTGTGACGGTGGCAGCGGCCCGTTGCAGGTCGTAACGGGCGAGCAGTGGGGCACCGTTCGGCGAGGTGCCCTGGACGACATCAGCGTCGTGGCGGGACCCGTCGCGGGAGCATTCGAGGTGCGAGAGGGTGGAGAAGGACGTCGTCGGTGCGGCGGCAGCCGTGCGGAGAACCACGCTGGCAGGCAATCCTGCTGCGACGAGCGCGTCAACTGTGGTGCGCCGCAGCGGTGACGATGATCACCACCTGACGAAGATCACGGCGAGTGGTGCGTCCCGCGCGACCGTCGGTGCAAGCACGTTCGGTTGTGCCCGTCTGACCGTTATGCCGACTGCTCATCGCGCAGCGATGCCCGGCCGTCGAGGGAATCGTATGACCTTCCGTGATCAGGTGGCTACGTGAGGTTGACTTTGATGGTCACTTACCGAGCTCATTTGATCACACAGCGCTGCGGAGGATCCGATGAACCGTTCCCTGCCCCCGCCGGCGCGCGACTGGGCACTTCTGCTGGCGCGTGTCCTCATCGGCGTCGTGATGTTCGCCCACGGGTATCAGAAGTTGATCATCAACGGCATCGGCCGCACCACGGAAGGGTTCGAGACCCTGAGCATCCCGCTCGCGATCGTCTCGGCCTCGTTCGTGACGGTGGTCGAGTTCACCTGCAGCGTGCTGCTGGTCGCGGGAACGCTCACGCCGGTGGTGTGCGCGCTGATGCTGGTGATCATGAGTGGTGCGGCGGTCTTCGTGCACATCCCCAACGGCATCTTCGTCGCCAACGGCGGGTGGGAGCTCGTCGGCGTGATCGCGGCCGGCCTGATCGCCATCACCGCCACGGGGCCCGGCCGCTTCAGCGTCGACCACATCGTCCGCACCCGGCAGCAGCAGCACCAGCGCGACATGCAGATTCCCCCGCGACACGCTGCTGAGGAAGAGGCCGTCACGATCTGGCGGAGTCCGGTGCGGGGCAAGTAGGAGAACAACCCTGCGACCGCACTGTGACGGGGTGATCAGGGGTCGGTTCTCGCCTCGTCCGCATGGTGGATGACGGCTGCCGATCCGACGTGGGCCAGCGGCGGGCCGCCCGGCGGCCGTCCCCACGACAGGTGGTTGAACAGCAGGTTCAGCAGAAACGCCACGATCACGCACGAGGTGATCGAGGAGCCGAAGATGATCCCGAGGGTCTCCGGCACCTTCGCGTAGAACGTCGGCGCGACCACGGGAAGCATCCCGACGCCCAGCGATACGGCCACGATCATGAGGTTGTTCGTGCCGTCGAAGCGCACCTTGTGCAGGGTGCGGATGCCGACTGCCGTCACCGTCGCGAACATGATCAGGCCGGCGCCGCCGACGACCGGACCGGGCAGCGAGGCCACCACCTCGCCGAACTTGGGCACGAGGCCCAGCAGCACGAGGATCGCGCCGGCCACGGCGGGGACGAACCGGCTGCGGACGCCGGTGAGCTGCACGAGCCCGACGTTCTGGGCGAAGATCGTGTCGGGGAACGAGTTGAGCACACCGCCGAGCACGCCGGAGAGCCCGTCGGCGGCAAGACCGCGCGCGATCCGGGCGGGCTCCAGCGGCTCGTCGACGGCCTCGCTGACGGCGAGCATGTCCGCCGTCGACTCGGCGAAGATCACCAGCATCACGACGCACATCGAGATCACGCCGGCGATCGGGAACTGCGGCGGCCCGAACATGAATGGCGTGGACACTCCGAACCAGGGTGCGGCGGCGACTCCGGAGAAGTCCGTGAGGCCCATCGGGACCGCCACCAGCGCCCCGATCACGAGTCCGGTGAGCACCGCGATCTGACCGAAGAAGCCCCGCACGAACCGGGTGATCAGGATGATGACCAGCACGATCCCCCCGGCGAGCCCGAGCCCGGAGAGGTCGCCGTAGCTCGGGGCGGTCGAGTCGTTGCCCGCGATCAGTCCGGCCGCTGCCGAGATCAGCGATAGCCCGATGATCGTGATGACGCTGCCCGTCACGACGGGCGGGAAGAACCGGATGATCCGCGAGAACGGCACAGCGATCAACATCCCGAAGATCCCGGAGATGATCATCGAGCCGTAGACGCCGGGAAGGCCGAAGTTCTGTCCGATCAGGATCATCGGGGTGACGGCGGTGAAGGTGGCGCCGGTGACGATCGGCAGCCGCACGCCGAGGATCTTCCCGATGCCGAGGGTCTGGATCAGCGTGACGATCCCCGCCACAACGAGGTCGGCGTTCACCAGGAGCCCGATCGTGCGGGTGTCCAGGTGCAGCGCGCTCCCGACGATCAGCGGCACGGCCACACATCCGGCGTACATCACGAGCACGTGCTGCAGGCCGAGCACCAGGAGGCGGCCCGGTGGTGGCACCTCGTCGACCAGGCTCTTCCTGGCGATGGGTTGCACGTCGGTCATGCGCCCGCCTCTCGTCATCGTTGTGAGGGACCGTAGATCGCACTCGTTAACGAGGCGTGACGGCGCCAGAAAAGCGGGTGCGCCGTGGTGCGAGGATGGCCACGTCGCCCGACCGATCCGGGTCGCGTCGAGCAGGGGGTGAGCGGGTGCTGCGGCACGTCACGGCGATCCGCTACGTCACGCCGTTGCGCGAGGGTGGGTCGCTGCCAGGGCTCATGGAGGCCGACGACCTCGGCACCTACGTCGTGAAGTTCCACGGGGCCGGGCAGGGTCGCAAGGCCCTCGTCGCGGAGATCGTTTCCGGGGAGCTGGCGCGCGGGCTGGGCCTGCCAGTGCCGGAGCTGGTCACCGTCGACCTGGACCCGGCGCTGGGAGCCTCGGAGCCCGACCAGGAGGTACAGGAGCTGTTGCGGGCCAGCCCGGGGCTCAACCTCGGCATGGACTTCCTACCGGGCGCGCTCGACCTCGACCCCACCGCGTTCGCCGTGGGTCCGGATCTCGCGGGGCGGGTGCTGTGGTTCGACGCGCTCGTCGGCAACGTCGACCGCTCGTGGCGCAACGCCAACATGCTGTTCTGGCACCGCGCGCCCTACCTCATCGACCATGGCGCCACGCTGACGTTCCAACACGCCTGGCCGGGGGCGGAGGGCTGGGTGCGGAGGCCCTATGACGCGGCCAATCACGTGCTCCTCGGCTCCGACCCCGACCTCGACGCGGCCGACGACGCCCTCGCCCCGCAGGTCACAGCTCCGCTGTTGCAGACGGCGGTTGACGCCGTGCCCGACCGATGGCTCGTCGACGAGCCCGGCTTCGATGGCCCTGACGACGTCCGGGCGGCCTTCGTCGAGCAGCTCCTGGCGCGGCGTGATGCGCGCGAAGCGTGGCTGCCGGGTGTGCGGGCGGCCGCCGCTGCGCGCAAGGACGGGCAGCGCGAACCGCCGTCCACCCGCGGATCGAAGCCGCCGTACTGGGTCACGCACGGGCAGAGCCGGGCATGACGGGCCGCCACGCCTTCGAGTACGCCCTGCTGCGGGTGGTGCCGCGGATCGAGCGCGGTGAGGCGTTCAACGCCGGTGTGCTCCTGTACTGCCGTCCACTGGACTACCTCGGGGCGCGTGTGCACCTCGACCGGCACCGGCTCGCCGCACTCGATCCCGATGCCGACGGGGTGGTGATCGGCCGCGCCCTCGACGCGGTGGTGGCGATGTGCGGCGCCGGCCGCGCCGAGGCGGCTCGGTATTCGGGGCCTGCGGGGGCGGAGGACCGCGGCAGGCGGTTCCGGCGGCTGACCGCTCCGCGCAGCACGATCGTGCAGGCCGGCCCCGTGCACACCGGGCTCACCGCCGACCCGAAGACCGAGCTCGACCGCCTCCTGGAGTCTCTGGTCCTCCCGCTGTCGACGTGACGCCCGGTGCGCCCTCGGGCCCGGCCCCCGGGCGGGGATCGGGCGACTCGGGGGCGGGAGCAGGGCGACTCGCGGGCGTGGATCGGGCGACTCGCGGGCGGGGCGGGCGTGGCCTTCCGGGGGCGGGGAGATTGGATGGGGTGGTGAGCCGATCATCGGAGATTGACGCTGCACCCCCTGGCCCGCTGACCGCGTGGCTGCGCGCGGAGGTGCCCGAGCTGCCGGTGGGGGACAGGCCCGTCGGCGTCGAGCGCATCTCCGGTGGGCATTCCAACCTCACCTACCGGATCACCGACGCCGCGGGCGGCAGGTGGGCGTTGCGACGCCCGCCGACCGGCATGGTGCTCGCCACCGCACACGACATGGGCCGCGAGTGGCGCTTCATCTCGGCGTTGGCGCCCACACCGGTACCGGTGGCGCCACCGGTCGCGTACTGCGCCGACACGGGCGTCATCGGTGCCGAGTTCTATCTCATGAAGTTCGTCGATGGCGAGGTGCTCGGTGACGAGGCGTCGGGCCACCGGCTCGAGTCCGGCGGTACCCGGCGTACCGCAGGCCTCGACACCGTCGACGTGATGGCGGCGCTGCACGCGATCGATCCCGATGCGGTCGGCCTGGGCGACCTGCGGCGCTCCGGCAACTATCTGGAGCGGCAGCTGCGGCGGTGGCACCGGCAGGTGCACGAGTCGGCGGTGTCGGACCTGTCCACGGTGGACGCCGTCCATGCTCGGCTCGTCGAGCGGGCCGCGGCGCTGCCCCCGTCCGACGTCCGGATCGCGCACGGTGATTTCCGGCCGGGCAACCTCGCCTTCGGGCCGGACGGCCGGGTGCGCGCGGTGTTCGACTGGGAGCTGGCCGCCCTCGGCGACCCGCTGGCCGACCTCGGCTGGCTGATCGCATCCTGGGGCCGTCCCGGCGACGCGGTGCCGCCCACGGTCCCGGGGCCCAGCCTGGTGGACGGGTATCCCGATCGCGACGAGCTCGTGGCCCGCTACGCCGAGCGCTCCGGCCGCGACGTCTCCCAGCTCGACTTCTACGTGGCCTTCGCCCGTTGGCGCTCGGCCTGCATCGGCGCCGGTGTCCACAGCCGCTACGCAGCAGGCGTCATGGGCGCAGGCGAGGCGGACGCCGGGGCGGCCCGCCTGGCGTCGCTGCAACGCCAGGCCGAAGCCGCACTGGCCGCGCTCGGCTGACAGGCCCGGGCGGCCCGAGCACCGGTGGCAGACCGCGGCCGCGGCGCGGGTCAGGCGATCCAGGCCGGCAGCACCGGCTCACCGCCCGGCACCGACGCCCTGGCACCTGCGGGCGCGGCGACGACTGCGGTGAACCCGGTCGAGGCGTCGGCCAGCACGCGACGCTGCACGCCGACCGGCATCACCACGGTGTCGCCCGGATGCATGGCGACCGCGTCTCCGTCCAGCTCGACGGTGGCGCCGCCGGCCAGTGCCGTCCATACCTGCTCGGCGTCGAACGCGTGCTGCGGGCCTGCTGCGCCCGCCGCCATCTCCACCCGCCAGACGGCCAGCGCGCTCCCGCCCTGGCTGGGGGACGCATGGGTGGTCATGACGGCGTTCGGGGTGGTGGTCCGGCGGCTGTCGGCGTGGCGGATGACGGGCATGACGGGCTCCCCTAAGATAGACAATGTGGTTGTCGGAATAGTGAACCTGGTTGTCGAACATGTCAACTGATCCACCGGGTTTCGAGCTGCCGCTGCGGCTGCTGCTCGGGTTCCGCGTACTGATCGACGGGCTGCACGCCGAACTCGCCCGTCAGGGTCATCCCGACGTTCGCCCGGCGCACGGCTTCGTCCTGCAGGCGGTTGGTCACCAGGGCACCACGGCCGTCGAGCTCGGCCGTCGACTGGGCGTGACCAAGCAGGCTGCCGCCAAACACGTCGAGGCGCTGGAGCGCCTCGGTTACCTGCGCCGTGCAGCCGACGCCGCCGACGCGCGCCGCAAACTGATCAGGCTTACCGACCGTGGGATGGACTGCCTCGCCCGCTCCGCCCGGATCTTCGACGAGCTGCGCGCCGAATGGGGCGCCACGCTGGGCGAGGACCGCATGCGTGCACTCGAGGCCGACCTGCGCACGATGACTCCCGAGACGCCATTGCGCCTCGACTTCCCCGGGTGGTTCGGCGGCGCGAGATCGGACGGATGACCGCGGCCGGCCGCGTCAGGCGTTGACGGTGGCGGAGGACAGGCGCACCGGCATCGCGTCGTACCCACGCAGGACGCGGGTGGGTCGGCGGCGTGGGGGACCGTCGAGCGCCAGGTCGGGGAAGCGGTCGAACAACGCGCGGAGCCCCACCTCGCCCTCCATCTTCGCGAGTGCCGCGCCCAGGCAGTAGTGGATGCCGCTGGAAAAAGCGAGGTGACCGTCCGCGTTCTCTCGCGTGATGTCGAATTGGTGAGGATCGATGAAGACCGCCGGGTCGCGGTTGGCGCCACCCACCAGCATCACGACGATCCGACCGGCCCGGACCTGCTCGCCGGCCACCTCGGCGTCGCGGCCCGCGAACCGCGCGGTGCGCTGCACGGGCGAGTCGAAGCGGAGGATCTCCTCGACGGCGTTGCCCCAGCGCTGCGGCTCGGCCCGCAGCAGGGCGAGCTGGTCGGGGTGGGCGGTGAGCACCGCGGCGCCGTTGCCGATGAGGTTGACCGTGGTCTCGAACCCCGCGGCGAGAAGCAGCACCGCGATGCTGGTGACCTCTTTCTCGGTGAGCCGCCCCTCCTCCGTGTGTGCGTGCACGAGCGCGGAGAGAATGTTGTCGCCGGGGTTGCGGCGGATGTGCTCGAAGTGGCCGAGCATCCAGTTCTGCAGGGCCTCGAGGTGCCGCTCGGAGAGCCGGAAGTCGCGGTACGAGAGCCCGGCGTCCAGCGACATCGCGCCGCCCGCTCCCCACTCCAGGAACTGCCGGCGCATCTCGGCGGGCGCGCCCAGCATCTCGGCGATCACGGTGGCCGGCAGGAGGCTGGCGTAGTCGTCGACGAGGTCGGCATTGCGGCCCTTCGCCGCCATCTGGTCGAGCAGCTCGGCGGCGACCTCCTCCGTACGGCTGCGCAGGGCGGCCACCGCGCGGGCGCTGAACGCCCTGGTGACGAGCTTGCGGTAGCGGGTGTGGTCGGGTGGGTCGACGGAAAGCATCGACGGCGGTTCCACCGGCCCGACCGGCCCGTGCCCCGCGACGCGCTCCGCGAACCGCAGTGCTGCCGGGGCCTGGCCGCTCGGGCCGCCGACCACCCCGAAGTCGGGGCTGCGCAGCACCGCCGTGGCGACGTCGTGGTGTGCGGTGTTGAGGACGATGCCGTTGTCGACCAGACGCCCCTGCTCACGCAGGATGTCGTAGAAGGGGAACGGCTCGGCCACCACGTCCTCGTCGAACATGAGCCGGGCGCTCACGTCGCCGTCCCGCATCCTCCGCTCGAGCGTGCGCCGGATCAGTGCATGCCGCAGCCCCCAGCGGACACCCTGTCGCACCTTCGTCGTCACCGACATATTCGACCCCCCGTCGCTTTAGACCGACGTTACCGTTCCGGGTCGGCCGAGCTACCCCGGTGTGATCAGGAGGCCGCAGCGATCAGGAGGCCGGGGCGCGCAAGCTGACCTCCCGTCAGGTACGACTGGTTCCGTGACCATCCCGAGGCTGCTCGCCGTCAGCGACCTGCACGTCCGCTACCCGGACAACCGCAGCATCGTCGAAGGCCTGCAACCGACCTCGGACGGGGACTGGCTGATCGTCGCGGGCGACGTCGCGGAACAGGTCGGCGAAATCGAGTGGGCCCTGGCCCTCCTCCGGGAGAGGTTCGCCCGGGTGATCTGGGTCCCGGGCAACCACGAGCTGTGGACGCGCGGCAAGGATCCTGTGCCATTGCGCGGCGGGGAGCGCTACCGGTTGCTCGTCGAGCGGTGCCGCACACTCGACGTGCTCACTCCAGAGGATCCGTTTCCGGTCTGGGACGGTGCAGGCGGACCGGCGACGGTCGTGCCGCTGTTCACGCTCTACGACTACTCGTTCCTGCCCGCAGGTACGGCAACCTCGGAGGAGGGCCTGGCGGCGGCGTACGCGGCGGGGGTGGTGTGTACGGACGAGCACCTCCTCCACCCTGACCCGTTTCCGGACCGCGCGGCCTGGTGCGCCGCGCGCCTGGCGGAGTCGGAACGTCGGCTCGCGGAGTGCGACCCCGAGATCCCGACCGTGTTGGTGAACCACTGGCCGCTCACCCGGCTGCCGACGGAGGTGCTGCGCTACCCGGAGTTCGCGCTCTGGTGCGGCTCGGAGCGCACGGCGGACTGGCACGTCCGGTACCGGGCCACCGCTGTCGTCTACGGGCACCTCCACATCCCGCGTGTCACGTGGGAGGACGGCGTGCGCTTCATCGAGGCGTCTCTCGGCTACCCGCGGGAGTGGAGGGCCCGCGACGAGCGCAACGGCACGGTGGTCAGTGAACAGCTGCTGCGCCAGGTGCTGCCGACGCCCTGACGGGCCTGCTCCGGACCACCGGACGCAGGCCCTGCGACGTCACCTCCGCGCGCGGTCGCCGTAGCGGCGGCGGAACTTCTCGACCGCTCCGGCCGAGTCGAGCACCCGCGCCGCCCCCGTCCAGAACGGGTGCGAGTAGGCGGTGATGTCCACTCTGATCAGCGGGTATGTGTTGCCGTCCGCCCAGGAGATCCTCTCGCTCGAGGTGGCGGTCGAGCGGGTGAGGAACGCGTCGCCGGTGGACCGGTCCTGATAGACGACGGGTGCGTAGGCGGGGTGGATGTCGGGGCGCATCGTGATCTCCCTTGTGGTGCTCCGGGCTGTTACTGTCCTCCTTAACGAGAACGATTGTCATTTTGTTTCGGAGGTGGGGATGCCGACCGCCGCAGGGACCGGGTTCACGGCCGTCTTGTGCACAGCGCCCGGTTGTGGGATCGACGACGACGGAACGGTCGCCGGCCGG
>DASRSC010000372.1:0-7848 GCA_035695525.1 Pseudonocardia sp. | reverse complement strand
TCCGACGAGCCGTCGGCCGCGGCGGCCGGCGAGTTCCGGGCGGTCCTCGCCGCCAGCCGCGGCGCAGGCGCGGTCGCCGCAGGCCCGGTCGAGGACGTGCCGGCGGACCTGCGCGACGCAGTCGCGGCGGGCACCCTGTCGAGCAAGTACGTGACGCTCACCGAGCAGGGCGTCGACATCCCGACGCTGATCGTCGGACAGCCAGTTCGTACCGCCAACGGCGAGCTGGAGTTCTACCTGCTGTTCCCGCTGACCGCCGAGCAGCGCACGCTCGGGTGGGTGCAGAGCACGCTGATCGTCGGCGGGCTCATCCTCCTCCTGCTGCTCGCCGGGATCGCCGGGCTGGTGACGCGGCAGGTCGTGCGGCCGGTGCGGCAGGCGGCGGAGATCGCGGAGCGGTTCGCCGACGGGCACCTGGACGAGCGGATGCCCGTGCAGGGTGAGGACGACGTAGCCCGGCTCGGCGAGTCCTACAACGAGATGGCGAGCAGTATCCAGAGCCAGATCCGCCAGCTCGAGGAGTTCGGCGCACTGCAACGCCGGTTCACCTCCGATGTCAGCCACGAGCTGCGCACGCCGCTGACCACCGTCCGCATGGCGGCCGACGTGCTCTACGCCTCCCGGGAGCAGCTGCTGCCGGCGCTGCGGCGCAGCTCCGAGTTACTCGTGGCGGAGCTCGACCGGTTCGAGACGCTGCTCGCCGACCTCCTGGAGATCAGCAGGCTCGACGCGGGCGTGGCCGAGCTGGGGGCCGAACGGGTGGACATGCACGGGGTGGTGGCGCGGGCGGTCGAGGCCGTGCGCGGGATCGCCGACGAGACCGGCACACCGCTCGAGCTGGAGCTTCCCACGGGTGTGTATGCCGAGGTCGACCCGCGTCGGGTGGAGCGGATCGTGCGCAACCTGGTGGCCAACGCGATCGACCACGGCGAGGGACGGCCGGTCAACGTCGTGCTGGCCCACGACGAGCGCGTCGTCGCCGTGCTGGTCCGGGACCACGGCGTCGGGCTGCGTCCGGGGGAGGCGGGGCTGGTGTTCAACCGGTTCTGGCGGGCCGAGGAGTCGCGGGCGCGGCGCAGCGGCGGCAGCGGACTCGGCCTGTCCATCGCCATCGAGGACGCGCGGCTGCACGGCGGTTGGCTGCAGGCGTGGGGTGCGGTCGGCCAGGGCGCGGCGTTCCGGCTCACACTGCCGCGAACCCTCGGTGACGCGGTCGAGTCCAGCCCGCTGCCGCTCGGGCCCGAGCCCGGAGCCGTAACGGGCGGTGGCGAGGCTTCGGTACCCACGCCGCCGCGCGGGCGGCCCGTCACGGTGGTCGTGCCGTCCTGGTCGGAGGGCGACGACCCCCACGAACGCGAGGACATCCCGTGATTCCCCGCCGGTTCGGTTCAGCGCTCGCCCTGGTCCTCGCGCTCGCCGGGGCGGCGGGCTGTGCGAACGTTCCGGAGAGCTCGGACGTGCAGGTGCTGCGCCAGATCAGCGAAGGCGAGGGCGGCGCGCTGCCGCCCGGTCCCGTCGAGGGCAGCAATCCGCTCGACCTGGTCCGTGACTTCGTCTTCGCCTCGGGCAGCAGCGCCGACGAGCACGGCTCCGCACGCCGCTTCCTCGCCCCCGACGTCGCGGAGTGGGACGACGCCGCGAGCCTCACGGTCCTCGACGGGCAGTTCGACACCGTGCCCGCCCCCGGGGCCCAGGACGCGAGCACGGGCGTCACGACGATCCGGATCCGTGGCACGGCAGTCGGCAGGATGTCGTCGTCCGGGTCGTTCGAGCCGGACCAGGCCACGTTCCAGCAGGACGTCACGGTCGTGCGTCGCGACGGGCAGTGGCGGATCTCGAGCGTGCCGGCCGGTGTCGTCGTGCCGCTGTCGATCTTCCGGGACAACTACCGACAGGTGCGTACCTGGTTCGTCGACCCCGTCCGCAGGCTCGTGGTGGCCGACCTGCGCTACGTGCCCAGCGTGCCGGCCAAGGCGCAGACCTCCCGCGCACTGGAGCTCCTGCTCGCCGGCCCGTCCCCGGCATTGCTGGGCGCGGCCGTCTCCCAGCTCCCGCCGGGTGCCCAGCTGCGGTCGAATGCGGCCGTCGGACCGGACGGCGCGCTGATCGTCGACCTCACCGGAGTCGGCGACCTCGACGAGCCGGCGCGGCAGCTGCTTGCCGCACAGGTGGTGCTGACGCTGGCCGAGGTCAACGTGGCGAAGGTGCGGCTGTTGGTGGACGGCGAACCGCTGCTGAACGACCGGCCCGAGCTGACCCGCGAGGATGTCGCGGCGCTGTCCGCCGAGGTGCAGCCCGGTGCCGACGTGCCCGGCCTCGTGGTCGCGGGCGGCCGGGTCCGGCAGCTGACCGGCCCCGAGCCGGGCGCCCCGCTCCCCGGTCCCGTGGGCAACGGTGCCTACGACGTGGAGTCCGCTGCGTCCACGGGCGACGGCCAACGGCTCGCGGCCGTCGTCCGGATCGGCGCGAGGCGGACGCTGCTGGTCGGCGGCGGGCCCGACGGCGGGGTCTCACCCGTGTCGCTCAACGCCGCGACGATGACCCGGCCGTCCTGGACCCCGACCGGCGGCGAGGTCTGGACCGTCCTGGACGGGGCGGTCGTCGCCAGGGTCCTGGTCGACAGCGCCGGGCCTGCGCGCACCGCCCAGGTCAACGCGGACGGGCTGGCCGCGCTCGGCCCGATCCGCGACCTGCGGCTCTCCCGCGACGGTATGCGTGTGGTGGCGGTCGTCGGCGGAGCGCTCTATACCGCCGCTGTGGCCCGCAGCATCGACGGCGAGGTCGCCATCCGCAACATCCACCGGCTGCGGCCAGACGACCTCGGCGAGGTCGTCGCGGCCGACTGGCGCTCCGCCGAGTCGATCGTGGCCATCACGCGCGGTACGCAGATGCTCGTCGGCCAGGTCTCGGTCGACGGCCTCGTTGTGCAGCAGGTGCTCGGGAACAACCTGACCCCTCCGCTCACGGCAATCGCGGCCGCCTCCAACCGCCCGCTGCTCGTCACCGATCAGACCGGGGTGTGGAGCTTCGCCGGCGGTGACCAGGCTGCCTGGCGTCAGGTCCTGGGCGGAGCCCCCGATGGGGCCCCCCTCTACCCCGGCTGACCCACCCGCGAGTCGCCCCGTTCCCGCCCGCGAGTCGCCCTGTTCCCGCTCGCGAGTCGCCCGCTTCCCGCCCGCGAGTCGCCCGCTTCCCGCCCGTGAGTCGCCCGTTCCCGCCGGGGTCTCGCCCGATATCGGGGCGCGAGTTCGACCCGAAGCGACGCGCGAGTGGACCAGGAACCTTCGTGTGAGTCGATTCTGGACCGGCTCGTGGGTCGGTACGCGATGACGTGCGGGCAGCCAACCCGATGCCCGCGGGCATGATCATCCGCAGCGGCGCGCTCGACCGGGTCCGCACCGATCTGGTCCCGTCCCTGACCGCACTGTCTGCCGGCGGAGGATGCCACCCGGCACGGGCCGAGCATGATCAGCGTTTCGAACCGGAGACTGCGGTGGGTGCCGCTCCACGTCCGGGCGTGATCATGTCGCTGCCCGAGCGCGTCGGCGCGCGATGATCGATGCCGAGAGACCGGCGGCCTGTGCCGTTCCGCGGCCCCGTCCTTTGGCCGGCAGCTGATCTCTCCACCCGGCATGACCAGCGTTCCAGACGCGGGCGAGAGCGGTTTCTTACCGACGCGCCCCGTCCGGCGATCGCGCAACCGTCGATCCGATCGGCCCAGCTCGATCCGCTTTCGGGACCGACCCGTCGTCCGTGCCGATCCGGGGCCCGTGCGTTGATCATGTCGCCGGCCGTCCGATCGGCCAGCATGATCGACGATTCGGGCCGCACCCCCAGCGGTCCGTACCACTGCGGGATCCCACTCGCTGATCCCGTGAGGTCCCCGTGCAGCCGGATCAGACGTGCGACGCGGACACCGACATGCAGATGGCGACTCGCGAGCTGCGCAGGGGGCGACTCGCGGGCGGATTCTGGGCGACTCGCGCGGTAGGAGGGGGCGACTCGCGGGCGGATTCTGGGCGACTCGCGGGGGTGGTGGGTGGGGGGGTGGGGTGTGGACAACTGGGGGTTCGGCGGGGCAATGCTGTGGTGCCGGAGCGCATGCTGAGGGCATGAGGGCTCGGGAGCTGGGGGCGGCGCTGGTGGACCTCGTGCTGCCCGGCGACTGCGCCGGGTGTGGCGACCCGGTGCACCCGTGGTGTCCGCGGTGCCTGGTGCGGCTGGGGGAGCCGTGCTGGCCCGCCGTTCCGGGCGTGCCCGGCGTGCTGGCGGTGGGGCGGTACACCGGCCCGCTGCGCGCTGCGCTGCTGCGCTACAAGGAGCGCGGTCGGCGCGATCTTGCGGCGCCCCTCGCAGCGCTGCTTGCCGGGCCGCTCGACGAGGTCATGCAGCCGCCCCCGGCCGTCACGTGGCTGCTGCCGGCACCGTCGCGACCCGCAGCAGCGCGGGCCCGTGGTGGCGACCATGTGGTCCGGCTCTGCCGTGCGCTGGCCGCGGGCCGACCCGACGTGCGGGTTGCCCGTCCGCTGCGGCTCATGCGCCGGGCGCGCGACTCGGTGGGTCTCGATGCCGTGCAGCGCGCACAGAACCTCGCCGGACGCCTCTGCGTACGTCCTGCCGCCCTACCGCCGGAGGGGGCCGCCGTGCTCCTGGTCGACGACGTGGTCACCACCGGCGCCACCCTGCGTGCCTGCCGCTCCGCGCTGGCCCGGGCCGGTGTCGGGGTCGACGTCGCGCTCGTCCTCTGCGACGCGACGAGGCGGGAGACGAGGCGGGAGGAGGCCCCCTGGCGGCCCGGGAACGCTGATCCACGACGTGAACGGGGCGTGCGATCGTAGCGGCCAGGAGGCGTCCTGGGAATGTTGTTCACCGCATCCACCGAGGTCCGCGCCACTTACCGCTCAGGGCTGTTGCCGAACCGTGATGCGCGTTACCGTGCTCCGCATCCGCCGAGGCCCCTATTCAGGAGGATCCACCGATCGTGCGCCCGGGGGTGGGAATCCCCGGTGCAGTCTGCAACGCCAACCCGACGCTGAGAGCGAGGGAAGTCTGCGTGGAGATCGTTGTCACCGGCCGTAACGTCGAGGTCCCGGAGCATTTCCGGGTCCATGTCGCCGAGAAGGTCGCTCGTCTGGAACGCTACGACCACAAGATCATGGGCATGGAGGTCGAGCTCTTCCACGAGCCGAACCGCCGTCAGCTCAAGAACTGCCAGCGGGTTGAGATCACTGGCAGGGGATGTGGCCCGGCCGCCAGAGCCGAGGCCAGTGCTCAGGACTTTTACGCCGCGCTCGACGCGGCGGTTGCGAAGCTCGACGCGCGGCTGCGCCGTTCACACGACCGCCGCAGGGTCACCGGCAAGCGCGCCAGGGTGCTGGCCGGGCGCGGCGCCGCCACTGCCGTCCTCGACGAGCTGCGACAGGTCGATGTGTCACCCGACGACGTCGACATCCCCGGTCCCCGGGGGCACGACGAGTACCTACCCACCCCCGAGGAGCCGGTACCCGGGCGCATCGTGCGCAGCAAGGTCCACACCGCCGACCCGATGAGCGTGGACGACGCCCTGTCCCGGATGGAGCTCGTCGGCCACGACTTCTACCTGTTCGCCGACGCCGACAGCGGCGAGCCGTGCGTCGTCTACCGCCGCAAGGGTTACGACTACGGGATGATCCGCCTCGCGCGGTAACTGCACACCACCCGAGAGGGGCGGCGTGCGTTCCGACCGGAACGTGTGCCGCCCCTCCGGCGTTGTGCAGGGTGATGTCCGTAGCTTCGCTACCCTGGACAGGTAGTTCGCCGTGGCATGGCGGGCTGCTACACAAGAACCCGCGTACTTGTCCGCGAAGGTGAATGAGGTCGACCGTGCCGCTCTTGAACCGTCTGCTCCGTGCCGGTGAGACGAAGCTGGTGAAGCGGCTGGCGCGCTACGCCGACGACATCGACAAGCTCGAGCCAGAGGTGCAGGCGCTGACCGACGCCCAGCTACGCGCGAAGACCGAGGAGTTCAAGGAGCGCTACCAGGCGGGCGAGTCGCTCGACGACCTCATGTTCGAGGCGTTCGCCGTGGTCCGCGAGGGCGCGGTGCGCACGATCGGCCAGCGCGCCTTCCCGGTGCAGCTCATGGGCGGGGCGGCGCTCCACCTCGGCAACATCGCGGAGATGAAGACCGGTGAGGGCAAGACGCTCACCTCCGTGTTCCCCGCCTATCTCAATGCGATCTCCGGCGACGGCGTGCACGTCGTCACCACCAACGACTACCTGGCCAAGCGCGACTCCGAGAACATGGGCCGGATCCACCGGTTCCTCGGCCTCACCGTCGGGGTGATCCTGTCGGAGATGCCGCCCGTGGTCCGCCGCGGCCAGTACGCCGCCGACATCACCTACGGCACCAACAACGAGTTCGGCTTCGACTACCTGCGCGACAACATGGCCTGGAAAGCGGCCGACATGGTGCAGCGCGGGCACAACTTCGCCATCGTCGACGAGGCCGACTCCATCCTCATCGACGAGGCCCGCACCCCGCTGATCATCTCGGGGCCGGCCGAGCAGAGCGCCCGTTGGTACCAGGAGTTCGCCCGCATGTCGCCGCTGCTCAAGTGCGACCTGCACTACGAGGTGGACGAGCGCAAGCGCACCGTCGGCGTCACCGAGGAGGGCGTGTCGCTGGTGGAGTACCAGCTCGGCATCGACAACCTCTACGAGGCCGCGAACACCCCGCTGGTGGGCTACCTGAACAACGCTCTCAAGGCCAAGGAGCTGTTCAAGAAGGACAAGGACTACATCGTCCGCGACGGGCAGGTGCTCATCGTCGACGAGTTCACCGGCCGCGTGCTGGCGGGGCGCCGCTACAACGAGGGCATGCACCAGGCCATCGAGGCCAAGGAGGGGGTGGAGGTCCAGGCGGAGAACCAGACGCTGGCCACCATCACCCTGCAGAACTACTTCCGGCTCTACGAGACGCTGTCGGGGATGACCGGCACGGCCCAGACGGAGGCCGCCGAGCTGCACCAGATCTACAAGCTCGGGGTGGTGCCGATCCCGACCAACCGGCCGATGATCCGCAAGGACCAGCCGGACCTGATCTACAAGACGGAGGAGGCGAAGTTCGCCGCGGTCGCCGCGGACATCGCCGAGAAGTACCGTGCCGGCCAGCCCGTTCTCGTCGGCACGACGAGCGTCGAGAAGTCGGAGTACCTGGCGAAGCTGCTTGTGGGGCTCCAGGTGCCGCACGAGGTCCTCAACGCGAAGCATCACGAGCGGGAGGCGGCGATCGTCGCCCAGGCCGGGCACGCCGGCGCGGTCACCGTGGCCACGAACATGGCAGGCCGCGGCACCGACATCGTGCTGGGCGGCAACCCCGAGTTCCTCGCCGACCTGGAGCTGCGCGGACGCGGGCTCGACCCGGTCGAGCGGCGCGAGGAGTACGAGGCCGCATGGGACGACACCGTCGCGGCGATGAAGGCGCAGGTGGCTGCCGAGGCCGAGGAGGTCAAGGAGGCAGGCGGCCTGTACGTGCTGGGCACCGAGCGCCACGAGTCGCGGCGCATCGACAACCAGCTACGCGGCCGCTCCGGCCGTCAGGGCGACCAGGGTGAGTCGCGCTTCTATCTCTCCCTCGGCGACGAACTGATGCGCCGGTTCAACGGCCAGCTCGTCGAGTCGATCATGAACCGGTTCAACCTGCCGGACGACGTGCCGATCGAGGCCGGCATGGTCACCAAGGCCATCCGCAGTGCCCAGACGCAGGTCGAGCAGCAGAACTTCGAGATCCGCAAGAACGTGCTCAAGTACGACGAGGTGCTGAACAAGCAGCGCACCGTCATCTACGACGAGCGGCGCCGGGTCCTC
>DASRSC010000371.1:0-13583 GCA_035695525.1 Pseudonocardia sp. | reverse complement strand
CCACGCCGTCGGAACCATCCGGGCCAGCCGTCGACAACAGCCCTACCCACCACGATCCAGGCAGCTTCCAAGGAGCCTTGATGTTCAACGCGCCTCACGCCGGCGTCGACCCGTTCGCCGTCACCGTCCGCAGCGTCGGCGAACCCCATCCCGCCCACGCCGCCCTGCGCGCCGTGGGCCCGATCGTCCGAGCTGACGCCCCGGCCGGCGGCCCAGCATGGATCATCACCGACTATGCGCTGGCCCGGGAGGTCCTCGCTCACCCGCGCATCGTGAAGGACCCCGCGTACGCGCCGGCGCACTGGGATCCGCGGATCGCACGTCTCGAACCACCCGTCGCCGCGCAGCCGTCGCTCACCACCCTCGACGGCCCGGCGCACGAGCAACTGCGCCGCGCGCACACCCCGCTGTTCACCGCCCGGCGGATGCACGACTACTCAGGGCGGATCACGGGGATCGCCCGCGAGCTGCTCACCGGAATCCCCGCCGCTGACGGAACGGTCGACCTGACGGCGGACTTCACCACGAGGTTCCCCCTCGCCGTCATCTGCGAGGTGCTCGGCGTACCGCTCGACAGGATCGACCAGGCCATCGCCGCTTGTCGGGGAATGTACGGCGACGACCCCGAGGTAGAGATCGCCATGGCCGCCTTCGCGGAGCTGGCCGCCGCCGGGCTCCGCGACGGCCGGGACGGCCTCGCCGCCGCGCTGCGCGATGCGGTCCCCGACGAGATCACCGAGACACAGCTCCACTATCTGCTCTTCACGCTGATCTATGCCGGACAGCTCACCACCGACCCGGCGTTGGGATTCCTGCTCGCGCGCGTCCTCGATATCGACCGCGCGGCAGCGGAGGGGACCACCATCGACGAGTTCGTCCGGGAGACGCTGCGCCTGCACTCGCCGGCACCCTTCACCCTCTGGCGGTTCACCTCCGCGGACGTCGATCTCGCCGGGGTGCGGCTCCCCGCTCGCTCCCCGGTGCTCGTCGACATCCAGGGCATCAACACCGACCCCGGCCGGCCGATCGGGCCGGACCTCACCTTCGGCGCCGGCCCGCACTACTGCACCGGCGCCCAACTCGCCCAACTCGAGCTGAGCGCGGTTGTAGAGGTGCTCAGGACCGACTTCCCCGACGCCCGCCTTGCGGTGCCGTTCGCCGAACTTCAACAGATCGACATCGGCGGCATCCAAGGAAGCCGCTTGACCGCCCTCCCAGTCACGCTCACTGGTCCACCCTCAACAGGTCTCGGCGGCGTCCCCGTCGTCGATGCACCCACCCGAGGTGCCGCTGGGTCACCGCCCTGTTGAGCCGACACCCGACGTCCGCCCTGAGACACGCGGGGCCTGGGCCTGGTGGTCACCTGGTCGCGCGGACCGTCGACAAGGGCTGAGCGCCGGGTAGAGCGCCGAACAGTGAGCGATGCCGGAGCCGCGACCCAGACCCAAGCGCGGGTCCGTCTTCGACCCGCACCGGAGGACGACATGCCGCACTCTCCGACCGAACCCTCGACAGCCCTACCGGAGTCCCCGCCCGGCGATGCCACCGCCGGTGCGCACTCCCTGGTGGGATCGGCCAATGGGTGTGCGTGTGCGGAACGATGAAGGCATGCTCGACCACGAACAGCTACGAGCACTTGCTCAACGCCTCATGACCGTGCCCGGCGTTGTCGGGGTCACCTTGGGCGGGAGTCGTGCACGAGGCACACATACCGCCGAGTCCGACATCGATCTTGGCCTGTACTACAGGCCACCCTTGGATCTGCAGCAACTCGGCGAGATTGCGCGCGACACCGCCGGACCTGATGCTCGAGTGACCTCGCCCGGGGAGTGGGGGCCCTGGGTCGACGGCGGCGCATGGCTCGTCATCGACAACACGCCCGTCGACTGGATCTACCGCAACATCGACCGCGTCCACTCCTCATGGGCCGCAGCCCGAGCTGGCCGCTTCCAGTTCCACTTCCAGGTCGGTCACCCTCTCGGCGTTCCCGACTTCGCCTATGCCGGCGAGATCGCCCTGGCCGTGATCCTCGCCGATCCCACCGGCGAACTGGCCACGCTGCAGGAGGGCACCCGCGACTACCCCAGCGCCTTGCGGCGCGCACTGGTCGCCGCACTCTGGGAAGCCGGCTTTGCCATCGGGAACGCCAAGAAGGCCCGCGCACGCACCGACACCGCCTACATCAGCGGTTGCCTGTTCCGCGTCGTCGGACTCTGCGCCCACGCCCTGCACGGAGCCGCCGGACGCTGGCTCATCACGGAGAAGGGCGCCGTTCAGGCTGCCCACGATCTGCCGAACGCACCGCCCGAGTTCGCGCTCCACGCACACCGCGTACTCGGTCACGTCGGCACCACCGAACCCGAGCTCGATGCCGCCATCGCCGACGCGACCGAACTTCTTGCGGCCACCACGAGAGCGTGTGACGCGGAGGGTTGACACAGGCCGTCAGGTGCAGCGCTCCAGCACCAGCTCCCGGACTCGCTTGGCGTCTGCCTGGCCCTTCGTCGCCTTCATGACCGCCCCGACGATGGCGCCCGCGGCCTGCACCTTGCCGCCGCGGATCTTCTCCGCGATGTCCGGCTGCGCGGCCAGCGCCTCGTCGACGGCCGTCACCAGCGCGCCCTCGTCGGAGACGACCGCGAGTCCCCGGGCCGCGACGACGTCGTCGGGCGAGCCCTCGTCGGCCAGCACGCCATCGACGACCTGGCGGGCGAGCTTGTTGTTCAGGGACCCGGACGCCACGAGCTCGATCACCCGGGCCACCTGCTCCGGCGTGATCGGCAGCCCAGGCAGCTCGACGCCGCGCGCGTTCGCCTGCTGGGTCAGGTAGGCCACCCACCACGACCGGGCCTCGCCCGCGGGAGCACCTGCCGCGACCGTGGCCTCGATGAGGTCCAGGGCGCCGGCGTTGACGAGGTCGCGAAGCTCCTCATCGGTGAGCGACCAGTCGGCCTGCAGCCGCCGACGCCGCTCCCACGGCAGCTCCGGCAGCGTGCCGCGCAGCTCCTCGACCCACTCGGCGGGTGGCGCGATCGGCACCAGGTCGGGCTCCGGGAAGTACCGGTAGTCCTCCGCGGTCTCCTTGCGGCGGCCCGGCCGGGTGGTGCCGCCGGCCTCCTCGAAGTGCCGCGTCTCCTGCACAATCGGCTCACCCGCCAGCAGCACGCCTGCCTGCCGCGTCATCTCGTACCGGACGGCGCGTTCCACCGACCGCAGCGAGTTGACGTTCTTCGTCTCGGTGCGGGTACCGAGGATCCCGGAGTCGCGCGGGGACAGCGACAGGTTCACGTCACAGCGCATCGACCCCTGGTCCATGCGGACGTCGGAGACGCCGAGCGCCCGGAGCAGGTCGCGCAGCGCGGTGACGTACGCACGCGCCACCTCGGGTGCCCGCTCCCGCGTTCCCGGGATCATCTTCGTGACGATCTCGATCAGCGGGACGCCCGCACGGTTGTAGTCCAGCAGCGAGTACTCGGCACCGTGGATCCGGCCCGTCGCGCCGCCGACGTGGAGCGACTTGCCGGTGTCCTCCTCCATGTGCGCGCGCTCGATCTCGACACGGACCGTCGTCCCATCGTCCAGCAGCACGTCCAGGTGCCCGTTGACGGCGATCGGCTCGTCGTACTGCGAGGTCTGGAAGTTCTTCGGCATGTCGGGGTAGAAGTAGTTCTTCCGCGCGAACCGGCCCCAGGGTGCGATGTCGCAGTTCAGCGCGAGCCCGATCCGCATTGCCGACTCCACGGCCGTCCGGTTGACCACCGGCAGCGACCCCGGCAGGCCCAGGCACGTGGGACACACCTGCGTGTTCGGCTCGGCCCCGAACGCGGTGGGGCAACCGCAGAACATCTTCGTGTTCGTGTTGAGCTCGACGTGCACCTCGAGCCCGAGCATCGGGTCGAAACGCTCCACGACCTCGTCGAAGTCGACCAGCGTGGCGGCACGCCGCGTCGATGATTCGCTCGCGAGCTCGCTCATGCGGCATCTCCCACCTGTGTGTGGAGGGACGGCGCGCGGTGGATCAGCGGGCCGCCGTCCTCGGCGTTGCGAGCGGCCTCGTACGCCGCCCCCACCCGGTACATGACGGCCTCGCCGAGCGCGGGGGCCATCACCTGCAGGCCGACGGGGAGCCCGTCCGCGAGCCCGGACGGCACCGACAGCGCGGCCGTGCCCGCCAGGTTGGTGGGGATCGTGGCCAGGTCGTTGAGGTACATGGCCAGCGGGTCGTCGACCTTGTCACCGATCGGGAACGCCGTGGTGGGCGTGGTCGGCGAGACCAGCACGTCGGCCTGGGCGAACGCGGCGGCGAAGTCGCGGGCGATGAGCGTGCGCACCTTCTGCGCCTGTCCGTAGTAGGCGTCGTAGTAGCCCGACGAGAGCGCATAGGTGCCCAGCATGATGCGCCGCTTCACCTCGGGCCCGAACCCGGCCTCACGGGTGGCGGCCATGACCTCCTCCGCCGAGGCGCCCTTGTCGACGCGCAGCCCGTAACGCATTGCGTCGAAGCGGGCGAGGTTCGAGGAGACCTCGCTCGGCAGGATCAGGTAGTACGCCGCGAGCCCGTACTCGAAATGCGGGCAGGAGACCTCGACGGCCTCCGCGCCGAGCTTCTCCAGCTGCCGCAGCGCCTCCTCGAACGAGGCCCGGACGCCGGACTGGTAGCCCTCGCCGCCCATCTCGCGCACCACGCCGATGCGCAGGCCGGACAGGTCGCCCGACGCCCCGAGCCGCGCCGCCTCCACGACGGCGGGGACACGCTCGTCGATCGAGGTGGAGTCGAGTGGGTCGTGTCCGGCGATCACCTCGTGCAGCAGCGCCGCGTCGAGCACCGTGCGGGCACACGGGCCGCCCTGGTCGAGCGAGGAGGCGCAGGCGATGAGCCCGAACCGGGAAACCCCACCGTAGGTCGGCTTGACCCCCACCGTGCCGGTGAAGGCCGCAGGCTGACGGATCGAGCCGCCGGTGTCGGTGCCGATCGCGAGCGGCGCCTCGAACGCGGCGAGCGCAGCTGCCGAGCCGCCCCCGGAACCTCCCGGGACGCGAGTGGTGTCCCACGGGTTGCGGGTGGTGCCGTAGGCCGAGTACTCGGTAGAGGAGCCCATCGCGAACTCGTCCATGTTGGTCTTGCCCAGGATCGTGATCCCCGCGGCGCGCAGCCGCGACGAGACCGTGGCGTCGTAGGGCGGGCGCCAGCCCTCGAGGATCTTCGACCCGGCCGTGGTGGGCATGTCGAGCGTGGTGAACACGTCCTTGAGTGCCAGCGGGACGCCCGCCAGCGGCGACGCGGGCGCGGTGCCGGCAGCGAGGCTCTCGTCGACCATCCCGGCCGAGGCCAGCGCCGCGCCGGTTGCCACGTGCAGGAACGCGTGCACCTCGCCGTCGACCGCCGCGATCCGGTCGAGGTGGGCCTGCGCGACCTCGACAGCCGACACCTCGCGCGAGTGGATCTTCTTGGCGAGCTCTGCGGCAGTGAGGCGGGTGAGCTCGGCGGTCATGCCTCCTCCCCCAGGATCTGGGGCACCCGGAAGCGGCCGCCCTCGGCGGCGGGGGCACACGCGAGCGCCTGCTCCTGGGTGAGACCGGGGCGTAGCTCGTCGGGCCGGAACACGTTCTGCAGCGGCACCGCGTGCGAGGTCGGCGGGATGTCGTCGGCGGCGACCTCACCCACCCGGCTCACGGCTGAGAGGATCACCTCGAGCTGGCCGGCGAAGAGGTCGAGCTCCGCGTCGGTGACGGCGAGCCGGGACAGCCGGGCGAGGTGCGCGACCTCGTCCCGGGTGATCCCCGTGCTGCTACCCGACGTCGCGGGATCGGCGGACATGTCCCTCCAGGGCGGTTCATACTGCTCAGGTGCTGCGCGTCATGGTGTCGGCGTGCGCTCTCGTCCGCGCCCCGCGAACCGGGCGGACGCAAACGGCACCGGCGCGGGACGTCGACCACTCAAGTCTAGTCGTCCCACGACCAGGCCTTCGCCGGGCCGCGGTGGTCTGCGCGACATGTGCCGGGGCCGCCGCCACCAGCCGAATCCACCGTGTCCGGAGTGGGGATTCCGCGGGCCGCCTCCGGTGCGGAAGATGTTGCGCCGGAGGGGGCCCGTCCTGACACAATCCTGCTCGGAGTGCCGCGTCGGCCCGCCCGAGTGGCGCAGGTCCATCGCGGCTGGGTGCTTTTCGCGAGAGGACGTGAAGTGTGTCGTTCCTGCTCCGGGTGGTGCTGCCGGACAAGCCGGGCAGTCTCGGAGCCGTCGCCACGGCGCTGGGCAACGCGGGCGCAGACATCCTCGGCGTCGATGTCGTCGAGCGGGCACACGGGCACGCCATCGACGACCTGGCCGTCGAGCTGCCGCCAGGACGGCCACCGGATGTGCTGATCACCGCGGCCGAGTCCGTGCCGGGTGTGGAGGTCGAGTCGGTGCGCCCGCATTCCGGGAAGCTCGAGACGCATCGCGAGCTCGAGCTGATCGAGGCGATCACCGGCGAACCGGCGCGAGGCCTGCAGTTGCTCGCCGACGGCGTGCCACGGATCTTCCGAGCCGGCTGGGCACTCGTCGCCGAGCGCGACGGCTCGCGGTCCTACCGGCTGGCCGAGAGCTCGGCGGCACCGGAGACCCGTGCGGGCGACCTGCCGTGGCTCCCGCTGCGACGCGCCATCGTCGTCGACCCCGGGGTGCACTGGGTGCCCGAACCGTGGAGCGCCCTCGACACCGAGCTCGCGGCGGCGCCGTTCGGACCCGGCCCGCGGGCACTGGTGGTCGGCCGGCCGGGCGGTCCGGCGTTCCGGCCCTCGGAGCTGGCGCGTCTCACCCACCTCGCCGGGATCGTGACGACGGTGCTCGGCAGCCAGTGATGGGACGCTGACATGGACCGGCCCTGGTCCCGCGTGCCCAGCTGGGTCGGCGCGGCGCTTCGGCCGGAGCTCGCCGGGACGACCGACGAGATCATCGCCGCCGTGCGCGCCGAGGTGCCGGACTACGCCCGGCCGCTGACCGGCCGGTTCGGGATGCGGATCACCGAGGGCGTCTCGGTGGCGCTCGGGCAGTTCGTCGACCTGCTCGGTCGCGACGAGCCCCTCGGCGACTCCAGGGTCTACCGGGCCCTCGGCCAGCTCGAGCACCGTGAGGGGCGCACACTCGCGGCGCTGCAGTTGGCGTATCAGGTCGGCACGCGGACGATGTGGCGCCGGCTCGGCGGCAGCACGACGGCCCGGCAGCTGCCGCCCGAGGTGATCTTCAGCCTGGCGGAAGCGCTGTTCAGCTACGTCGAGCAGA
Organism: Pseudonocardia sp.; assembly: GCA_035695525.1. Classification (GTDB taxonomy): domain Bacteria; phylum Actinomycetota; class Actinomycetes; order Mycobacteriales; family Pseudonocardiaceae; genus Pseudonocardia. The sequence continues at coordinate 6,319 of DASRSC010000371.1, read as the reverse complement.
TCACCGCCGCATCGGTGGCCGGCTGGGCTGCCGAGGAGTCCAGCCGCGCGAGCTCACTCCAGGCCCGCCGGCACGCGCTGGTGGAGGTGCTCGCCCGGCACCCGCCGGCGGCACCCGCCGAGGTCGACCGGGTGGCCGCCGCAGCAGGCTGGGTGCTGCCGGCCCGGCTGGCGGCGCTCGTCGTAGAGGACGCCGTGGCGGTCGCGGCCCGGTTGCCCGGGGCGATCGCCGCCGACCTCGACCCGGTCGGCGTCGTCATCGTGACCGTCACGAGCATCGGCGCAGCGCGCACCAACCATGTCGCAGGATCGGGCGGGGCACGCATCGACCCGGCATCGGACAACACCGCCTGGCTCGACCGGGTCCGGACCAGGCTGGGCGGGCGGCCTGCGGTGCTCGGCCCGGTGGTCGACCCGGCCCAGGCCCACCGCTCGGTCGCCCGCGCGCAGGCGGCATGGCCACTGCACGTCGCGGGCCTGCTGCACCCCGGCTCCGACGAGACGCTGGCCCGCGCCGACGATCACCTGCTTGCGCTGCTCCTCGCGGCGGAGCCCGACCTCGCCGCCGACCTGTACGAGCGCGCCGTCGCACCGCTGCGCACGCTGCCCGCAGGCGCGGCCGCCCGCGGCGAAGAGACGCTGCGCGCCTGGTTGGACGCGCACGGCGACATCACCGCTACCGCAGCCGCATTGCACGTGCACCCGCAGACCGTGCGGTACCGGCTGGCCGGGCTGCGGGACACGTTCGGTGGGGCGCTGGACGACCCGGCCGCCCGGCTGGAGCTGGCCGTGGCCCTGCGCATGTCGGTGGACAGCTGCTGCGGTACCGACCACACCACGGAGAGCTGACCCCGCCGCCCGGGACCGGCAGGGCACCCCTCCCCCGCACGAACGGCGCGTTCGGGCGGCCCTATCGGCCGAGACCCCCGTACGAAGGCGCTGCGGATTTTCGTCGGCGTCAGGAGGCCAGGCGCGCCGGGGCGGCCAGGGGCCGGCGGGCCTGGTCGGGCAGCCGGACGGGCGGGGTGGCCGCCGGGGCGGGGCCGCCGCCGGGGAAGGCCAGCCGGGCGATCTTGCGCAGCACCTTGCCGTACTGCCGCGGCAGGGACCCGGTGACGTACGGCAGGCCGTAGCGCCTGCAGATCTCCTGCACCCTCGGCGCGATCTCCGCGTAGCGGTTGCTGGGGACGTCGGGGAACAGGTGGTGCTCGATCTGGTGGCTCAGGTTGCCGGTCATCAGGTGGAAGAGCTTGCTGCCGGACAGGTTGGCCGACCCCAGCATCTGCCGGAGGTACCACTGGCCCTTCGTCTCACCCTCGAGCCGCTCCTCGTCGAAGTCGAAGGTCTCGACGCCGTCCGGGAAATGGCCGCAGAAGATTACCGCGTGCGACCAGACGTTCCGCACGACGTTGGCGGTGGCGTTGGCCGCCACCGTGCTGAGGAACCCGGGGCCGGACAGCAGCGGGAACAGCACGTAGTCCTTCGCGAGCTGGCGCCGGGCCTTGCGCCAGAGGCCCATCAGCTCTGCCTTCGCCTGCGGCCACGGCTTGGTGCCGTCCTTGACCTTCTCGATTTCGATGTCGTAGATCGCGATACCCCACTCGAAGATCATCGAGAGTCCGAGGTTCACGAGCGGCTGGAACAAGTCGGTGGGCTTCCACTCCTGCTCCGGAGTGATCCGCATGATCGAGTAGCCGAGGTCGCGATCCTTGCCGCGGATGTTGGTGAAGGTGTGGTGCTCGTAGTTGTGCGACTTCTTCCACGACGCCGCGGGCGAGGCGTGGTCCCACTCCCAGGTCGTCGAGTGGATCTTCGGGTCGCGCATCCAGTCCCACTGGCCGTGCAGGACGTTGTGGCCGATCTCCATGTTGTCGAGGATCTTGGCCACCGACAGCGCAGCCGTGCCGACTACCCAGGCGGGCGGGAACAGGGAGAAGATCAGCGCGCCGCGGCCGCCGACCTCGAGGCCCCGCTGCACCGCGATGACCCGGTGGATGTAGCGGGCGTCGGCCTCACCGAGGCTCCCGACCACCTCGGCGCGGAGGGCGTCGAGCTCGGCGCCGAGGGTCTCGACCTGCTCGTCGGTGAGGTGCGCGGCAGCGCTGGGCGTCATGGAGGGTGCGAAGGTCTGTGTGGCCATGGAGGTGCCTCCTAGAGTTCGATCTCGACGTCGCCCGCCGCACCGGAGACACAGGTGCGGACGGGTTCGCCGGGGGTGTCGTGCAGGTCGCCGGTGCGTAGGTCGCGCACGGCGCCGGAGCGCAGCCGGCCCACGCAGGTGTGGCAGATGCCCATGCGGCAGCCGTTGGGCAGCAGCGCTCCCGCCGCCTCGCCCGCCACCATCAGCGGCGTGCCCGGGCCGGCGTCGGCCTCGATCCCGCTGGTGGTGAAGGACACGCGGCCGCCGGTGGCATCGGGAGCGATGGTCGCGGGGGGCGTGAACAGCTCGACGTGCAGCGCGGCCGGGTCGCCGGCCGTGGCCCAGTGCTCGGTGAGGGCGTCGAGCAGGCCTGCGGGCCCGCAGGCCCACGCCTTTCGGGCCGCCCAGTCGGGGACGACGTCGGTGAGGTTGTCCGGGGTGAGCCTGCCCTCGACGGCGGTGTGTCGCTCCACCAGCGTCAACCCGGTGGTGGTGGAGAGCGCGCGCAGTTCGGGCCCGAACACGAGGTCGGACGGCGTGCGGTCGCAGTGCACGAGCACCGCACTGCCGAGCGCTTCGGGCCGGGAGGCGACCAGGTCGCGGAGCATGCCCATGACCGGGGTGATCCCGCTGCCCGCAGTGAGGAAGAGGAGCTTCTCCGGCACCTGGTCCGGCAACACGAACTCGCCGGCCGGAGGACCGATCCGCAGCAGCGTCCCCACCGGGGTGCGGTGCGCCAGCGCCCCCGACACCGTGCCGCCCGGCACGGCCGTCACGGTCACGGCGAGCAGCGGGTCAGCGGGGCAGGACGTCACTGAGTAGGTCCGCCAGTGCCACACCCCGTCCAGCCGGGTGCCGATGCCGACGAACTGGCCCGCCCGGTGCCCCGGACGTGCGGTCCCGGTGCGCAGCAGGAGGGTGGTGGTGTCGGCGGTCTCCCGGCGCAGACCCACCACGCGGGCGTGGGGTTCCCGGGTGGACCACAGCGGGTTCAGCGTGCCGAGCAGGTCATCGGGCAGCAGCGGCTGCGTGAACCAGGTGGCCGCTACCCGTGCCCGCTGTCCGATTTCGCCCAGCACTCCCATGTACTCGACGGTATTGCGCACTTCGCACAGCTGGCCACGTCGCTGACCACGTCCGGGCCGTTCCTTCTGTTGCGATAGCCAAAAGCGTGGATCAGACGCGGATCTCCAGCGCGAGCTCCGCGAGGTGATCGTTGCCCGTGGCGAGCCAACCCCTCGGGGTCACCAGAACGTCCTCGAACCCGATGCGCGCGTCGATACCCATCCGCATGGCGTACTCCAGCACCGGCCAGGCGCCGTCCTCCTCACCGTGCAGGAGGATCGGGATCGGGAGCGTACCGAGGGCGCGGAGGATCCGCACCGCCTCGGCCACCGAGGTCTCCGGGTCGGAGACGGTGGACTCGGCGAGCACACGCGTGGTGCCCCGTGGCAGGCCGCTGTTGCGCAAGGTAACGGCGTCGCCGCTGGTCCAGACTCCGAGCTCGACGCCGATCCCGACCGAGGCCGCCGCGGAACAGACGTCGACCCAGCCTTTCTCGTGCACGTTGACCGAGCAGACGTCGGGCTTGCCGACCCCGAGGTGGCCCCACGCAAGCACCGCCTCGATGCGCTTGACGGGGTCGGGTTCGATCCAGCGACCGGTCGTGACGCCGATCTCCATCCCCGGTACCTGAGCGCGGATCGCCGCAACCGTGTCGCCGACGTATATCGGGTCGAGCGTCTCCTGCTGATCGGGCCCACGCGGGTGCACGTGTACCGACGTGATCCCCAGTTGAGCCACGTCGCGAGCATCGCGCGCGAGATGCCGGGCGAGAACGGGGAGCGCGGGATGCGCATCCGCGGGCCGCGATCCGTTCAGAACCGCCTGCAGCACCCTGACACCCCCTACCAATGAGAGTAATAGTCACCATATGGCCGTATGTCCCACCACCGGAGACTCTCGGCACGTCGATCATACGGACCTGTGGCTGACACGATCGGGGGTCATCCGTAGACGGTCGCCACATCCCTCGCCGCGTCCGGCCCGCGCTCCAGGAGCACCCGGAAACCCGCCTCGTCGAGGACCGGCACGCCGATCTCCAGCGCCTTCTCGTACTTCGAGCCAGGAGCGTCGCCGGCCACCACGAACGCCGTCTTCTTCGACACCGAGCCTGCGGCCCGGCCGCCGCGGGCCGTGATCGCCTCCTTGGCCTCGTCACGGGAGTAACTGTCCATCGACCCGGTGACGACGATGGAGAGCCCGTCGAGCGTGCGCGGTACGGACTCGTCCACCTCGTCGACCATGCGGACACCCGCCGCACGCCACTTCTGGACGACCTCCCGGTGCCAGTCGACCGTGAACCAGTCGCGCACCGCGGCAGCGATGGTGGGGCCGACGCCCTCCACCCCGGCGATGGGCGCCAGCGCCGCGGCGAGTGCCTTCGTCTGCGCCCTGGCCGCCACCCGCGCCGCCCGCTGAGCGGCTGCGACCCGCTCGTCCTCGGAGAGCTCCGGCGCCCCTGCCTCGGCCGCTCCGTCTGCAGCCGAGGGGGCCGCGACCTCCGGACCGGCGCCGTCGAGAGCTGCACCCTCGGCCGCCGCTGCGTCGGCCGCCTCCCCGTCGATCACCGCTTCGTCGCCTGAACGCTCTGCGTCGTTGCCGGCGGCCCCGTCGGGGGCCGCGGCATCGGTGGCCGCATCGCCCGTGGGGAGAGCCGATGAGGTGGCCGCCGCACCGAGGGAATCGTCCGGGTCGTCCAGCGACCCGTCGGAGGTGATGGCGATCCCCGCTGCGGCGGTGTCTCGGGCCGCGGCCTCCGCAGCCGCCTCGATCGCATCCATCGAGGCGAACTCGCGGGCGAGCGCCTGCGCTGCCGTGGGCCCGACGTGCCGGATCGACAACCCGACCAGCACCCGCCACAGTGGCCGGTCCTTCGCCGCCTGCAGGTTGGCCAGCAGCTTGTGGCCGTTGGCCGTCAGCTCCCCCGCCTTCGTGCGGAACAGCTCGACGCGCAGCAGATCCTCCTCGGTGAGGGTGAAGACGTCGCCCTCGTCCTGCACGACCCCGGAGACGAGCAGCGCTGTGGCCGCCTCGTAGCCCAGCCCCTCGATGTCGAACGCGCCCCGCCCCGCCACGTGGAACAGCCGCTCACGCAGCTGCGCGGGACAGGAGCGTGCGTTGGGGCAGCGCTGGTCGACGTCGCCCGCCTTCTGCCGGACCAGGCGGGTGCCGCACTCGGGGCAGTGCGTCGGCATGACGAACTCGCGCTCGGAGCCGTCGCGGAGGTCGACGACGGGCCCGAGCACCTCGGGGATGACGTCGCCCGCCTTGCGGATGACGACGTGGTCGCCGATGAGCACGCCCTTGCGCCGCACCTCGTCGGCGTTGTGGAGGGTGGCCAGCGAGACGGTGGACCCGGCGACGACGACCGGCTCCATCTGCGCGAACGGCGTGACCCGGCCCGTACGGCCCACGTTGACCTGGATGTCGAGGAGCTTCGTGGTGGCCTCCTCCGGCGGGTACTTGAACGCGATGGCCCAGCGCGGCGCCCGTGAGGTGGACCCGAGCCGCCGCTGCAACGGCACCTCGTCGACCTTGACGACGACGCCGTCGATCTCGTGCTCGATGTCGTGGCGGTGCTCGCCCCAGTACTCGACGTGCGCGACGACCTCGTCGACGCCGTCGAGGACCACCGTGCGGTCCGAGACCGGCAACCCCCATGCCCGCAGCGCGTCGTAGCCCTGGGACTGCCGCTCCAGCGCGAACCCCTCGCGCTTGCCGAAGCCGTGGCAGATCAGCCGGAGGTGGCGCGATGCGGTGACCTTCGGGTCCTTCTGCCGCAACGACCCGGCCGCGGTGTTGCGCGGGTTGGCGAACGGCGGCTTGCCCGCCTCCACCAGTGAGGCGTTGAGGGCCTGGAAGTCCTCCAGCCGGAAGTAGACCTCACCGCGCACCTCGACCAGCGCGGGCACCGGGAACTCGGCCGTGCCGGTGAGCTGCTCGGGCACCTCACGCAGGGTGCGCATGTTGAGCGTGACGTCCTCGCCCGAGCGGCCGTCGCCCCGGGTGAGCGCGCGGGTGAGCTTGCCGTCCTCGTAGAGCAGGTTGACCGCCAGACCGTCGATCTTCAGCTCACAGAGGTAGTGCAGCTCCTCCCCCACCTCCTTCTGCACCCGCT
>DASRSC010000370.1:0-5958 GCA_035695525.1 Pseudonocardia sp. | reverse complement strand
GGACGCACTGAACTCCGGCGCGGGGCTGCTCACCATCGCGCCGGGGGAGACGTGGACGGGCAGCTGGGGGATCCGACCGCTCCAGGTCAGTTGAGGTGCGCCCGTAGAGTGCGTGCCGCAGTGCGGAGCCGCTCCGCCCCGGCCGCGGAAGCGGTCGGGAGCTGCTCCTCCAGCAGCCGGGCCCCCTCGAGCCAGCGGGCCTGGTCCCCCAGTGCCGTGGCCAGCTCGAGAAGGTCGGCGAGCCCGGCGCCCGGTAGCGCGAGCCGCATCCGCACGACCCACTCGAGGTCCCCGGGGCGTTGCCGAATCCGGTACACGAGGCGCAGGTTCTCCAGCATCCGCAGCAGGATCGAGCGCGTCGGGGCGGTGGCCAGCAGGTGTGGGCCGAACGACACGTCGGGGCCGGCTCCCGAGGAGGATCGGAACAGCGCCTCGCAGTCGGCTGCGTCGAGCTCGATGCCGCCGTGGAAGACGTCGAGGACGGTGTGCGTCCCGACCGCCCGGACCAGGAAGTGCCCGGGCATCCCGACGCCTTCCAGCGCGATGCCGGCCCGCCTGCCGACCTCGATCGTGACGATAGCGAGGGTGATCGGGATCCCGAGCTTGCGGGTGAGGACGTGCGGGAGCAGGGAATTGCGGGGGTCGTAGTAGTCGTGCACGTTGCCCGCGAACGCCTCCTTCACGAACAGCCGATGCACGAGTGCATCGAGCGAGGTGACGCCGTCCGCGAGCCGGTCGAGCTCGGCCAGCCACCGCGCGGGATCGAGCTCCGCGTCGGCGCCCGCGGCGAGGGCGAGCGCGGCGCGGTCCAGCGGCGGATCGGGATGCCCGACCAGCTCCGCGAAGCGCGCAACGGCATCCACCCCGTCATGGTGGCCCTGTGGACTGCGCGTTGTCCCACCGAGGCGACGTCAGCCGCTCATCTGCACCCGGATGACGGTGCTGCCGGATTCGCTCCACACCTCGAGCGAGTCGGACAGCTCCGAGGCGAGCCAGAGCCCGCGGCCACGGGCGCCCCCCGGTGGCGGCATCGTCATGCCCGGGAACGGCAGGGTCAACCGACCGCCGTCGGCGACCTCGGCGATGACGCCTGCGTCGCTCCACAGACGCAGCCGGCCCCATCCCGGCCCGTGCTCCACGCTGTTCGAGGCGAGCTCGTTCACCGCGAGCACCGTGTCCGCCACGCGGTCGGTGTCGAGGCCGACGGCGCCGGCCACCCGGACGACGAGGTGACGGAGCTCCACCAGGTCGTCCGGGACGAAGGTGAGCTCCGCGACCGGCGGGCCGAGGTCGGGTGGCGGTGGCGGCGGGTAGTCCAGTACCGACTCCTCCGGCTGCCGGTACCCGGGGCTCGGCTCCGAGCCCTTCGCCGTGCTCAGCAGCGGGTGGGTGGCGTGCACGGTGGGCAGGTGGGCGACATCGTCGGCGAACGGGCAGAGCACCGTGATCGGCAGCCCGGCGGTCGCCACGTTCACGCCGATGTCCAGGCGCGCCCAGTGCTGTGGCCCGCGGTCGATCTCGTCCACCTGCTGGCCGACGACGAGTGCACGGCCGTCAGGGTTGGTGATGCGTCTGCTGGTCCTGGCCCACCGCACGGCGACGGTGAAGGCGGGCATCCGGTGCACCTCGTGGGGGTCCTGGAAGTCCACCGCGTCGGAGTCGGGGCCCAGCGTCTTCCGCAGCTGCTCGCAAGTGGTCTCGTCGAGCACCGCCACGACCGGGTCGCCGGCCGACACGGCTGCTGCGACCTGCGGAGCCAGCCGCTCGACAAGGTGGGCGGACGAGGAGTACAGCACGGCCTCGTGCCACGCACCCTCGGGTCGCTGCGGTGGCGCTCTGTCCGCTGCGGTTCCCATGGCCGTCCCCGTCCCCTGCTTCGAGTGCCGACGCCAAGCGCGTACCCGCTCGGAGCATCGCGAATCACCCGGGGCCCGTATGGCAAGGTGGATCGGCAGCCGAGATCGTTCGGTGCTACAGCGGAGGGATCAGGAGCGGCGATGCGCGTCTTCAACGGTGTCGGGGAGCTGCGGGCTGCGGTGGGCACGCACCTCGGGGTGAGCGACTGGGTCACGATTGACCAGTCCCATATCGGCATGTTCGCAGATGCCACAGGCGATCACCAGTGGATTCACGTCGACGAGGACAGAGCGAAGGAGGGCCCGTTCGGCACCACGATCGCGCACGGGTTCCTGACGCTCTCGCTCCTGCCCGTGCTGACCTGGCAGATATACCGGGTCGAGAACGTCAAGATGGGCATCAACTACGGCCTGAACCGGGTGAGGTTCACCTCGCCGGTGCCCGTCGGGAGCAAGGTCAGGGGCAGCATCGAGCTCGTCGACATCAGCGACGTGGACGGCGGGGTGCAGGTCACCAACAAGGTCATCGTGGAGATCGAGGGTTCGGAACGCCCCGCGCTCGTGGCGGAGTGGCTGACCCGGCAGCACCTGTAGGACTCCGGCAGTACATGCCGGCAGTACGTGTAGGACAGGGACGACGAAGGAGACGACCTGATGCGCGACGCGGTCATCTGCGAGCCGCTACGGACCCCGGTGGGCGGCTTCGGCGGCTCGTTGCGGGACGTACCTGCCCACGAGCTGGCAGCCGTGGTGATCCGCGGCCTGCTGGACCGCACCGGGCTTCCGCCGGAGTCGGTCGACGACGTCCTGCTCGGGCACTGCTACCCGACGATGGACGCGCCGGCGATCGGCCGCGTCGCCGCGCTGGACGCCGGCCTGCCGGTCACCGTCAACGGCCTCCAGATCGACCGGCGCTGCGGTTCCGGGCTGCAGTCCGTCCTGTACGCGGCGATGCAGGTGCAGGCCGGTGCGTCGGAGCTGGTGCTGGCGGGCGGGGCCGAGTCGATGTCGGGGGCGCCGTTCTACTCCACGTCCATGCGCTGGGGCGCGAAGGGCGGGCCGGGCGTGATGCTGCATGACGCACTCGCCCGTGGCCGTGTCACGGCGGGCGGGATCAACTTCCCGGTACCCGGCGGCATGCTCGAGACCGCGGAGAACCTGCGCCGGGAGTACTCGATCCCGCGCGAGGAGCAGGACGAGTTCGCGGTCCGCTCGCACCACCGCGCTGCCGCCGCAAGGGACGAGGGCCGGTTCGCCGACGAGATCGTGCCGGTCACGGTGAAGGGCCGGAAGGGCGACACCGTGGTGGACACCGACGAGCACATCCGCGCCGACTCGTCGCTGGAGAAGCTGACCAAGCTGCGACCGGTACTGGGGCGGGACGATCCGTCGGCGACCGTCACCGCGGGCAACGCCAGCGGGCAGAACGACGGCGCATCCATCTGCGTGGTCACCCACCCGGCCAAGGCAGCGGAGCTCGGGCTGCGGCCCCTGGTCAGGCTCGTGTCGTGGGGCGTGGGTGGGGTGCCGCCCGCAACGATGGGCATCGGGCCCGTGCCCGCCGTCGCGAAGGCCCTGGACTCCGCCGAGCTCACCCTGGCCGACATCGACCTGATCGAGCTGAACGAGGCGTTCGCCGCTCAGGTCCTGGCCTGCACCCGCGAGTGGAAGCTCGCGCCGGAGGACTTCGACCGGCTCAACGTCAACGGCTCAGGCATCTCCCTTGGTCACCCCGTGGGCGCCACCGGAGGGCGGATCCTGGCCACGCTCACGCGGGAGATGGACCGCCGTGCGGTGCGCTACGGCCTCGAGACGATGTGCATCGGAGGAGGCCAGGGCCTCGCTGCGGTCTTCGAACGCGTTGCCTGACCGGCCCTGACGGCCTTCGCCGGCCGCCGCTCACACTGCGGACAGCGCATATCACACCGGCTTCGGTTGCCGAACTGCCAGGGCCCGGTACATGCTTGTATGAGACAAGCTTTTGCTTGCCACATGCAAGCCGACATAATCCGCAGGGAGCTACACCGTGCCGACCCAGGACGAGCTCGCCATTGCCGACGCGGTCGGCAGCCAGCTCATCCGGCTGGTCCGCCTGGTCGAGCGCAAGCAGGTGCAGTACCAGGCCGAGCATCCGGACGCCGTGGAGCGGGCCACCTACCACCTGCTCGTCCACCTGGTGAAGGACGGGGCGCGCCGCGCGGGGTCCCTCGCCGAGGCCGTGCACTCCGACCCGTCGACCATCAGCCGCCAGATCGGCCACCTGGTGCGCCTGGGGCTGGTCGAGCGCACCGCCGACCCGGTGGACGGCCGGGCGACGCTGCTGGCCGCCACCGAGGAGGGCAGGCGGGTGTTCGAGGAGAACCGGCGTATCCGCAACGAGCGGATCGCGGAGATGCTCGAGAGGTGGTCGGTCGACGACCGGCGTGCGCTGTCCGAGCTGCTGACCCGCTTCACCAGCGATTTCGAGAGGTCGGTGCCACGTCCGGCCGAGCACACCGCCGCCACCAGTGACGTGGCAGCCGTCCGGTCTTGAGGAGAGCCTCGTGTCCGCGCCTGGAGCCGGGCCCGCCGATGCCCGGCCCGACGCCGCGGCAGGAGGTCGACTGAGCCACCGGCAGATCCTGACGATCTTCGCCGGGCTGATGATCGGCATGTTCCTCGCTGCGCTCGACCAGACGATCGTGGCCACCTCGATCAGGACGATCGCCGACGACCTCGGCGGGCTCAGCCTGCAGGCCTGGGCGACCACCGCCTACCTGATCACGGCGACGATCACGACGCCGCTCTACGGCAAGCTGTCGGACCTCTTCGGGCGCAAGCCGCTGTTCCTCACCGCGATCTCGATCTTCCTCGTCGGCTCGGCGGCCTGCACCTTCGCCACGTCGATGTACCAGCTCGCAGCCTTCCGCGGGATCCAGGGACTGGGAGCGGGGGGCGTGTTCTCTCTGGCCCTGACAATCATCGGCGACATCGTTGCGCCGCGCGAACGCGCCAGGTACCAGGGCTACTTCGTGGCGGTCTTCGGCACGTCCAGCGTGCTCGGGCCAGTGGCAGGCGGATTCTTCGCCGGCCACGCCGATATCCTGGGAATCACCGGGTGGCGCTGGGTCTTCCTGATCAACGTCCCGCTCGGGATCATCGCGCTGATCGTCGTCACGAAGGTGCTCAACGTCCCGCACATCAAGCGGAAGCACCGCATCGACTGGCTGGGGGCGATTGCCCTGACAGTGGCGCTCGTGCCACTCCTGATCGTCGCCGAACAGGGCCGCAGGTGGGGATGGCACTCCACGTCCGCGCTCGTCTGTTACGCCGTCGGCGTCGTCGGCATCGGCGCGTTCCTGGTGCTCGAGCGACGGATCGGCGACGACGCGCTGCTCCCGTTGCGGTTCTTCAGCAACGGCGTGTTCGGCTGGGGCTCGATCGCCGCGTTCGTCGCGGGCATCGGCATGTTCGGCGTGCTGGCGCTGCTGCCGCTGTACCTGCAGATCGTCAAGGGCTCCTCGCCCACGAAGGCCGGCCTGCAGACTTTGCCGCTGGTGCTGGGCATCATGTCGATGTCGGTCTTCTCCGGTCAGCTGATCTCGCGCACCGGGCGGTACAAGGTGTGGCCGGTCATCGGACTCTCGCTGATGATCGTCGGGGCTGCGCTGCTCTCACGCGTCGACGTCGACACCCCCTACTGGCGGACCGCCCTGATCATGATCGTGTTCGGCTGGGGTCTCGGCAGCAACATGCAGCCGCTCACCCTTGCCGTGCAGAACGCAATGCCGCCGCGGGACATGGGCGTCGCCACCGCCTCCGCCACGTTCTTCCGCCAGATGGGCGGCACGCTGGGCACGGCGGTCTTCCTGTCAGTCCTGTTCAGCGAGCTGGGGGGGCGGGTGGCCGACAACTTCCGGACGGCATCCGCCACCCCGCAGTTCCAGGCGGCCGTCGCCGATCCGGCGGTGGTAGCCCACCCGGCCAACGAGCCGATCCTCGAGGCCGTGCAGGGTGGCACCGAGCCGTCGCTCGAGGACTCCTCGTTCCTGTCGGCAGCCGACCCCGTCCTGAGCCGACCGATTCTCGACGGATTCGCGGACTCCATGAGCGTGGTGTTCGT
>DASRSC010000369.1:0-7923 GCA_035695525.1 Pseudonocardia sp. | reverse complement strand
CGGACCACCGACCGCTTCTGCTTCAGGGAATGGACGTCCCCCAGCAGGACGTCCAGCTCCAGCGCTCCGACGAACATGGGGTCTCCACGATCTTCCTGGTGAGACGCCGGTGGGGGGACCGGCCGGAGCCGGTCCCCCCCGTCGCGTCAGCTCCTCGGCTTCTCGCGCATCTCGAAGGTCTCGATGACGTCGCCGACCTTGATATCGCTGTAGTTACCGAGGGTGTAACCGCACTCGAAGCCCTCGCGGACCTCGACCACGTCGTCCTTGAACCGCCGCAGCGAGCTGATCGGGAGGTTGTCCGCGATCACCACGCTGTCGCGCAGCAGCCGGCCCCGCGCGTTCCGCCGGATCGTGCCGGACATCACGAGGCAACCGGCGATCGTGCCGACCCGGGAGGACTTGAAGACCTCGCGGACCTCCGCGCGGCCCAGCTCGACCTCTTCGAACTCCGGCTTGAGCATGCCCTTGAGCGCCTGCTCGATGTCCTCGATGGCCTGGTAGATCACCGAGTAGTACCGGATCTCCACGCCCTCGCGGTTGGCCAGCTCCGTCGCCTTGCCCTCGGCCCGGACGTTGAAGCCCAGGACGATGACGTTGTCGGCGATGGCGAGGTTGATGTCGCCCTCGGTGATGCCACCGACACCGCGGTGGATCACCCGCAGCTCCACGTCCTCGCCGACCTCCAGCTGCAACAACGCGTCCTCGAGGGCCTCGACCGTTCCCGAGTTGTCGCCCTTGATGATGAGGTTGAGCTGGTTGGTCTCCTTGAGCGCGGCGTCCAGGTCCTCCAGGCTGACCCGCTTGCGACGCGACGCCAGTTCGGCGTTGCGCTCGCGGGCCCGGCGCCGGTCGGCGATCTGGCGAGCCACCCGGTCCTCGTCGACGACGAGGAACGTGTCGCCCGCGCCTGGCACCGAGGTGAACCCGATGACCTGCACCGGACGCGACGGGTACGCCTCGATGACGTCGTCGCCGTGCTCGTCGAACATCCGCCGGACGCGCCCGGAGGCGTCGCCCGCCACAACCGAGTCGCCGACCCGGAGCGTGCCGCGCTGCACCAGCACCGTGGCCACCGGACCGCGACCGCGGTCCAGGTGGGCCTCGATCGCGACGCCCTGCGCCTCCATGTCGGGGTTGGCCCGGAGGTCGAGGGAGGCGTCGGCGGTGAGCAGGATCGCCTCGAGCAGCTGGTCGATGTTGATGTTCTCGCGCGCCGAGATGTCGACGAACATCGTGTCGCCGCCATACTCCTCGGCGACCAGCCCGTACTCGGTGAGCTGCTGACGGATCTTGGCGGGGTTGGCCCCCTCCTTGTCGATCTTGTTGACCGCGACCACGATCGGCACGTCGGCCGCCTGGGCGTGGTTGATCGCCTCCACCGTCTGCGGCATCACGCCGTCGTCGGCCGCCACCACGATGACCGCGATGTCCGTCGACTTGGCACCGCGGGCACGCATGGCGGTGAACGCCTCGTGGCCCGGGGTGTCGATGAAAGTGATGGGCCGCTCGTAGCCCTCGAGCTCGGTGACCACCTGGTAGGCACCGATGTGCTGGGTGATGCCGCCTGCCTCGCCCTCCATGACGTTGGCCTTGCGGATCGTGTCGAGCAGGCGCGTCTTGCCGTGGTCGACGTGACCCATGACGGTGACGACCGGCGGCCGGATGACCAGGTCCTCCTCGCCACCGGCGTCCTCGCCGTAGGAGATGGAGAAGCTGTCGAGCAGCTCGCGGTCCTCCTCCTCCGGGCTGACGACCTGCACGGCGTAGTTCATCTCGCTGCCGAGCAGCTCGAGGATCTCGTCGGACACCGACTGCGTGGAGGTGACCATCTCACCGAGGTGGAACAGCACCTGCACCAGCGCGGCGGGGTTGGCATTGATCTTGTCGGCGAAGTCGGTGAGCGAGGCACCACGCGGGAGCTTGATCGTCTCTCCGTGGCCCTTCGGCAGGCGGACGCCGCCGACCGAGGGGGCCTGCATCGAGTCGAACTCCTGGCGCTTCTGCCGCTTCGACTTGCGACCCTTGCGGGCCGGCCCACCGGGACGGCCGAAGGCACCTGCGGCTCCACCACGACCGCGACCGCCGCCGCCACCCGGACGGCCACCGCCACCGGGACCGCTGCGGAAACCGCCACCTGCCGGAGCGCCGCCACCACCAGGACCACCGGGACCACCGCCGCCGGGACGGAAGCCGCCACCGCCGGGACGACCGCCGGGACCACCGGGACGACCGCCGGGACCGGCAGGACGACCACCGGGACCACCACGGCCACCGGGACCACCCGGACCACCACGTCCGGCAGCCGGACGCGCCGGCATCATGCCGGGGTTCGGGCGCGGAGGCATGTTGCCGGGCGACGGGGGGCGCGGGCCGGCGCGGCCGGGCTCACCGGGACGCGGGGCCCCGGGACGCGGACCGCCGGGACGAGGGGCGCCCTGGCTGGGACCGCCCTGGCTGGGACCAGCGCCCTGCCCCTGACCCTGGCCACCCTGTGCGGGGGGCTGCCCGGGTGCGGGCGGGCCGGGACGCGGAGCGGCCGGGCGCGGCGGGGCGCCGGAACCGACACCGAACGGGTTGTTACCCACCCGCGGCGTGCGCGGGCCGGGACGCGGGCCGCTCGGACGCGGCGGGACGACCCCACCTGCGTCGGCAGCGGCGGGCCGCTGCTGACCAGGCGTCGCCGGGCCCTGACCCGGCTGGGCCTGCCCGGGCTGCGGCCGACCGGGATCGGGCTGCGCGGGGCGAGTCGCAGGCTGCGACGGCAGCGACGCGGCCGGGGCCTGCGCGGCGGGCTGCTGCGGCTCGCTGCGCTCCGGCGGGGCCGGAGTGGCCGCGGGGCCGGGCCGAGGACCTGGGCGCGGGCCGGTGGGCCGAGGACGGTCCTGCGACCCCGTCGAGGACGGGGCCGGAGCGGATGCGGCCGGGGCCGACGCCGCCGGGGCGGACGGCTGCTGCGGCCCCGGGCGTCCCGGTCCGGGGACCGAACCACCCGACGGCTGCGCCGGGCGCGACGGCACGGCCGACGGACCCGGAGTGCCGCCACCAGGGCGCGGCCTGCCGCCACCGGAACGACGACCACCCGAGTCGTTGCCGTTGGACATGGATTCACGAAGCTTGCGGGCCACGGGGGCCTCGACGGTCGAGGACGGGGACTTCACGTACTCGCCGAGATCCTGCAACTTGCTCAGGACTTGCTTGCTGCTGACGCCGAGCTCCTTTGCGAGCTCGTGCACGCGGGCCTTGCCTGCCACTGCACTCCTTGTTTATCGGAGGCCGGCGGCGGTTTCCGCTCGACCTCGAACCTAGTGTCGAAGCACGTTCATGGTGCGATCTTCACGACTGGCTCATGACGGGTCGACCTTGCTTCCTCGTGTGACGGACCCGGGTCTCTCCCGGGCCCCGCTCGCGGTACTGCCCATCCGCATTGCTTCGTTCGCGTGCTCGCTCCGACCCCCAGCCTCGATTCTGACTCGTACCGCACCGGTGTCCAGCGGACCCGGGACGCGTAGCGCCCGCGGGAACGCCGAGCGCCGCTCGGCACGGTCCAGGCACTCCGGAGCCGGGTGCAACCATGCACCTCGTCCGGGGAGCCGCCGCCGCGGGTCCGGGGTGAGCACCCCGTCCACCACGACGACCCGCAACAGACCGTCGGCCTTCGACCGGGTCCGGCAACCGATGCAGGTCCGAAGAGGTCCTGCCGCGGATCGCAGATCCGCAGCGGGCGCCGGACGGGCGGGAGCCGAACCCGAGTTGTGGGCCGAGGTGGAGTGTAGCGCAGCACCGTTGCGCGTTCCGCCTTCGCTGGGTCCCTTGCGACTCAGCCGACCGACTCCGACTCGGGTGCGTCGACGGCCCCTCGGGGGTCGGCGTCGCTACGGATATCGATGCGCCAGCCCGTGAGCCGGGCCGCCAACCGGGCATTCTGGCCTTCCTTGCCGATGGCCAGCGACAGCTGGAAGTCGGGCACCACCACGCGCGCGGTTCTGGTGCGCGCATCGAGAACCGTGACCGACACCACTTTCGACGGTGACAGGGCATTGCCAACGAACGTCGCCGGGTCCTCTGACCAGTCGATGATGTCGATCTTCTCTCCGGCAAGCTCGCTCATCACGCCGCGCACCCGCGCCCCGACGGGGCCGATGCACGCACCCTTCGGATTGACCCCCGGTACGGTCGACCGGACGGCGATCTTCGACCGGTGCCCGGCCTCCCTGGCCACCGCGACGATCTCCACCGAGCCGTCGACGATCTCCGGAACCTCGAGCGCGAACAACTTCCGTACGAGATTGGGATGCGTCCGGCTCAACGTGATCTGCGTCCCGCGCATTCCCCGCGTCACTCCGAGCACGTAGCACCGGATCCGCGAACCGTGCTCGTACCGCTCGCCGGGCACCTGCTCCCCCTGCGGCAGCACGGCCTCGGTCTGGCCGCTCAACTGCACGATCACCACCCCGCGCGCGTTGGCCCGCGCGTCGCGCTGAATGACCCCCGCGACGATCTCGCCTTCCTTCGCCGCGAACTCGCCGTAGGTCCGCTCGTGCTCTGCGTCGCGCAGGCGCTGGACGATCACCTGGCGCGCGGTGGTGGCCGCGATCCGGCCGTAGCCCTCGGGGGTGTCGTCCCACTCGGAGTCGACATCACCCTCGGGACCCAGCTCCTGCGCCATCACGCGGACAGCGCCCGTCTTGCGGTCGATGTCGATGCGGGCGTGCGACTGGTGGCCGTCGGTGTGCCTGTAGGCGGTGAGCAGGGCGGTCTCGATCGCTTCGATGACCGTCTCGAACGGGATGTCCTTCTCGCGCTCGATGGTTCGCAGCGCCGCGATGTCGACGTTCATGCCGTCTCCTCCTCAGGTGGCTCGGACGCCCCCTGCAGCAGCTGCAGCTCCGATTCGGGTGCGGGCCGGAACTCCACCTGAACCCCGGCGTGTGCCACGTCGGCGTAGCGCAGCCCCCGCAGCTCGCCGTCGACGAGCAGCGTGACAGCCTCCTCGCCGGCCGGCCCGACCCGGCCGGTGAACGTAACCCCGTCGTGGGTGCGGACGGCGACCTGACGCAGGTGGGCCCGGCGCCAATGCCGGCGACCGGTCAGCGGCCGGTCCACGCCAGGGGACGTGACCTCGAGGTTGTAGGAGCCGCCGATGAGGTGCTCGTGCAGGTCCAGCTCGGCCGAGACGGCCCGGGACAGATGCGCGATGTCGTCCAGCCCGACGCCGGAGTCGGAGTCCACCACGACCTTGATGGTGTGACGGCGGCCCGCGGCACGGACGTCGAGCTGGTCCAGCTCGAATCCGGCATCACGGACGATCGGTTCCAGCACGCCGTGCAGCTGTCCGGGCGGCTGCCCGGCATCCTGCGCGGGGCGGGGGGAGGGCATCGGATGACTCCTGCTCTGTCGTGCTCCGCCTACGCGACACTGCGGCGGATGCCGCTGGCGCTTGCGGTGAGTTTGCCAGGGTATCGCGCCGGGCCACGGCCGCGGCCTGGCAGGATGTGCCCGCGGCGAGCAGGGTGAGGAGAAGTCGTGAGAGCACCGATCGGGCCGGCGACCTCGCCCGGAATCTCCCGTCGTCAGGTGCTCGCCGGACTGCTGCTCCTCCCGCCCGCGCTGGCCGGCTGCTCGACCGCCCCCGTGCCCCAGGGGCCCGACCCGCTGATCGCGCTCGCCGATGCCGCACGCACGGACGCCGCGCTGGCCACGGCGGCGATCACCGCGTCGCCGAACCTCGCCGACCGCGTACAGCCCCTTGTCGAGGCCCGCACCGCGCACGCCGCCGCCCTCGACGCCGAGGTCGCCCGGCTCGACCCCGCGAGGCCGTCCACCACGCCGGCCACGACGCCCGCTCCGGCGCAGGGGTCCGCCACCCTGGCACAGGTGCGCGCGGCGGTGCTCGCATCCGGCGAGGCCGCGGCCACCGCCGCACTCGATCTGCCCGCCGAGCGCGTGGGGCTCGTCGCATCGGTGGCGGCGTGCTGCAACGCCTACGCAGAGGTGCTCACGTGAGCGGGGCACCTCCGACCGGACCGCCCCGACTCACGAAGGCGACCCAGGACGCGCTGCAGGGCGCGCTCGCCGCAGAACACGCCGCCCTGTGGTGCTACTCACTCATCGTCGCCTTCCTGCCGGCCGACCAGCTCGGACAGGCCGGTGAAGACTCGGATGCCCACATGACGTTGCGCACGGCGGTCGAGAAGTCACTCACGGATGCCGGGACGCCTCCCGTCTCGGCGCAACCCGCCTACAGCACCCCGCAGCCCGTCGTCGACGGGCCCTCCGCGGCCGCGCTGGCGGTCGTCGCCGAGACCGACGCGCTCGCCGCATGGCGCGCGGTGGTGGAGCGCACCGGTAACCGCGGGCTGCGCCAGTACGCACTCGACGTCCTCAGCGCGGGCACACTCCGCTGCGCTCGGTGGCGGGTGGTCGTCAACTCGCCGCCCGCGATCCTGCCCTTCCCCGGCCGTGCTGGCCCGGCGGGTCCGTCCGAACCGGCCCGATGATTCGATCAGGGCATGCCTGCTGATGCACCCACCATCCTCGCCACCTCGATCGGCTTCTCCTCACGGAACCGGAGCCAGCTGGACTGGGCGCCGGGCCCGATCTTCCCCTACGCCTTCGAGTTGGCCAGGACGTCCGGACGCCCGAAGCTCTGTTACATCGGGACCGCGACCGGTGACGCGGCCACCTACATCAGCGCCTTCTACGGTGCATTCGCCGACCACGACGTCACGACGTCTCATCTGGCCCTGTTCACGATGCCGAACATGGAGAACGTCCGAGCGCACCTCCTCTCCCAGGACGTCATCTGGGTCGGCGGCGGCAGTACCGCGAACCTGCTCGCGGTCTGGCGGGTACACGGGCTGGACCGGATCCTGCGCGAGTGCTGGGAGTCCGGCGTGGTCCTCGGCGGCGTCTCGGCCGGGTCGCTCTGCTGGCACGAGAGTGGCACCACCGACTCGTTCGGGCCGGAGCTGGCTGCGATCACCAACGGCCTGGCCTTTCTGCCGTACTCGAACTGCGCGCACTGCGACAGCGAGGTGAGGCGTCGGCCGGTTTTCCACGAACTGATCGGCAACGGCACGATCGGCGCCGGTTACGCCACCGAAGACGGCGTCGGAATCCACTACCGGGGCACCGAGTTCGTCGAAGCGGTCGCGGATCGCGCAGACGTCTACGGCTACCGAGTCGAACGCGGCGACGACGGCACGGTGACCGAGACGACGATCACCCCCCGGCAGCTCTGACGTCGAGCAGCCGGGGCCTGGGTGCTCGGCTGCGTACCAGGCTGAAGACGCCGTCCACCGACGCCGGCCTGCCGGCGAACCCCCCGGCGCCACGGTGATGACGTGGGGTTCCGCCCCGAGATGGGGTCAAGCGAGGGCGGCGGCCGCCCGCGTCATGTCGGCCTCGGTGTTGTAGAGGTGGAACGCCAGCCGCGCCGCTCCGGCGCGGCCGCTCGCCACGACCCCGGCCTCCGTCAGGCGCTCCAACGCGCGCGGGGTCCGTACGGACACGATCGCAGACCCGGCGGGCTCCATCCCCAACGCCGTCCGGAGCCCGTCGGCCAGGCCGACACAGTGCGCGTGCACGGCCGCCCGGTCCAGGCCGGCGAGCCACGGCAGGACGGCCGCAGCCCCGACATGGCTGTACCAGGCGGGGGAGGTGTCGAGCGCCCGCGCACTCTGTGCCACCTGCATCGGCAGGCCGTAGATGCCCGCCCACGGGTCGGCGGCCGCATACCACCCCGCCAGGTGCGGTACGACCTCCAGCTCGGGCCGCATCGCCATCCACGCGGCCCCGCGCGGGCTGAGCAGCCACTTGTACGCTGCGGCCACCACGGCGTCGGCCCAGCTCAGGTCGGCGTCGAACCAGCCGACGGACTGGGTCGCGTCCAGCACCACCGTCGTGCCGCCCTCGCGGGCC
>DASRSC010000368.1:0-3292 GCA_035695525.1 Pseudonocardia sp. | reverse complement strand
GACCGGGCCAGGGCGGCGGTCGCCGAGAGCTGGCGGGCTGCCGAGGGCAGCAGCCTGACGTACCTGCCGTTCGTCGCGCGGGCGGTGGTGGAAGCGATCGCGAAGTTCCCGCACGTCAACGCGAGCGTCGGCGACGATGAGCTGCTCGTGTACAACCGGGTCAACCTCGGGATAGCGGTCGACCTCGACGCGGACGGCCTCGTCGTCCCGGTCGTCCGGGACGCCGACGGGAAGCGGCTGCGGGCGATCGCCCGGGACGTCACCCGGCTGGCCCGCACCGCGCGGGAGCGCAAGAGCACTGCGGACGACTTCGCCGGTGGGACCTTCACGATCAGCAACCCCGGCCCGTACGGCACCCTCCTCACCGCCGCGGTGATCAACCAGCCGCAGGTGGCGATCCTCGCCACGGACGCGGTGACCCCGCGCCCGGTCGCGGTGGAGGTGCCCGGCGGCGGCTACGCCGTGGTGGTGCGCCCGGTGGGGAACCTCGCGCTGTCGTTCGACCACCGCGCGATCGACGGCGGGTACGCCGCTCGGTTCCTCCGGGAGGTCAAGAACGGCCTGGAGCAGCGAGACTGGAGTGCAGAGCTGTGAGGGCGGAGGGGATCTACCTCAACGGCCGGGTCTGGCCGGGCGTGCGGGACGGGACCGGGGGTGACCCGACCGCGATCGCGGTGTCGGGCGGGCGCGTGGTCGCGCTCGACACCGACGCGGTGGTGCGGGACCTCGCGGGCCCCGGCACGGCCATCGTCGACCTCGGTGGCCGCCGCGTGGTGCCCGGTCTGATCGACGGGCACATCCACGCGGTGCGCGCGGGGGCGTCGTTCGACCGCGAGCTGCACTGGACCGGGATGCCGAACGTCCAGTCAGCCCTGAAGAGCATCCAGGGCGCCACCGCGACGTGCGAGCCCGGCGAGTGGATCCGGGCCGTCGGCGGCTGGCACCCCACCCAGTTCACCGAGGGCCGGTCGCCCACCCGCGAGGAGCTCGACGGTGTGGCCCCGGACCACCCCGTCTACCTGCAGGTCCTCTACGAGTACAGCGTCCTGAACACCGCGGCCGTGCAACGCAGCGGCCTGGACCGGATGCGTCAGGACCCACCGGGCGGCGTCATCGAGCGCGACGCCGACGGCCGGCCGACGGGCCGGGTCAGCGGCCTGGGTGCGTTCTCCCAGTGCCTGGCGGCCATGCCTCGGCGTACCCGGGACCAGGAGCGGGCGAGCACGGCGGCGATGATGCGCGAGCTGCACGCGGCCGGTCTCACCGGTCTGGTCGACGCGGGGGGCTTCGGCATGAGCCCCGAGCGCTACGACAGCCTGTTCGACCTGTGGCGGCGCGACGAGCTGAGCATGCGGATGCGGCTCTACTTCTCTGCGGTGGACCCGGGCCACGAGCCCGAACAGCTCGAGGCGTGGCTGCGCCACCAGCAGAGCCGCTTCGGCGACGACCTGCTGCGCGTCCTGGGCGTCGGCGAGGTGGTGCACTTCGGGTGCCACGACTTCGAGGGCCTGGAGCCGTTCGAGATCTGCGAGGAGGCGCGCGCGGACTTCCTCCGGATCACGCGGGCGACGGCCCGCCGCGGTTGGCCCATGCAGGTGCATGCAGTGCTCGACAGCAGCCTTGACGTCATCCTCGATGTCTGGGAGGAGGTCCACGCGGAGACCCCGCTCACCGACCTGCGGTTCGTCATCGCGCACGCGGACCGGATCAGCCCGCGCAACGCCGCACGTCTCGCGGCCCTCGGCGCGGGGGTCGTCGTCGACGACCACCTTGTGTTCAAGGCGGGCGCGTCGGAGCGGGTGTGGGGGCAGGAGGCCATCCACCGCGCGCCGCCGCTCGGCGAACTGCGCCGCGCGGGGATCCCGATCGCCGCCGGGACCGACGCCACCCGCGCGTCGTCGTTCAGCCCATGGCTCGCGCTCTGGTGGATGGTCACCGGCCGCTCACTGGACGGCGTGCGGCGGCGCGCTCCCGAGCACCTGCTCACGCGAGAGGAGGCGCTGGCCGCCTACACGGCCGGGAGCGCCTGGATGTCGTTCGAAGAGCACGAGCGCGGGAACCTGTTCCCCGGTGCGCTCGCCGACTTCGCCGTACTCGACGCCGACTACCTCACCGTCGACGAGAGCGCGATCCCCGCCATCGCCGCCGACCTCACCGTTGTCGGTGGGCAACCCGTCTTCTCCACCGGCGCTGTCGCCGACGCTACTCGCAGCGCCGTCTCCATCCCCGAACCGGAACGAGCGAAGGAGCTCTCCCGATGACCGCGTGGACCCTCATCACCGGCGGAACCGTCCTCAGCGTCGACCCCGCGATCGGCGACCTGCACCGGGGCGATGTGCTCATCGAGAACGACGTCATCCGCGAGGTGGCCCCCCGCATCGACGCGCCGGAAGCCCAGCGCATCGACGCGACCAACCGGATAGTGATGCCCGGACTGGTCGACACCCACCGCCACATGTGGCAGGCCGCAGTGCGCCAGATCGCCGCGGACTGGACGATCGGCGAGTACGTCGAGCACATGCTCGGCGGCCTCGGGCCGAAGTTCAGCGCGGAGGACGTGCACATCGCCGACCTACTCAGCGGGCTGGAGGCGCTCAACAACGGCATCACGACGATCTTCGACTGGTCGCACATCGTCAACACCCCCGAGCACGCTGACGCAGCCGTCGAAGGGCTCACCGAGTCCGGCATCCGCGGCGTCTACGGCTACGGCCTGCCGCGCACGCCGGCCCCCAGCTGGTACACCGCCGACGCCGCCCGCGTCCGCAAGACCTGGTTCACCTCCGACGACAACCGGGTCACGATGGCGCTCGCCAGCCTCGGACCGGAGTTCGCCTCCATGGACGAGGCCGACGTGGACCTGCGGCTGGCCCGGGAGCTCGACCTGCGGACGTCGCTGCACTTGGGGTGCGGGCTGCTCGGCGGGATGCGCGCCATCACCGGCATGCACGAACGCGGCCTGCTCGGTCCGGACCTGATCTTCGTGCACTGCAACACATGCACCGACGAGGAACTGCGGCTCATCGCCGATACCGGGGGGCACGTCGCGATCTCCCCGCGCGTGGAGATGCAGATGGGCCACGGCTACCCGGCCACCGGGCGGCTCATCGCCGCAGGGGTGCAGCCGAGCCTCAGCGTCGACGTCGTCAGCGGCGTGGGCGGGAGCCTCTTCGCCGAGATGCGCGGCATGTTGGAGGCCGAGCGCGGGTGGCAGAACTACCTGACGCTGCAGCGGGGCGAGTGGACCAGCCGACTGGAGCTGCGCACGCGCGACGCCGTGCGCATCGCCACC
>DASRSC010000367.1:0-12531 GCA_035695525.1 Pseudonocardia sp. | reverse complement strand
AGCACGGCCTCGAGGACCACCTGCCGGAGTCGGTCCGGCTCGTGCACGGTCCCGGCTGCCCGGTCTGCGTGCTCCCGATGGGACGGGTGGACGACGCGATCGCGATCGCCAAGGACCCCGACGTGATCATGACCGCGTTCGGCGACATGATGCGGGTGCCGGGCGGGGCCGGGTCGTTCTTCGACGCCAAGGCCGAGGGCGCGGACATCCGGATGGTCTACTCGCCGCTCGACGCGTTGAAGATCGCGCGGAAGAACCCCGACAAGCGCGTGGTCTTCATGGCCATCGGGTTCGAGACCACCGCGCCGTCCACCGCGATGACGGTGCTGCGTGCAGCCGCCGAGGGTCTCGACAACTTCTCGATCTTCTGCAACCACGTCACGATCATCCCGGCGATCAAGGCGATCCTCGACTCCCCCGACCTGCGCCTGGACGGCTTCATCGGCCCGGGCCACGTCTCCACTGTGATCGGGTGCCGGCCCTACGAGTGGATCGCTCGCGACGCGGGCAAGCCACTGGTCTGCGCCGGCTTCGAGCCGCTCGACATCCTGCAGTCGGTCTACCAGCTGCTGCTGCAGCTGAAGGAGGGCCGCTGCGAGATCGAGAACCAGTACACGCGCGTGGTGCCGTGGAACGGCAACGCCAAGGCGCTGCAGGTGATCGGCGAGGTGATGGAGCTGCGGCCGCACTTCGAGTGGCGCGGGCTGGGCTTCATCTCGCACTCGGCGCTACAGGTGAGGGAGCGCTACGCCCAGTTCGACGCGGAGCGGATCTTCTCCGTGCCGGGCGTGCGGGTGGCCGATCCGAAGGCCTGCCAGTGCGGCGAGGTGCTCAAGGGCGTCCTCAAGCCGTGGGAGTGCAAGGTCTTCGGCACCGCGTGCACGCCCGAGACTCCGATCGGCACCTGCATGGTCTCGTCCGAGGGAGCGTGTGCCGCGTACTACAACTTCGGCCGGTTCAGCCGGGAGCGCGTCAAGGAGGCGACCCGGACATGACCCAGGATCTCGGCTCGAACATCCCGGTCAGGGCGAACTGGGCGGAGGAGGCTGTCGCGGCCCACGCGGGCGCCGAGCACCTCACCCGTGAGGAGCAGGTGCTGGCCCGGATCGCGAAGGCCCGCGCCCGCAAGGCGAAGATCAAAGAGGAGCGGATCACGCTCTCCCACGGCGCGGGCGGAAAGGCGACGCAGACGCTCATCGAGGCAGTGTTCCTCGATGCGTTCCGCAACCCGGTGCTGGAGCAGTTGGAGGACGGCGCCCAGCTCGCCCCGACGTGGTCGAACGGCGTGACCGGCCGGCTCGCGTTCACGACCGACTCCTACGTGGTGTCCCCGCTGTTCTTCCCCGGGGGCGACATCGGCGACCTCGCGGTCAACGGCACGGTCAACGACCTCGCGATGTGCGGCGCACGACCGCTGTACCTGTCCTGCGGTTTCATCCTCGAGGAGGGCTTCCCGGTCGCCGACCTGCAGCGCATCGTGGCGTCCATGGCCGCTGCCGCAGAGGCCGCCGGCGTGCAGATCGTCACCGGCGACACCAAGGTCGTCGAGCGGGGCAAGGCCGACGGCTGCTACATCAACACGGCAGGCGTGGGGGTGCTGGAACGCCCCGTCGTGCTCTCGGCCGCGGCTGCGCAGCCCGGCGACGTCGTGCTCGTCTCGGGTCCGATCGGCGACCACGGCGTCACCGTGATGCTCGCGCGCGGCGAGCTCGACATCTCCGCCGACATCGTCTCCGACACCGCGCCGCTGCACGAGATCACGGCGGGGCTGCTCGACGCGGCTGGCGACGGGGTGCGCCTGCTCCGGGACGCCACTCGCGGCGGTGTCGCCACGATCTGCAACGAGGTGGCGGTGGCCTCGCAGGTGGCCGTGGTGCTCGACGAGGCCGCGCTGCCCGTGCGGCCGGTCGTCAACGGGGCGTCCGAGCTGCTCGGCATCGACCCGCTGTACGTCGCCTGCGAGGGAAGGCTCGTCGCCGTCGTTGCGGCCGAGCAGGCCGACGCGGCGCTGGCGGCGCTGCACGCGCACCCGCTCGGCGACGGCGCGGCTGTGATCGGCACGATCAAGGACGACCCGCCGGGGCTGGTGCTGCTGCGCACGGCGTTCGGCGGCACGCGGATCGTGGACCTGCTGGTGGGCGATCCCCTGCCCCGGATCTGTTAGCCCTCGCCCGGCGATGCACGAGCTGTCGATCACCCAGACCGTCGTCACCACCGTGACCCAGCGGATGCGGGACGCACGTGTGCGCCGGATCCGGCTGGAGGTCGGCCGGCTGTCCGGTCTCGTGCCGGACGCCGTCCGGTTCTGCTTCGAGATGGTCGCGGCCGGCACCACATGCGAGGGCGCGGCCCTCGAGATCGACGAGCCGCCGGGGCGGGCGGTGTGCCGCACCTGTGGGGCGGCGTTCGAGACCGGCGAGGTGCTGCCCCTGTGCGACGACTGCGGCAGCGCCGACGTCGAGGTGCAGGGCGGGCGGGAGCTGCGGATCCGAGAGGTCGAGGTGGTCTGAGCGTGTGTGCGACATGCGGCTGTTCCGATGACGCCGGCGTGCGGATGACGGACCTGTCGGCGGGGCAAGGGCACAGGCACGGGCACGGGCACGACGACCACAGCCACGGGCACGGGCACACGGCTCCCGTCCGCACGGAACCGGACACGCGGACCGTCGCGCTCGAGGTCGACCTGCTGGCGAAGAACGACGACCTCGCCGGGCGCAACCGTCGGTGGCTCGCGGACCGGGGCGTCATCGCGCTCAACCTGATGAGCTCGCCCGGCTCGGGCAAGACCACCCTGCTCACCCGTACGATCCGCGATCTCGGCGATGAGCTGCGGTGCGCGGTCCTGGAGGGTGACCAGGAGACCCTGCTCGACGCCGAGCGGATCGGCGCGACCGGAGCGCGGGTCGTCCAGATCAACACCGGCGCGGGCTGCCATCTCGATGCCGACATGGTCGCCGCGGGGCTCCACGCCCTCGCCCCCGAGCCGGACTCCCTGCTGTTCGTGGAGAACGTCGGAAACCTGGTCTGCCCGGCCCTGTTCGATCTCGGGGAGGCCGGCCGCGTGGTGATCATGTCGGTGACCGAGGGGGCCGACAAGCCGCTGAAGTACCCGCACATGTTCCGCACGGCCGACCTGATGCTGGTGAACAAGGTCGACCTGCTCCCCTACGTCGACTTCGACGTGGCCGACTGCGTGTCCTACGCCCGCCGCGCCAACCCCGCCGTCGAGGTGCTGGAGATCTCCGCGACCCGCGGGGACGGGCTCGACGCGTGGTACGACTGGCTGCGTCACCGTCGGGGCAGGCTGCGGGACTGAGCCGCGGTGAGCGAGCGTGCGAGCGAATCAGTGTCACAGCGCCTTCGCGAAGCGTCGACCGAGCGCAGCGAGGGAGTGCGATGAGCGACGTACCGCTGGACCACCACGCGCTGTTGTCGGACTGCGGGGCGGCGGCGCTGGTGACCAGCGCAGGGTCCGTGGACTGGCTGTGCCTGCCCCGGTTCGACAGCCCGCCGGTCCTGGCGCGACTGCTCGACCAGGCGGCAGGACACTTCCTGATCGCCCCGGCCATCGGCGGATCGGCCAGCAGGCGTCGCTACCGGCCCTCCGGGCTCGTCCTCGAGACGACATGGGACGCCCCGGACGGTGACCTGCTGCTGACCGAGGCCATGGCGCTGGGCCGGGAGGATCGGGGTCACCAGCTCGGCCGGAACGCGCCTGGAGTGCTGCTGCGGGCCGTGCGCTGCGTCCGCGGAGAGGTGACCGTGCGCGTCGAGTACGCCCCGCGCCCGGAGTTCGGGTTGGTGCAGCCCTGGCTGAGCCGCGAGCGTCATGCCGTGGTGGCGCACGGGGGTGCGACGGTGCTGATCCTCAGCACGGAACTGGACATGGACGTGGACGAGGGCACCGCCCACGCGGTGGTGACGTTGACGGAAGGGCAGGAGCTGGCCTTCGCCCTGACCCAGGGGAGCGCCTGGGACCCGGCCCCGGCCCCATGGAGCTCCCGGCAGATCCGACAGGGTCTCGACACCACGGACGAGGCATGGCGGAGCTGGTCGCAGCTGCACCAACGCTATGAGGGTCCGCACCGCGACCTGGTACACCACAGCGGGGTGGTGCTGCAGGGCCTCACCTGCGCACGCACCGGCGCGGTGGCCGCAGCCCCGACCACCAGCCTGCCCGAGGGCGTGGGGAGCGGCCGTACCTGGGACTACCGGTTCACCTGGGTACGGGACGCCAGCATGACCCTGCAGGGGCTGTGGATCGCGGCGTGCCCGGACGAGGCAGGCCGGTTCTTCTCCTTCCTCGCGACCGCGGCGGCGACGCAACTCCACCTCGGGCAGGACCTGCAGATCATGTTCGGCGTCGGCGGCGAGCGGGACCTGTTTGAACGGGAACTCCCCCACCTGTCGGGCTGGCGGGGCAGTGGCCCGGTCCGGACCGGCAACGATGCCTGGCGACAACGCCAGCTCGACGTCTACGGCGCGCTCCTCGACGCCGCCTACACGCTCCGGGGCCAGTTGGGTGAGCTGGATGACCCGACACGCACGTTCCTCGTCGCGGCCGTCGATGCCGCTGCCGCCCGGTGGAAGGACGACGACCAGGGGATCTGGGAGATGCGCGGTCCGGGCCGCCCCTTCCTGCACAGCAAGCTGATGTGCTGGGTGGCCGTGGACCGGGGGCTGGCGATGAGCGATGTGCTGCAACCGGACCAGGACCGGGCGGCCACCTGGGCGGCGGCGCACCGCGAGATCCGCGACGCCATCCTCACGCAGGGCTGGAGCGACCACGCGGGGGCGTTCACCCAGGCCTTCGGCTCAGACGAGCTGGACGCCTCGGTGCTGTTGCTCGCCATCGTCGGGTTCCTGCCCCCCGATCATCCCGGGCTGCACGCGACCATCGACGCCGTCGAGCGCGGCCTGGCCGACGAGCGCGGGCTGCTCTACCGCTACCGCGTCGACGACGGTTTCGACTCCACGGAGGGCACCTTCCTGCTCTGCACCTTCTGGCTGGCTCACGCCCTCGCGATCACCGGCCAGACCGCTCGCGCCCGTGTCGTACTGGACCGCGCAGCACGCTGCGCGACCCCCCTCGGACTGTTCGCCGAGCAGATCGACAGCACGACGGGCGAGCTCCTGGGCAACTTTCCCCAGGCCTTCAGCCATCTCGGCCTCGTCACCGCGGCCCACGCTCTCGCCGAGGCGGAACGCGCCGCTCGTTGAGGCCGAGCACAGTGTGCCGAGATAGCGTTACCGCTATCTCATAGCTATTGTGGCGAACATGGCCGAGCCCATCAGGCAGTCCGAGCTGCGCAACAACAACGCCGAGATCATGCGCCGGGTGGCCGAAGGAGAGTCCTTCACCGTGACCGTGCACGGACGCGCAGTCGCCGATCTGGTGCCGCATCAACGTACGAGCCCCAGGAGGCGCCTGATACCGGCCGCCGCCCTCGACGAAATCCTGGCAGCATCCGGGCCCGCGCCTGACCCCGGCCGGTGGGCGCGCGACATGGCTGACGCCGACGAGCTCTTCGGCGACGACCGTCCCTCCGACCCGTGGGATCGGGCCGGCGAACGGTGACGACAGGCGAGGGCGCCCGTCAGGTCCTGCTGGACACGTCCGTTGTCATCACGCCGCCCACCGCGGGCCTTGCGTCCATCGCCGACTACGTGGCGGTCAGCGCGATCACAGTCGCCGAACTGGAGTACGGGGTGGGCGCCGCCGGGGATGCCGAGGAGCGGCTACGACGCAGGCGCCGCCTGGGCGTCATCGTCGACGCCATGGAGGTGATCCCGCTCGACATCGCTGTTGCCGCGTCCTACGGCCTAGTCGCCAACATGGTTCGATCTACGGGCCGAAACCCCCGTCCGCGGCGCCTCGACCTGCTCATCGCCGCCACCGCCGAGCGCCACGGCCTGAGCCTCGCCACGCGCAACGCCGACGACTTCCGCGTGCTGGACCGCGTCGTCCACGTGATCGAGGTGCAGTGACGCCATGGCGAGTGCGCACGGGTTCTACTGCCGACGTGAACCAGTGCGCGTTCGTCCGGTCGTCAGGTTCCGGCTGTGCTCGCGGCGGCCACCGCCACCTGGCCGAGGCTGATCCCGCCGTCGTTGCACGGCACCCGGGAGTGCACGAGCACCCGCAGCCCCACCGCGGTGAGCCGAGCGGACAGGCCGTGGAGGAGCCGGAGGTTCTGGAACACCCCGCCGGACAGGGCCACCACCTCGAGCCCGGTGTCGGCCGCCGACCGCACAGCCGCGGCCACCAGGGCGTCGTGCAGCCCGGTGTGGAAGCGGGCGGCGATCACCGGAACGGGGGTACCGACCCGCAGGTCGGCGACGACGGCGCGTATCAGGTCGCCTGCGCGGATCAGCTGGTCGTCGAGCCGGACGGGGTAGCCCTCGCACTCCCCGACTGCCGACGCCGCCTGCTCCAGCTCGATGGCCGCCTGGCCCTCGTAGTTCACCCGGTCCCGGATCCCGACGAGGGCCGCGACGGCGTCGAAGAGGCGACCTGCGCTCGTCGTGGTGGGCACCTCCAGATCCGATGACAGGAGCCGCTCCACCTGCGTCCACACCGGAGAGTTCCGCGCCGCGACGGCAAGGCCGGCCGGGTCGGTGCCAGTGGCGTGCAGCCAGGCCGCAGCCATCCGCCACGGTTGCCGGATGGCTGTGGCCCCACCGGGCAGCGGCGCGGGCTCGAGGTGCGCGAGCCGCCGGAAGCCGGTGAGGGAGACCTCCAGCACCTCACCACCCCACAGCACACCGTCGGTGCCGTAGCCCAAGCCGTCGCAGGCGATCCCGATCGCGGGCCCTGCCTCGCCGTTCTCCGCCAGGCACGCCGCCAGGTGCGCGTGGTGGTGTTGCACGCCGACCAGGCGCAGACCGGGCTCGACCGCGCCGCGCTCGATCGCGTACTTGGTGGACAGGTACTCCGGGTGCAGGTCGTGGGCAAGCACGGTGGGCGTCACGTCGAGCAGGCGTCCGAGGTGGTCGATCCCGTCGGTGTACGCCCGCAGCGTCTCGGCGTTCTCCAGGTCACCGACGTGGTGCGAGGGGAAGGCCTCCGCGCCCCTCAGCACGCAGAACGTGTTCTTCAGCTCTGCGCCGCAGCCGAGCACCGGCTCCCCGGCGGCGACGCCGATCTGCAGGGGCTCCGGGGTGTAGCCGCGGGAGCGGCGGATCGGGTAGGTCCGCCCGGCCACCACCCGCAGCACCGAGTCGTCGGCGCGCGTGCGGATCGGCCGGTCGTGGGTCAGGAAGGCGTCCGCGATGCCGCCCAGCCGGGCAGCGGCATCGTCATCGAGGTGGGCGATCGGTTCGTCCGAGAGGTTGCCGCTGGTCAGCACGATCGGAGCGGCGAGGTCGTCGAGCAGCAGGTGGTGCACGGGCGTGTAGGGCAGCATGAGCCCGATGTGGTCGTTGCCGGGGGCGACGGCGGCGGCAAGTGGCGCACTACGGCGCCTGCGCAGCAGCACGATCGGCGCGCGCCGTGACGCGAGCTCGGCAGCCTCGGCCGGCCCGAGCTCCGCCAATGTGGCGGCCGCCGCGAGGCCGGGAGCCAGCACCGCGAACGGCTTGTCCTCCCGGTGCTTGCGGGCCCGCAGCTCCGCGACGGCCTGCTCGTTGCCGGCGAGCGCCGCCAGGTGGTAGCCGCCTAGCCCCTTCACGGCCAGCACCCCGCCGTCGATGAGCATCCGCGCCGCGCCGGTGATCGGGTCCCCGGGGAGGTCGTGGCCGTCGGCGTCGACCAACCGCAGCGTGGGACCGCAGTCCGGACAGCACACCGGCTGCGCGTGGAACCGCCGGTCGGCCGGGTCGTGGTACTCCGCAGCGCAGGCGGGGCACATCGGGAAGCCGGCCATGGTTGTGGCGACCCGGTCGTAGGGCACGCCGGTGACGATCGTGAACCGGGGCCCGCAGTTCGTGCAGGTGATGAACGGGTGGCGATAGCGGCGGTCGGCCGGGTCCCGCAGCTCGGCCAGACACTCAGCGCAGGTGGCCGTGTCGGGCGAGATGAGGGTGGCCCGGGGGCCCCGGGCCGAGCTGGCCGCGATGGCGAAGGCGGTGTCGCCGCGCAGCGGCATGTTCGTCGCCGCGATGTGGGTGACGAGCGCCAGCGCGGGCGGCCGGTCGCGCAGCGCGGCGAGCATGGCGTCCAGGGCGGGCGCCGTGCCCTCGGCCTCGATGACCACACCGGACTCGTCGTTGCCCACGAAGCCGACGAGCCCCAGTTGCCCGGCCAGCCCGTGCACGAACGGCCGGAACCCGACGCCCTGCACGATCCCGCTGACCCGGATCCGGGCCCGTACCCGCCCCTCGGTATGCGGCTGGACCTGCAACGACGGTTCGGTCACCGATGGCCCAGCGCGCGCTGCACCAGCTCCCACAGCACGTGGTACGTGGTGGTCTGCGCCTCCTGGATGCGGTGCACCGACGCCGACGGCATCACGAAGAGGTGGTCGATCTCGCCGCGGGCGGCCGCCTCTGCCATCGCGCCGCCGGAGTACCCGGCCAGTCCGACGGTGAGCAGGCCACGCTCGTGGGCGACGGCCAGCCCGCGCAGCACGTTGGCCGACCCCCCGCTCGTCGACAGGCCCAGCGCGATATCGGCCGGCCGGCCCGCTGCTGCCACCGGCCGGGCGAAGACGTTCTCGAAACCGACGTCGTTGGCGAGCGCGGTGAGCGTGGCGACGTCGGCCGCGAGCGCGAGGGCGGGCAACGGCCGCCAGGCCGGCCCGGGGTCGACGCAGAGCGCGACCATCGCGGCGGCGTCCGTGCTCGAGCCGCCGTTGCCGAAGGCCAGCAACCGCCCGCCGCGGTCGAACCGCTCCGCCATCGCCGTGGCGCAGGCCGCCAGCTCAGCGGCATGGGCGGCGAGCACCTCGTGGCGCAGCCGCCCGATCTCTCCGACCTTCTCCGCTGTCGACCGGGCGACGTCGGCCAGC
The DNA here is from genome assembly GCA_035695525.1 of Pseudonocardia sp. Classification (GTDB taxonomy): domain Bacteria; phylum Actinomycetota; class Actinomycetes; order Mycobacteriales; family Pseudonocardiaceae; genus Pseudonocardia. The sequence continues at coordinate 3,583 of DASRSC010000367.1, read as the reverse complement.
AGCACGTTCAGGTCGGTGGCCCCCGAGTGCAGGAAGGGGTAGAGGGACTCGACGCTCATGACGACCGGCTCCGGTGCTGGATCGGCCCGGGCGGTTCGACCCTGGCGATGGCCTCGCCCGCATGGACGAGGACGGTGTGACCAACCCCTGCGTCGACGAGCGCGACACTGACCTCCTCCTCGGTGCCCGGCCCCGCGCCGGTGTCGACCAAGGCGAGACCGTCGCCGAGCAGAGCGGTGACCGTAACCGCGACGGCCATGTCGGAGCAGGTGATACAGACCTCGCCGGGGTGCGGGTCGGGCGACAGGGCGCTCGGGCCGGTGCTCGAAGCCGTGTTCATGCCAGTACCTCCGGGGCATCGAGGAAGACGTGTACGAGCTCCCAGAGCACGTGGTACGAGGTGACCTGGGCCTCGCGCACGATGCGGGGGTCGTCCGAGTGCACCGCGATGACGTGGTCCAGATCGGGCAACAGGGCGACCGGGCCATCGACCGCTCCGCCGAGCAGCGCCACAGTCAGCAGCCCGCGCTCCCGGGCGGCCGCCAGCGCGTCGGCGACTGCTTCGTCGCCGCCGTCGGGCGCGATCGCCAGAGCGATGTCCTCGGCCTCGCCGAACAGACCGAGCTCGGCGGTGAACCCGGCGGACCCACCCGGCAACGACAGCGCCGGCAGCGCCCGCTTGCCGATGATCACCGGATGCACGAACTCCACGACGACATGCGCGGCGTCAGCGGCGGAACAGCCGGTGCCGAACGCGATCAGTCTGCCGCCGCGATGAAACCGCCGCGCCATGGCGTGGCAGGCGGCGGCGAGAGCGGGGGCGTCAGCGGTCAGCAGGCCGATCGGCCCGTCGCGCCGCGTGAACGCCGTTTCCGCGTCCGCAGCTGTCAGCTCGACGGTCAATTCGGCTCCCCTCGGGGCATCCCCGCCTGGCGGCGGCGACCACCCGCGCGTAGCGATCGAGGAAGACGTGCAGAGCCTCGTGCGTCTGCCCGAGGCTGTCGGCGAGCGAGTCGAGGGAGGTCACGCCGTCGGGCGTGACGTAGTAGGTGCGCCGCGCCGGCCCGACGTCGGACGTGTGCCATTCCGAGCGGACCAGGCCCTGCCGTTCAAGGCTGCGCAACGCGCGGTAGACGCCGCCGGCGTCGCCGTCGCCGTCGTGCATGGGCCGCAACCGCGCAGCGAGCTCGTAACCGTGGTCGGGCTGCTCTCGGAGGAGCAGCAGCAGACAAGGCTGGAGGAAGTTGCGCGGTTCGAGCTCGGCCATGTGGGGCGATGCCCTCCGGTCGGCGGTGGTGGGCGCCTGACTTTGCCGATGTTGCCACTGTGTGACGGCAACCACAAGACAGGTCGGTCTCCCCGGTGGTCGGGATCCACCTGTTCGGGGCGACCCCGTCAGGTGTAGTCGCTATCACACCCGCTGGAATCCGCCCAAGAACGGGAGAATCACGGTCGCGGTAGGTCACCGTTCCCGCGGATAAGTCGCTCGTTGACCGCCGATCGAGAGGCGACTACTCTTTGCCGAACAGGTCTGAGACAGACCTGTCTCCCTCCACTGCGCGTGGCCAATTGCGCGCGGTGGACGAGCTGCGTCCGGTGTGCGTGATCGAGCATTCGCCATCAAGCAGACCGAGGATATGGATCACGCCGGTCCACGGCGTACGCGTGCCAAGGAATCTCAAGGAGGAGATCCATCCATGGGCTTCGACCCGCGCACGGCCACGGGAGTCCCCACCGAGCCGGTGGGATCAATTCCCCGGCCCACTGAGCTGCAGGACGCCTACGCGAAATACGACGCGGGTGAGATCGGCCGGGACGACCTCGAGAAGCTGCAGGACGCAGCCGTGAAGCACTCGATCGAGCGGTTCGAGGCCACCGGCTCACCCATCATCTCCGATGGCGAGCAGCGGTGGTCGTCGTTCGCGACGTACCCGATCGCGGACACCCTGGCCGGCACCGGCCTGGCGCCGGGGCTCGGCCCGGGCGGCCAGTTCTTCGCGATCTTCGCGGACGGCCACGGGAGGCAGCTGCCGAAGCTCGAGCGGGGTCCGTTCCGGTACAACCAGCACGCCGCGGACACCCTCCGCAAGTCGATCCCGTATGCGAGCAGGCCGATGAAGCAGGCCGTTATCGCGCCGTCGATGCTGGCGCTGCTGTATCCGCTGAAGGACCCGGTGGAGGGCTACAGCCGCGAGGATTTCGAGGCCGCGCTGATCGACGAGTGCGAGACCGACATCCGGGAGGCGTTCGCCGCCGGGGCCGTGCGGGTGTCGGTGGACTTCACCGAGGGCAGGCTCGCCACGCGCGAGGACCCGCGCAACCCGTGGACCGGGGCGGGTCTGTTGCCGCATTTCATCGAGCTGAACAACCGCGTGATGGCCCGGTTCTCCGCCGCGGAACGCCGCAATATCGGCCTCCACACCTGCCCCGGTGGCGACCGCGACTCGGTGCACTCCGCCGATGTCCCCTACAACAACCTGCTCCGCACGATGTTCGACATCAATGCGGGGTACTTCCTGATCCAGCTCGCGTCCGAGCGGGACAGGGACCCGGTGTACGAGACCATCGGCCAGCATCTGCGCGACGCCGACGGCGTGCCGCAGATGGCCTACATCGGCACCACCGTCACGCAGAGTCCCCGGGTGGAGTCTCCGCAGGAGATCGCCGATCAGCTCATCCGCGCGGCGAACTTCATTCCCAAGGAACAGCTCGGATCCACCGACGACTGCGGCTTCTCGCCGTTCTCGATCGACGAGAAGCCCAACCACGGTTCGCCTGACTACGCCCGCGACGTGGCCTTCCAGAAGATCACGTCGCGGGTCGAGGGCAGCCGCCTCGCCGCGGAGAAGCTCGGCCTGTAACCGATACCCCAGGGCCGCTTCGACCGAATCGACGGTCGGGCCGGCCCTGGCCTTTTCAGCGGCTCAGTCGACGGGGACGCCGTGCGACCGCAGCAGCAGCACACCGAGCTCACGCGCGGCCGACGCCGCACCGGCGTCGCCCTCGTGGGCCGCCATGATGGAGCCCTTCATCAACACGTGCCACTGCCGCGCGACGCGCTCCGGGTCAGCCATGCCGGCCGCCTCGGCGAGCCCACGGAGGTACCCGCGGATGCGCGCGAGGTGCTCCACGCTCGCCTGGAACACCGGGTTGTCCCGATCGTTGATCTCCATCATCGTGGTGAGGAACGCACAACCCTCGAAATCAGGGCGCTCGAACCATTCGGAGAACAGATCGAAGATGGCCAGCAGCTGATCCTGGGGACGTTCGCCACGCAACCGGCTCTCGTGCTGGAGCCATTCTTCGGTCCACAGCCGTTCGCGGCGGCGGAGGAAATCGAGGATCAGCTCGTCCTTCGACGGGAAGTTGCGGTACAACGTCATTTTGGCGGTGCCGGCGCGGGCGATCACGGCATCGACCCCGACGTCCCGTACCCCGTATTGGCTGAACAGCTCGTAGGCCGCACGGCGGATGCGCTCGCCGCCGCTCTCCAGCGATCGCCTGGAGCCGTTGCCGCCTGATGTCGTCACCCGCACCGCCCTGCCGAGGTCCACAAGAACGATACCGCCACGATCAAGCGACG
>DASRSC010000366.1:0-18182 GCA_035695525.1 Pseudonocardia sp. | reverse complement strand
CTCGTCGGCGAGCTTGTAGACGTCCACCTGCGCGCGTCCGCAGGACGGGCAGGACACGATCTCCAGCTTGCGCGGACGCAGGTTCAACGACTGCAGGATCTGCGTGCCGACCTTGATCTCCTCGACGGGTGGCGCCGAGAGTGAGACGCGGATCGTGTCGCCGATGCCCTGGCGCAGCAGCGCCCCGAACGCGACGGCCGACTTGATCGTGCCCTGGAACGCCGGGCCTGCCTCGGTCACACCGAGGTGCAGCGGGTAGTCGCACTCCTGCGCTAGCAGCTCGTAGGCGCGCACCATCACGACCGGGTCGTTGTGCTTGACCGAGATCTTGATGTCATGAAAGTCATGCTCGGCGAACAGGCTCGCCTCCCACATCGCCGACTCCGCGAGCGCCTCGGGTGTGGCCTTGCCGTACTTCTCCATCAGGCGCCTGTCCAGCGACCCCGCGTTCACACCGATCCGGATCGGGGTGGCGTGGTCCTTTGCGGCGGCCGCGATCTGCTTGACCTGGTCGTCGAACTTGCGGATGTTGCCCGGGTTCACCCGTACCGCCGCACAACCCGCCTCGATCGCGGCGAACACGTACTTGGGCTGGAAGTGGATGTCGGCGATCACCGGGATCTGCGACTTCCGCGCGATCGCGGGCAGGGCGTCGGCATCGTCCTGGCTCGGGCAGGCGACACGGACGATGTCGCAGCCCGCCGCCGTGAGCTCGGCGATCTGCTGCAACGTGGCGTTGATGTCTGAAGTCAGGGTGGTGGTCATGGACTGAACGGAGATCGGGTGCTCCGACCCGACGCCGACGGGACCGACCTGCAGCTGCCGAGTGTTCCGGCGCGGGGCCAGGGTCGGTGCGGGAGGTGCGGGCATGCCCAGGGAGACGCTCACGACCCCCAGTATCCCCCGTCACCGTGCGGCGCCGCCTCCACCTTGGTCGCGGGCACTCTCGTGGGGTACAGCCGCGGCGCCGGTCCGCCGTCGATGCTAGGTGCGGCCCTTGTCCTCCTGAGCGCTGCGCAATGTCGACGAGTGCGGCAGCCAGGTGGCCAGCTCGACCGGCCACCCGTCGGCCTCCAGCACGGAGACGACGGCGGGGTCGTCGTCCAGCACCGACACCACCTCCCGCACGGTCGCGAGCGTCCGCAGCACGTCCCGCTTGAGCCAGCGGGCCGGCCGATGGTCGTCGTCGGCCCGCATCACGAGCGGACCGACGGGCAGGTCGTGGCACGCCAGCCAGTGCTCGGTGAGCCTGCGGGTGCGCTCCGGGCGGCCGGTCAGGTACATCACGTCGTGGTCGACGAGCGCCGCGCGCAGTCGCTCGGCGCCCTCGGTCAGCAGCGGGTCGCGGTCCGCCGACCGGAAGAACCGCTCCCAGCGTTGTGGCCGGACCTCCAGGTGGTGCAGCCGATGCCGGACGTCGGCCAGGACGCCATCGACGTCGAACACGGCGAGCGGACGTGCGTCCGGGTACACCTCGGGCACGGCCGCCCTCAATGCCGGACTCTGATCAGGGCGGAAGAGGCCCGCGGGAACGCTCACCGGCTCCAGTATCCAGACCCCCGGCCGCCTCACCCCATGCCGTGGCCAGGAGCACGTTTACATCACGATCAGAAGAGCTGCACCGGGTTGATGATGTCGGCGACGAACAGCAGTGCGCTCCACCCGATGAACACCAGCGCCACGACGTAGGCGACGGGCATCAGCTTCGCGACGTCGACGGGGCCGGGGTCGGGGCGGCCACGTAGCCGCGCGATCCGCCGCTTGATGGACTCCCAGATCGCCGGAAAGATCTGCCCGCCGTCCAGCGGAGGGATCGGCAGCAGGTTGAACAGGAACAGCGAGATGTTCAGCCCGGCCAGCAGCTGCAGGAAGACCGAGAGCTCCGCGACCGGAGGGGCATCGGAGGCGAGGATCTCCCCGCCGATGCGGGAGGCACCGACGATGCCGATCGGGCCGTTGACGTCCCGCTGCTGACCGAGGAACACCGACCCGAACAGCCCCGGCACCCGTGAGGGCAGCTGCACGATCGCGTTTCCGGTCCGCGCGACGATGTCGCCGATCTGGCCGAAGACCGCGCCGATGTCCTGCCGCTGATAGGCCGACACCAGGCTGACGCCGAGGAACCCGCCCTGGACGGTCTGCGACGTACCGTCGAAGCTGGCCAGCTGGGTACGGATGGGCGTCGCATTCAGGTCCAGGCGCTGCCCGTTGCGTTCGACGGTGATGGTCACGGGGCCCGACGAGGCCCGGATCGCGTCCTGCAGGTCACGACCGTCGAACTGCGAGTAAGGATGCCCGTTGAACGCGACGATCCGGTCGCCGGGACGGAACCCCGCGGCCGCGGCCGGCGTGGGAGGCGCACCAGGCGGGCACTGCTCCGTCGCGGCCGTGGCCGAGACCACGCACGCGCTCACCGCACCGACCGATGTGGTCGACGTGGGTACGCCGATGCCCATGAGCACGATCGCGAACAGCACCACCGCGAGGATGAGGTTCATGAACGGGCCTGCGAACATCACGATGATGCGCTTCCACGGCGCCCGCAGGTAGAACTGCCGGTCGGCGTCCTCGGGGAGCACGTCCATTGCCGACTGCCTGCGCGCGTCGTCGATGAGCCCCTGGAACGGTCCGGTCCGGCGGCTGCGGCCGAGCGTCTGGCCCTTCGCAGGCGGGATCATCCCGATCATCCGGATGTAGCCGCCGAGCGGCACCGCTTTGAGCCCGATCTCCGTCTCACCGACCTTGCGCGACCAGATCGTGCGCCCGAAGCCGACCATGAACTCGGGCACCTTGATCCCGAACCATTTGGCTGTGGTGAAGTGGCCGAGCTCGTGCCAGGCGATCGAGAAGAGGATCCCCACGAAGAAGATCACGATACCGATCACGGTCATCATGTGGTTGCTCCAGGTAGTCCGCTACCGATGCTCGCTCCACCGGCGGTGCGTGCGGTGGCCTCGCGTGCGTGGGCCCGTGCCCACTCCTCCGCGGCCAGCACCTCTGCAACGGTAGCGGGATCGGCGCGCCAGCCGTCGGCGGCGTCGAGCACGCCCTCGAGCACCTCGCAGATGCCGGGGAAGGGCAGCGACCCGGCGACGAACGCAGCCACGGCCTCCTCGTTGGCAGCGTTGAGCACGGCCGGCAGGCACCCGCCCGCGTCGCCGGCCGCCCTTGCCAGCCGCACGCCCGGGAAGGCGTCGTCGTCGAGCGGCTCGAACGTCCAGCTCTGGGCGGCGTCCCAGCGACACGGCACCACGGCTCCGGGGAGCCGCTCCGGCCAGCCGAGGGCCAACGCGATGGGCAGCTTCATGTCCGGCGGGCTGGCCTGGGCGAGCGTGGACCCGTCGACGAACGTGACCATCGAGTGCACGATCGACTGCGGGTGTACCACCACGTCAATCCGGTCGTAGGGCACGTCGAAGAGCAGGTGCGCCTCGATGAGCTCGAGCCCCTTGTTGACCAGGTTCGCCGAGTTGATCGTGACCACCGGACCCATGTCCCACGTGGGATGGGCGAGCGCCTCCGCCACGGTGACGCCGACGAGCTCGGACCGCCGCCGCCCGCGGAACGGGCCGCCCGACGCGGTGAGCACGAGCCGGTCCACCTCCTCCGCCCGCCCGCCGCGCAGGCACTGGGCGAGGGCGGAGTGCTCGGAGTCGACCGGGACGATCTGACCCGGCGCAGCTGCCCCGGTGACCAGGGCTCCCCCCGCCACCAGCGACTCCTTGTTGGCCAGCGCGAGCGTGGCCCCGGAGGCGAGCGCGGCGAGCGTCGGGCCGAGTCCGACCGATCCGGTGATTCCGTTGAGCACGGTGTCCGCGCCCGCGGTGGCCGTCAGCTCGGTGGCCGCGTCCGGACCTGCCAGTACCTCGACGCCGCGCAGCTCCTCGCGGAGCGCGGCGGCAGCGTCGGCGCGCGCCACCGCCACCCGGCGCACACCGTGCTCACGCACTTGCCGGGCGAGCAGGGCGAGGTCGCCTCCGCCCGCGGCGAGACCCGTCACCGCGAACCGGTCGGGGTGGGCCGCGAGGACGTCGAGCGCCTGGGTGCCGACGGAGCCCGTCGAGCCCAGCACGAGAACGGATCGCTTGCTCATCGCATCCCCTCGCTGCGCTCGGTCAGCGCTTCGCGCAGGCGCTGTGACATTGATTTGCTCGCAGGCTCACTCATCACCGCCCATCATCCCCGCTCCGCGCCTGTGCGAGGATGAGGCCCACATCGTGGACCTGGAGGACGGCGTGGCGAGGAACTCCCGAGAGCTGGCGAGGCGACCCGCGGTGGACCCGCAGGACGAGCCGTCGGCGGAGTGGGGCTGGCACGGCGGGTTCCCGCGCGGCTCGGTGATTGCCGGGTGGGCGAGCGTCGTGATCCTGCTGCTGCTCACGATCGGCAACCACGAGGGCAACACCGAGGACATCTGGCTGGTCGGCTTCGCCGTCCTCATTGCGTTCGGAATCGTGATGCAGACGATCCGCCGCCGCAACGCCTGGCGCCGCTGAGGCTCGATGGCCGGCTCCACGCACTCCCTCGCTGCGGCCGCCCGGCGCTTCGTGAGGGCGGTGTGTCGATGACTCGCTCACCGTCCCGCTCCGCGATCGAGCTGGAGGTCGGTGACCGCGTCGTCCGGCTGACCAACCCGGACCGGGTCTACTTCCCCGCCCGCGGGGAGACCAAGCTCGACCTGGCCCGCTACTACCTCGCCGTCTCCGACGGTATCGTGCGCGCCCTCCGCGATCGCCCGTGCATGCTGCACCGCTTCCCCACCGGCGTCACGGGCGAGAAGGTGCACCAGAAGCGGCTACCGAAGGGCGCACCGGACTGGGTGCGGACGGTCCGCGTCCATTTTCCCCGGTGGAACCGGCACGCCGACGAACTGTGCGTGCAGCACCCGGCCGACGTCGTGTGGGCGGTGCAGATGTCCACGGTGGAGTTCCACCCGTGGAACTCCCGGTGCACTGACACCGAGAAGCCCGACGAGTGGCGCATCGACATCGACCCCATGCCCGAGGCGAGCTACACCGACGTCCGCCGGGTGGCGCACGTCGCCCACGAGGTGCTCGGCGAGCTCGGCGCGACGGGGTGGCCGAAGACCTCGGGCGGCAAGGGCATGCACATCTACGTGCGGATCGCGCCCGACCACGGTTTCGGCGATGTGCGGCGGGCGGCGCACGCGTTCGCGCGTGAGGTGGGCAGGCGGTGCGACCTCGTCGACCTCACCTGGTGGCGCAAGGACCGTGACCCGGCGTCGATCTTCGTCGACTACAACCAGAACGCGCGCGACCACACGATCCGCAGCGCCTACTCGGTGCGCGGCGTGCCGGAGGCGGTCGTCTCCACCCCGATCCGCTGGGACGAGGTGGACGACGCCGACCCGCGCGACTTCACGATCGCCACCGTCCCGCCCCGCTACGCCGAGCTGGGCGACCTGCACGCCGGCATCGACGATGCCGTCTTCCTGATCGACGAGCTGCTCGAGTGGGCCGACCGCGACGCGCGCGACGGCGCCGATGAACCGCCGACGGAGGACGTCCAGAACCTGGACGGCTGATGGGTCGCTCAGCAACCGCCACCCCCCGCCGCAGCATGCGTCGGGCGGTGTTGCGTCGGGCCACTGGTGCACGCTCCGCCGCACACACCCCTTGGTCGCCGCACACACATCATGCGGTGTGTGCGGTGGCCAGTCGTGTGCGTGGTCGGCCGCCTGGCCGCGGACTGTGGCCGGGCCGCCCGCCGAAGCCAACCCCGGTGCGCTGTGCCCGGTAGCGACGTGGTGGGCGTCGTGGGCCAGCCCGGCCCGGGGCTGTGGGCGGGTCGCCCGTCGGGTCAGGAGTCGGCTGCCACGCGGAGCCGGGCGAACTCGTCCACCATCGCCGCTAGGGACCAGTGGGCGTTGAGGCCGCTCGGATTGGGCAGCACCCAGATCCGCGTGGGGCCCAGCCGCTCGTCCTGCGGACCGACCACGGCGCGCGGCACGTGGAAAGCTGCCCGGTAAGCGGTCACGCCGACCACCGCCGCCCATCCGGGCCGCTGCTGTTCCACGAGCTCCTGCAGCCGCTTGCCACCCGCAACCATCTCGGCCACCGTCAGCTCGTCGGCGCGCGCCGTGGCCCGCGGCGCCATGTTGGTGATGCCCAGCCCCAGCCCGCGCAGCTCTCCCTGCTCCGCGGGGAGCAGCAGCCGCGGGGTGAAGCCGGCGCCGTGCAGCGCGGGCCAGAACCGGTTGCCCGGCCGGGCGAAGTGGTGGCCGGTGGCCGCCGACACGAGGCCCGGGTTGATGCCGCAGAAGAGCACGCGCAGGGGCGGGTCGCCGGGCCCGGGCAGCACGTCCTCGATCGTGCGGTCGCGCGCCGCCTCCAGCTCGGCCCGGGTCAGCCGGGGCATGCAGATGCGGTCACGGAAGCGGTCACGCCCCGATGATCCCCTGTCTGCCCCACCGCACGGCCGGCGCCCGGCCGAAGGGGTGGTCACAACCGTTCAACGCGGTTGCTCCCCATCGCGTGCAGGAGTGCGGCGTCCCGACCGGGGGTGAACCGAATGCCCTGCGATATTCGCGACCGAACGGGGACGGGCTCTCAGTTCCAACCGGAGCCGCCGTCCACACGGAGATCGCCGCCCACACTGGTGCCGCGTTCACTCTGGGAACGCCGTTCAACCGGACAATGCGATGAGGCTGGTCGTGGCACCGGCGAGGCCGAGCCGGCGGTCCGGCTCTGAGGGCCGCCGAGCATTGCTGATGCGTGTATCGGCTCGACCGCGAGGCCGGCAGTCGCCAGACTGGCCGCGTGCGCCTACCCGTCATGCCACCCGTCTCGCCGATGCTGGCCAAGCCGATCGGCGACATCCCCGCGGGCCAGCTCTACGAGCCCAAATGGGACGGATTCCGGTCGATCATCTTCCGGGATGGCGACGAGGTGGAGATCGGCAGCCGCAACGAACGGCCGATGACCCGCTACTTCCCGGAGGTCGTGGAGGCGGTGCTCGCCCACTTCCCCGAGCGCGCCGTCGTCGACGGGGAGATCGTGGTCGCCGACACCGCGCGCAACACCCTCGACTTCGAGGCGCTCCAGCAGCGGATCCATCCGGCCGCGAGCCGCGTCAAACTGCTGTCCGAGCAGACGCCGGCCAGCTTCATCGCCTTCGATCTGCTCGCCCTCGGCGACGACGATCTCACCGAGAAGCCGTTGGAGGACCGCCGCGCAGCACTCGAGCGCGCCTTTGCCGACGCGCCACCGCCCATCCACCTCACGCCGGTCACGCGCGACCTCGACACGGCGCGGAAGTGGTTCGAGCAGTTCGAGGGCGCCGGCTTGGACGGGCTCATCGCGAAGAAGCCGGACCTGCGTTACCAACCCGACAAGCGCGTGATGAGCAAGATCAAGCACCAGCGCACCGCCGACTGCGTGGTGGCCGGCTACCGGGTGCACAAGTCCGGGCCGGACGCGCTCGGCTCGTTGCTCCTCGGCCTCTTCGACGACCGCGGCGTGCTCAACTCCGTCGGCGTGGTCGGCGCGTTCCCGATGGCGACACGGCGGTCGCTGTTCGCCGAGCTGCAGCCGCTCGTGACGACGTTCGACGGGCACCCGTGGAACTGGGCGGCGCACGAGCAGGGCGAGCGGACGCCCCGCAAGAACGAGACCAGCCGGTGGAACGCCGGCAAGGACCTGTCGTTCGTCCCCCTGCGTCCGGAGCGCGTGGTCGAGGTCCGCTACGACTACATGGAGGGCGACCGGTTCCGGCACACTGCGCAGTTCGTGCGCTGGCGGCCGGACCGCGAGCCGGAGTCGTGCACATACGACCAACTGGAACGCCCGGTCCGCTTCAACCTCGCCGACGTCCTCACCAGCGGTTGACGGCAGGGCGTAGCGGCCCTCGACGAATGAGCGCCAAGGGTTCGCGCAGGCCCGATAACGGTCAGCCGGAGGTCGGGGCGTCAGGCCTCCGAGGCGGCCAGCTGCCCGCACGCCGCGGCGATCTCCCGGCCGCGGGTGTCGCGCACGGTGCAGGAGATCCCGGCCGCCTGCACCCGCGCCACGAACTCGTCCTGCACCCGCCGGGGAGAGGCGTCCCACTCGCTGCCGGGCGTGGGGTTGAGCGGGATGAGGTTGACGTGGACACGCTTGGCGCCGATCTGCTGACGCAACAGCGTGCCGAGCAGGTCGGCCCGCCACGGCTGGTCGTTGATGTCACGGATGAGCGCGTACTCGATCGATACCCTGCGCCCGGTGGCCTGCACGTAACGGCGGGCCGCGGCGAGCACCTCGCTCACCTTCCAACGGTTGTTGACGGGCACGAGCGTGTCGCGCAGCTCGTCGTCCGGCGTGTGGAGCGAGACCGCGAGCGTGACGGGCAGGCCCTCGGCGGCCAGCTTGTCGATCGCCGGCACCAGACCCACGGTGGACACGGTGACCCCGCGCGCGGAGATGCCCAGGCCGTCAGGGGCGGGCTCGGTGATCCGCCGGACGGCCGCCACGACCCGCTTGTAGTTCGCGAGGGGCTCGCCCATGCCCATGAAGACCACGTTCGACAGCCGGGCAGGAGAGCCCAGCGCGCCGTCGCGTGCCGCGGCCGCGGCTTGCCGGACCTGATCGACGATCTCGGCCGTGGACAGGTTGCGCTGCAGCCCGCCCTGCCCGGTGGCGCAGAACGGGCAGGCCATTCCGCAGCCCGCCTGGCTCGACACGCACACCGTGGCACGGTCCGGATAACCCATCAGCACCGACTCGGCCCGGGTACCGTCGTGGCCCTTCCACAGCGTCTTGCGGGTGGCCCCGCCGTCGCAGGCCTGCTCCAGCACGGGCGTGACGAGTGGCGGCAGGAGTGCCCGCAGGGTGTCGCGGACACCGGCAGGCAGGTCGGTCATCGCGTCGAGGTCGGCTGTGAGCCGTCCGAAGTAGTGCCGGGCCAGCTGGTCGGCGCGGAAGGCGGGCAGGCCGAGCTCGCCGACCACGGCCCGGCGGTCGGCCGGGTCGAGATCGGCGAGGTGGCGCGGAGGGGTGGCGCGCCTGGGCGCGTCGAACACCAGGGGCAGGGCAGTCATGACACTTCGATTGTGCCAGGTGGAACGGCCTCGTCCCGGCGGCGGATGGCGTACCCCAGCACTGCAGCGCCGAGCGCGGGGCCCCACACGGGGAACGGGAAGACGAGCAGCCCCCAGAGCTGACCCTCGCTGATCGCCAGCGCCATCATCGGGACCGCTGCCACCGTGAACAGGGCCGCCACCAGCGCGCCGGGCACCACGGCCGCCGCGACCGGCACGCGACGCCCCCGGAGCACCGGCATCCAGCGCGGCCAGACCTCGCCCCAGCGGGACACGAGGCCCGTGGTCAGCACCGCTCCGGCCAGCGCAGCGAGGCCGAGTAGCAGCCCGTGCAGCCGCATCTCCGGCTCGGTGGCCAGGGCTTCGGCGCTGCCGCCGAGCGGCCACGGCGTCAGCCAGGTGAGGCGGACCAGGCCGTAGGGCAGCGCGCAGACCGCCGCGATCACCGCGGCCACCCTCCCCCACTGCGCTGCAGCCTCGGGCCGCGTCCACCCCGGGGTCGGACGGCCTGCGCGGGCCCGCAGCACGGTTCGGGCACCGAGGACGCCCCACAGGAGGCCCCCGACGAGGAAGAACAGCAGGGCGGCGGACGGCCCGGCCTTGTGGAGAGTCGTGGTGATGACGTCCAGGTAGCGCCGCAGTACTGCCCCGTCGGCGAGCCCGCTGATCCAGGTCAGCGCCACCACCAGCACCAACACACCCACTGCCCACGGACCGCCGCGCCAGCGCCACGCCCGGCCAGCACCGCGCAGAACAGCGCGACCGGCCCGAACATCGCCATCAGGTAGCCGACCAGGGTGAGCGGTTGCAGCCCGGGGACGACCAACCCGAAGCCCACCGCATACACCACCGCGGTGCCGACCACCACGGCCATCGCGCCGCGTCCCGCCGGCCGCACCCGGGCGAGCACGGCGGCCACCAGCCCCCACGTCCCCGCGGCCACGACAACGGGGGGCACCAGGGCAGCGGGCAGGATGCCCAGCACAGTGCCGAAGCTGTCCGGATCCCCCGGACCGAACGGGTAGCGCTGGGCTGGCCACCACCACACGCCGAGGGAGACAGCCAGGCACGACCAGATCAGGGCCAGTGTGGGCAGTACTGACGACGTTCTGCGTTCTTGCGTGATGACCATGGCGGAGACGATCCGCCGACCCGGTTCCGCTGCCCTCCCGGCCGAGGGGGACTGGGGTCCCCCGCCGGTGGGAGCCTCAGCGGCGTACCCGCCCCCGCGCCTCCGCGAGCAACCCGGTGCGGTACGCGGCCGCTGCCCAGAAGATTGCACCGGCCACGAGCCCGACCACGCCCTGTGGGTACAGGCTGCCCACAGAATTCAGCGCAAGCAGCGCGCCCACTGCGCCGAGCACCATCAACGCACCGCCGGTGGCCAGCAGCGACCGCTCGTCCAGCTGCGTCGACAGGGGTATGAGCGCCACGCCGATCATCGCGCAGGCGAGCGGGACCCCGAGCTCGCCCAGGCCGACGGAGCCGAGCACCGTGCCGGCCACGGCCACGAGCGCCACGGTGATGCCGAGCAGCCGCAGGAACCGCCCGCGCCCGCCCGGCGGCAGCGGGGCTCCCGTCGCGTACCGCTTCCGCAGGGCGACCACCAGCCCGCCGGTGACACCGAGCCCGGCCGCCAGGATGACCGTGCCAGCACCGGTATCGAGCGCCGACGCACCAACCGTCCACCACACTCCGCCTGCGACCGGCTCGAGGTAGGGCACCACGGGTCCACGCATGGGTCCACGGTATCCAGTTCGGCCCAGGCGCTCGCGGGGGCCACCGACCTGAACCAGCTCCGCCACGGCGGATGTGCCACTCGGGCCGTGCCGCCCCCGGTCGCTCCGGTGGCGCCACTGGGGCGGTGCAACTCCGGCCGTGCCACTGCGCGCCCGGGTCATGGCGGCGGAGTCACGACGGCGGGGTCACGACGGCGGGGTCACAACGGCGGGGTCACGCGGTGGAAGCTCTGCTTGCGCCGCACATGCACCCGGTAGCCGACGGGCAGGGTGAGGCCGCCGGTCTCCGCGATGGCCCGCTCGGCGACGGCGCGGGAGAACTCGATCTGCAGCACCGCCTCCAACGATGCACGGTCGGGGAACCGCCACACGGTCGGCACCCGGCGCATCGAGAAGCCTTGACGCTCGAAGAAGCTCTCAGCGCGCGCCGGGTCGTAGCGCGGGAGGTCGGCACGCATCCACCGGCCGTAGGGCGGCACGGTGGCGTCCAGGTCGACGATGGCGATCACCCCGCCCGGACGCAGCACCCGCTGCGCCTCCGCCAGCCCCGGCTCGCAACCGGGGCCGAAGAAGTATGCGGTGCGGGCGTGCACGAGGTCGACACTCGCGTCCGGGAGCGGGAGCGCGGCAGCGCCTGCCCGCAGCACCCGCGCGCGGTCACCGACGCGGCCGCGGGCCCGCTCGACCAGCGGCGGGTGCGGTTCGACACCCGTCACAGAGGCCGCCGCCGCCGCGAACACCGGTAGGTGGAATCCGTCGCCGCAACCAACGTCGAGCACATCCGCGCCGGCCCACGGCGCGACCTCGCGCAGCACCGTCCACACCGCCCCGTCGACGTCCTGTGCGGCGTTCTCCTGCTCGTAGACCTCGGGCCAGTTCCAGATGTTGGGGCTGGGGATCGGCCCGGCTGCGCCGGCGGCTGCGACGCCGCGGAACGGCCGGATCACGACACGGGCACGACGATGCTGAGCAGCACCCAGGCCACGACCGCGGTGGGCAGCAGCGAGTCCATCCGGTCCAGCAGCCCGCCGTGACCGGGCAGCAGCGTGCCCATGTCCTTGATGCCGAGGTCGCGCTTGACCATCGACTCGACGAGGTCGCCCAGCGTGGCGCTGACCACCAGCAGCGCACCGGTGATCGCACCGGCCCACCAGACTCCGCCGAGCAGAAGATGGACGCACAGCGCACCGGCGAGCATGCCGGCAACCTGCGACCCGGCGAAGCCCTCCCACGACTTCTTCGGGCTGATCGTGGGGGCCATTGCGTGCCGCCCCAGTAGGACACCGGCGGCGTAGCCACCGACATCGGACGCCACCCCGCAGATCAGGAACGTCAGCACGCGGCCCAGGCCGTCGTCGGCGACCAGCATGAGAATGGTGAACGAGCAGAACAGGGGCACGTACGCGGCGGTGAACAGACCGGCCGTGACATCGCGGACGTAGTGCGCCGCCCCGGTGCGCATCCGCCACAGCAGCACCGCGAGTGCCGTGACCGCGAAAGACACGGCCAAACCCCGCAGGCCGTACGGCCACGACAGCCACACCATCGCCTGCCCGCCAAGGAGCAGCACCCCGAGCGGCACCTCGATCCCGGCACCTCGGCGCAGCGCACCCGCGAGCTCCCAGGTGGCGACGGCTGTGGCCACCGCGAGTACGCCGACGAAGAAATGTCGTTCGATCAGCAGCGACGAAAGGATCACGACGCCGAGCGCGGTGCCCACCGCGATCGCCGCAGCCAGGTCGCGGCCCGCGCGGGAGGGCCGGCGGGCCGGAGGGACCATGGCCGCAGTGTGGGGGGAGGAGGAGGCCGTCACCGAAGTCAGACTTCGAGGAGTTCGGCTTCCTTGTGCTTCACCAGATCGTCGACCTGGTGGACGTACCGGTCGGTAGCGGCCTGTAGCTCCTTCTCCGCCCGCCCGACCTCGTCCTCGCCCGCGTCGCCGTCGCGCACGATGCGGTGCAGCTCGTCCATCGCCTTCCGGCGGATGCTGCGAATTGTGACGCGCGCGTCCTCGCCCTTGCTGCGGGCGACCTTGACCATCTCGCGGCGCCGCTCCTCGGACAGCTGCGGGATCACCACGCGGATGATCTGGCCGTCGTTGCTCGGGTTGAGCCCGAGGTCGGAGTCGCGGATCGCTTTCTCCAGTGCCCTGAGCTGGCCGGTGTCATAGGGCTTGATGACGGCCATGCGCGCCTCCGGGACGTTGATGGAGGCGAGCTGGTTGATCGGCGTCATCGAGCCGTAGTAGTCGACGGCTACGCGGGAGAACATGTTCGGCGTGGCCCGCCCGGTGCGGACGCTCGCGAGATCGTCCTTGGCCACCGAGACGGCCTTCTCCATCTTCTCCTCGGCGTCGAAGAGCGTCTCGTCGATCACGGCTACTCCCTAGGCTCCTGCGCATAGTCCGGCGTGCTGACTAGAGTGCCGATCCTCTCACCCCGCACTGCTCGTGCGATGTTGCCCTCCACCAGCAGGTTAAACACGATGATCGGCATCTTGTTGTCCATGCAGAGACTGAACGCCGTGGCGTCCGCGACCTTGAGCCCCTGCTCGAGCACCTCGCGGTGGGTGATCTCGTCGAACATCTTGGCACCGGCATCGAGCTTCGGATCGGCGGTGAAGACACCGTCGACACTCTTGGCGAGCAGCAACGCCTCCGCCCCGATCTCCAGCGCGCGCTGGGCACCGGCCGTGTCGGTGGAGAAGTAGGGCATCCCGACGCCCGCGCCGAAGATCACCACGCGGCCCTTCTCCAGGTGCCGGATTGCGCGGCGGGGGATGTAGGCCTCCGCGACCTGGCCCATCGTGATGGCCGTCTGCACCCGGGTGTCGATGTGGTGCTCGCGCTCCAGGAAGTCCTGCAACGCGAGGCAGTTCATCACGGTGCCGAGCATGCCGATGTAGTCGGCGCGCGCGCGGTCCATGCCGCGTTGCTGCAGCTCCGAGCCACGGAAGAAGTTGCCGCCGCCGATCACCACCGCGACCTGGGCACCGGTGGCCACGACCTCGGCGATCTGGCGCGCAACGGTTTCGACGACCCGCGGATCGACGCCGACAGCCCCACCGCCGAACATCTCGCCGCCGAGCTTGAGCAGCACGCGGCGGAAGCCGGGGCGGGCGCGGTCGGCGCCGGTCCGAAGGTCCGTCATGACGTCACGTCACTCATCTCGGCAGCCCGGCCGCTCAGGCGTGGCCGACCTCGAAGCGAGCGAACCCGCGCACGGTGAGCCCGGCCTCGTCGACGAGGTCCTTCATCGTCTTCTTGGACTCGTCGAGCACGGAAACCTGCTCGAGCAGGACCGAGTCCGCGTAGAACTTCTTGATCTTGCCCTCGACGATCCGGGGCACGATCTGCTCGGGCTTGCCCTCCTCCTTGGCCGTGGCCTCGGCCTCCCGACGCTGTGCCTCGAGCACGTCGGCGGGCACCTCCTCGCGGGTGGTGTACCGCGGCTGGGCGGCGGCGATGTGCATCGCCACGCTGCGGGCGGCGTCGGAGTCGGCTCCCTCGTAGGACACCACGGTGCCGATGGCAGGCGGGAGGTCCGTGGCGCGGCGGTGCAGGTAGACCGCGACCGGGCCGTCGAGGTGGACATAACGCTTGATCTGCAGCTTCTCGCCGATCCGCCCCGAAAGCGCCTGGACGGCGTCGAGGACCGTGCCGTCGCCAAGCGGGGCAGCGTTGAGCGCTTCGACGTCGGCGGGCTGCTGCTCGACGGCGACCTGCAGGATGGTCTCCGCCAGCTGAATGAAGTCGGCGCTCTTGGCCACGAAGTCGGTCTCGCTGTTGAGCTCGATCATGGTGCCCCCGGACGCCGCGACCAGGCCGTTGGTCGTGGTGCGCTCAGTGCGCTTGTCGACGGACTTGGCGCTCTTCTCGCGCAGCGCCTCGACGGCCTGCTCGATGTTGCCGTCGGCCTGCTCGAGCGCATTCTTGCAGTCCATCATTCCGGCGCCGGTGAGCTCACGGAGCTTCTTGACCTCGGCGGCGGTGTAGTTCGCCATGGTGGTGCCTCTTCGTCCGTTTCTGAGGTGTGGGCGGGCGGCAGGTGCGGTGCGAGCGCCGCCGCGGGACCGGGTGCGGTCCCGCGGCGGCAGCGGGATCAGCCCGCGGTCTGCTGCGTGCCGTTGCTGGTGCTGGCCGGCGCGGGCTCGGCGGCCGGGTTGGGCGCCTCGGTCGCGGGAGCGGCAGCCGTCAGGCTGGCACCGTCGGAACCAGCGCCGTTGGTGAGCAGGTTCTGCTCCCACTCGGTCAGCGGCTCGTCGCTGCCGACCCCGGCCTCCGGCTTCTCATCGCCGTCGCCACGACTCCTGGCCGAGCGGGCCATGAGCCCGTCGGCCGCGGCCCGCGCGATCACCTTGGTGAGCAGCGCAGCCGAGCGGATGGCGTCGTCGTTGCCGGGGATCGGGAAGTCGACCTCGTCGGGGTCGCAGTTCGTGTCCAGGATGGAGACCACCGGGATGCCCAGCTTGCGGGCCTCGCCGACGGCGATGTGCTCCTTCTTGGTGTCGACGATCCAGACTGCGCTCGGGACCTTGGTCATGTCCCGGATGCCACCGAGGGTCTTCTCGAGCTTGGTCTTCTCGCGCGTGAGCATGAGGATCTCTTTCTTGGTGCGACCCTCGAAGCCCCCCGTCTGCTCCAACGACTCCAGCTCCTTCATCCGCTGGAGACGCTTGTGGACGGTCTGGAAGTTGGTGAGCATGCCGCCCAGCCAACGCTGGTTGACGTACGGCATGTTGACGCGGCCCGCCTCGTCGGCGATGGCCTCCTGCGCCTGCTTCTTCGTACCGACGAACATGATCGTGCCGCCGTGCGCCACGGTCTCGCGGACGAACTCGTAGGCCCGGTCGATGTACGACAGGGTCTGCTGGAGGTCGATGATGTAGATACCGTTGCGCTCGGTGAGGATGTAGCGCTTCATCTTCGGGTTCCAGCGCCGGGTCTGGTGCCCGAAGTGCACACCCGAGTCCAGCAACTGCTTCATGGTGACGACGGCCACGGCCGGTGTTCACCTTTCGGTCGGGCGTGGTCGCTCGGCGACCACGCGCGCGGTTTGCGGAGCGCCGGTCGGCGGTACCGCCCTGGCGTCGCGCCGGTGGCCGGACCCGTGATGTAGCGCGGGACCGCCCGTCCACCGTTCCGCCGGCCGGCCCAGAGAATGGCCGAACCAGGCAGGCGCGCGAGCGCGCGAAGTCACCCCTGACATCAAGTCGGGGTGCAGGGGAAGTGTACGCCGCGGTGACATAGCACCTCTCGCCGCGTCCCCGGGTTGTCCACATGCGTCATCGGGCGTCCACAGCCGCAGCGGAGCCGGTGTTGGCGGGCCTCCGCGGGGGCAGGGTGAGGGTATGGCCCTGGAGCGACGTCAGGGGCGGCTGAGGCTCCGACCACGGGCCGGCCGCCCGCTGCGGGCGGCACTGACGGCGGGACTCCTGTGCGCAGTCACCGCCGCTCTGGGCGGAATGGGGCCGTCCAGCCTCGCGGGCTCGAGCGGGGCCGGTCAGAAGGGTGCCAGCCAGAATGAGGCGGCCTCGGGCGAGGCCCGTCGGGGCAACACCGGCCCGCGCAACACCGGCCCGGACAACACCGGCCCGGACAAGGCCGTCGTTTTCACATCGGTCCGCGGACCGGCCCACCTCACCGCACTCGCTCCCCCGGTTCCGGGTCCACCGCCCGCGGACGAGGAGCGGCCGGAGCTCGTGGCTCCCGCTCCGCCGCCAGAGGCGGGTGTTTCCGCTCCCGGGGCCCGGTACGCGTGGCCACTGGTCCCCGCTCCGGCTGTGGTCACTCCGTTCCGGGCGCCCGCCCATCCCTACGGGCCAGGACACCGCGGCGTCGACCTCGCCGGCGCGCCCCTGCAACCGATCGTCGCTGCACGCGGCGGCACGGTCGTGTTCGCCGGGCCCGTCGGCGGCCGCGACCTCGTGTCGGTGCAGCACGACGACGGGTTGCGCACCACGTACGAGCCGCTGCAGCCCACGGTCCGGGCGGGCGCCATCGTTCTGGCCGGCGAGGTCATCGGCCTGCTCCAACCCGGTCACGCCGGCTGCGCCACGCCGGCGTGCCTGCACTGGGGCGTCCGCAGGGACCGGGCGGACTACCTCGACCCGCTCGTGCTGCTGCGCCCGTTGCGGGTCCGCCTGCTGCCCGTGCCCGTGCCGTGGCCGGACGGCTGAATGAACGGCGCGTGGTTCACCGGGCCGGTTCGCGACCGGCAGCGAGGAGGAGCTGACCGGGAGCCGGTGGGTCTCAGCCGGCGGCGAGCTCCTCCAGCCGTCCTCGCAGCCGTCCCACCAGCCGTGAATGGAGCTGGCATACCCGCGACTCCGTCACTCCGAGCAGCGAGCCGATCTCGGCCAGCGTCCGGTTCTCGAGGTAGTAGAGCCGGACCACGGTCCGGTCGCGCTCGCCGAGCTGCTCGACCGCCACCGAGAGCTGCCGCAGTGTCTCGTGGGACTGCACGACCACCATCGGGTCGGGAGCGGCGTCGTCGGCGAACAGCTCCGACACGCCGCCGCTGCTCTCCTCCAGCGCCTCGACGCTGATCAACTGCACCTGCCGCGTGAGCATGCGCAGCTCGTGCACCGGCACGCCCAGCTCCTGGGCCAGCTCCCGGTCGGTCGCAGTGCGCAGCAACCGGCTCTCCAACCGCTCCTGCGCACGTTCAAGATCCCGCACGCGCCCGCGGACACTGCGCGGCACCCAGTCCTGCGCCCTGAGCTCGTCGAAGATCGCGCCGCGGATGCGCTGCCCGGCGTAGCTCTCGAACCGCGGGCAGCGCTGCGGGTCGAACCGCTCGATGGCGTCGATGAGCCCGAAGATGCCGCATTGGACGAGGTCGGCGCGCTCGACGTAGGACGGAAGCCCGGCGGCGACGCGATGGGCGACCGAACGGACCAGCGGCGTGTAATGCAACACCAGACGGTCGCGAAGTTGGCGTGTCGGCTGGTCCAGATAGGCGGTCCAGACCTCGTAGACCGCATCCGGGTCGGCCGTGTCGACAACCGGGACCACCGGGACCACCGGGTCAGCAGATGGGGCGACCGGGACCGTCACGACGGGCCCGGTCATGGCCCTGAGCTGCACCGACTCGACCAGGACGACGTCACGCCCTCGGGTGCGCCTGCTCATGAACCACCTTCAGCCGCTCGACTGTCACATGTGTGTAGAGCTGAGTGGTTGCTAGCTTAGCGTGACCGAGCAACTCCTGTACGTAACGTAGGTCCGCGCCGCCCTCCAACATGTGCGTGGCTGCTGCGTGCCGCAGGCCGTGCGGCCCGACATCGGGCGCGCCCGGCACCGCGGCGAGCGCGCGGTGCACGACGGTGCGCGCCACCCGCGGGTCCAGCCGGCCCCCACGCGCCCCGAGTAGCAGCGCGGGTGGAGACCCGCTCCGGACCAGCGCCGG
>DASRSC010000365.1:0-8668 GCA_035695525.1 Pseudonocardia sp. | reverse complement strand
CCGCGCGGCGGAATCCGTCCATGCCTGCGGGACCGACCCCGTGACGTGGAACCACACCGTGCCCCACGGCCTGCCCCACACCGACCCGACCTCGAACCGCCGGAACTCCTGTTGCACGGCCGCCGCGAACGGCACCGGCTCGCCCGGCGCCGCCCAGGCTGTCACCTGCACCGGGACCCGGTCCCGGTACAGAGCGGGGCCGAGCCGCTCCTGCGCGAAGCGGGCGATACGCGGGACGACGAGGGCGGAGTCATCGTGCACCCGTCCATCCTGGCTGGCTTCGTCATCTGCGCCGAAAACGGGAAGCGGGTTGCGGCGGGCTCGGTACGGCAGAGCCGGAAGCGCATCGCTGGTTGGCGCCGGACCTCACCCGGCCCGGGCGAGCAGTACTTGCCGCCGAAAGCCCGGGCGCACCACCCGCTGGTGGCGGTAGCATCGGAGGGTCCAGAGCCAGCAGAGACATGGAAAGCAGGCGGCACAGCCCTTGTCACATCCGGACCCCGTCCAGTCCCGCATGGCCGTTCCGGACGCCGCTCTGCTCGCGCTGCTCGGTTCGCGCGACGAGAGCCTGCGCGTCGCCGAGGATATGCTCGAGGCCGACGTCCATGTGCGTGGCAACGAGCTCACCCTGTCCGGCGCCCCGGCCGACGTGGCGTTCGCGGAGCGTGTCTTCACCGAGTTGATCATGCTCGCCGAGCGTGGCCAGCAGGTGTCCACCGACGCGGTGCGGCGCACCGTCGAGATGCTCGCCGACGGCGAGGCCGATGAGCGTGCTCGCATCGGGGAGTCGCCGGCCGAGGTGCTGAGCCTGGACATCCTGTCCCGGCGCGGCAAGACGATCCGGCCCAAGACCCTCAACCAGAAGCGCTACGTCGACGCGATCGACGCGCACACGATCGTCTTCGGCATCGGCCCCGCAGGTACCGGCAAGACCTACCTCGCGATGGCCAAAGCTGTACAGGCGCTGCAGGCCAAGATGGTCAACCGGATCATCCTCACCCGACCGGCCGTCGAGGCGGGGGAGCGGCTCGGGTACCTGCCCGGCACGCTCTACGAGAAGATCGACCCGTACCTGCGCCCGCTCTACGACGCGCTGCACGACATGATCGACCCCGAGTCGATCCCGAAGCTGATCGCTGCCGGCACGATCGAGGTGGCGCCACTGGCGTACATGCGCGGGCGCACGCTCAACGACGCGTTCATCATTCTTGACGAGGCCCAGAACACCACGCCCGAACAGATGAAGATGTTCCTGACGCGGCTCGGGTTCGGCTCCAAGATCGTAGTGACCGGTGACGTCACGCAGGTGGACCTGCCCGGTAGCACCCGTTCCGGGCTCACCGTGGTGCGCGACATCCTCGGCGACGTCGACGATGTGCACTTCTCCCTGCTCACGAGCACCGACGTCGTGCGGCACCGGCTGGTGGCCGACATCGTCGACGCCTACGCGCGCTGGGACGCCGGCAACGAGCGACCGAACCTGCGGGCAGCCGCTCCGCGCACGGGCCCACCGCAGGACCGGCGGACGCGTCGGCGCTGATCGACACGGCATGGCCCAGGTGGTTGCCGGGGAGGCAGAACACCGTCAGGATCCCGTTCGTGAAGTTGTCCCGTCGCGCGGTCGTCGCGAGCACAATCGCCCTTCTGGTCGCCTTGTCCGTCTCTGCGCCCGCAGCCATGGCGGCACCGGTGCCCGCGCAGGCAGGACTCGATCGGTTTCTGAACCAGCAGCTGTCCTGGGGCCCCTGCGCCGACTTCGCGCGTAGCGACGCCGACCGACAGGCCTACGCCGACCCGAAGTTCGACTGCACGTACCTCGAGGTGCCGCTCGACTACGCGCAGCCCGACGGAAAGGTCGCCCGGATCGCGATGCTCCGGCAGAAGGCGCTCGACCCGGCGGCGCGGATCGGCTCGCTGTTCACCGATCCCGGTGGCCCCGGCGGTTCGGGCGTCAGCTTCCTGCCGGCCCTCGCCGGCCTGATCGGCACCGGCGAGGTGGCCCAGAAGTTCGACCTCATCGGGTTCGACCCACGCGGCGTCGGCGTGTCGGAGCCGACGATCGACTGCTCGAACACCGCGGAGATCGACGCTGAACGCGCGGATCTCGACGTCGACACGGCGCCGCAGGGCGTGGCGCAGACCGAGGCCGAGTACAAGGCCTTCGCGCAGCGGTGCGCGGACCGGGTCGGCCTCGACGTGCTCGCCAACGTCGGCACCCGTGACGTGGCCCGCGACCTGAATATCGCCCACCGGGTGGTGGGCGACGAGAAGCTGAGCTACGTCGGCTACTCCTACGGCACCCAGATCGGCGCGGAGTACGCCGAGCAGTTCCCCGGCTCCGTGCGTGCACTCGTGCTCGACGGCGCGGTCGACCCGTCGCAGAATCCGGTGGAGTCGCGGCTGACCCAGTCGCGTGGCTTCCAGCGGGCGTTCGACAACTTCGCCACGGCCTGCGTGGCGCGAGCGGGATGCCCGCTGGGTACGGACGTACCGGGCGCGTCGCGCAAGCTGCAGGGACTGCTGAAGCCGCTCATCACGGCACCGATCGCGGCGCCGGGGGGCCGGACGCTGAGCTACAACGACGCCATGACCGGGGTCGTCACCGCGCTGTACTCCGAATCGCTGTGGGGCTTCCTGCTGGACGGTCTCGTGCAGGTGACCCAGGGCAACGGCGACAACCTCCTGCGGCTGGCCGACGCCTACTACGAGCGGCGCCCCGACGGCAGCTACAGCAACCTCCTCGAGGCCTTCCCGGTGGTCCACTGCGCCGACTCGGACCGGCTCACCGATCGTCAGGTCGCGCTCGACATCAGCCGGCAGTCGCTGCAGATCGCCCCGTTCTTCGACGCCGGGTTCGGGCCGTCCAACGCGCTCGAGCAGTGCTCGTTCTGGCCGGTCCCGCCGACCAGCGAGCCCGGTCCCGTCGAGGCACCCGGCCTGCCCACGGTGCTGGTCGTCTCGTCGACCGGCGACCCGGCCACCCCGTACGAGGACGGCGTGTCGCTGGCGAAGCAGATGCAGGCCCGGCTGCTGACAGTGGAGAACGACGGGCACACCGTCGCCCTGCAGGGGGCCAACCCGTGCGCCGACACCACCGCCACGCGTTACCTCGTCGACCTCACCCTCCCGGGGGGAGACACCACCTGCGCCCGTCCCGCGCCACCCGCGCCCGCGGGCGGCTGACGCCCCTGTGCGCGGATACGAGTGCTGAAGCACTCGTATCCGCGCACGACACGCTCTGGTGCCAGCGCGAGCCGGCGTCAGGCCGGTAGGTAGAGGTCGAGCATGTCGTTGCGGAACTTGCCGGCCGGGTCGTGGGCCCGCACCAGGCGCTCGACGTCGGGGAGGCGCGGCCAGAGCGCACGGACGGTGTCCGGGTCGGTGCCGAAGACCTTGCCCCAGTGCGGCCGGGCGGCGAACGGTTTCAGCGCGGCCTCGATGGCGGCCACCACCGGGAGCACGGCGGGGGTGTCGGCGACCCAGGTGAAGTGCAGGGCGATGCTGTCGCGGTCGTGTGCGAGAGAGAGCCACAGGTCGTCGGCGGCAACCGAGCGGACCTCGCAGACCTGCAGGACGGGCGCGATCGTGTCGCGGATCCGGTGCAGGGCCCACAACGCGGCGACGAGCGTCTCCCGCGGTAGCAGGTACTCCGACTGCAACTCGTCACCGCTACTCGGGGTGAACTCGAGCCGGAAGTGCGGCAGCCGCGCGTGCCACGGGCCCGCTACGCCGAGCTGTGGCGTGCAGTGGGCCGGGTCGACGCCCCGCACCATGTGCCGCTGCCCGTCGGCGCGGTCGGCACCCAGCCAGCGCTGCGGGCGCTCGGGGTCGGTGTCGCGCTGCTTGAGCCAGACCTGGTCGAAGCCCGCGCCGGTCCAGTAGGTGAAGAGGCTGACGCTGTAGGCGGACGCGAGCACCTCCTCGACGTCGTCGAACCCGCGCAGTCCCTCGTACACCCACTGCCGGAGGCCGAACGTGGGCCGCAGGTCGAGCGTCAGTGCGGTGACGATCCCCAGCGCGCCGAGGGCGACCACCGAGCCGGGGAAGTCGGCGTCCCCGCGGCGCACGGCGCGCAGCTCGCCGTCGGGGCCCACCAGCTCGAGGGCGGACACGGCCGTCGCGAGTGCCCCGTTCCCGTCGCCGGAGCCGTGGGTGCCGGTCGAGCAGGCGCCCGCGATGGAGATGTGCGGCAGGGAGCCGAGGTTGGGCAGGGCGAACCCGGCCGCGTGCAGCTGCCCGGTCACCTCGCCGTAGCGCATGCCTGCCGACACCGTGACGGTGGCGGCGTCCGCGTCGATGCGTGTGACGGGTGGGAGGTCGGCGAGCGACACCAGATCGCCGGTGGTGTCGGCGATTCGGCTGAACGAGTGGCCGGTGCCGAGCGCCCGGATCCGGTCGCCGGTTGCCACCAGCTCCTGGAGTTGCGGCACCGAACGCGGTCGGTGGAAGCGGCGGGCTCCGAAGACGATGTTGCCTGCCCAGTTCGTCGACGGCTGCACGGTGACCATGCAGGCGAACCTACAGAGGGCCACGGTCTACGCTGGCCACTGTTCACGACCCGGCGGATCAGGGGTAACAGGTGTCGATCGAGGTCTGCAACGAGTCCGGCGTCACCGTCGACGAGTCGCTCATCGCCTCGGTGGCGCGTTTCGCCCTGGACGCGATGCACGTCAATCCCGCTGCCGAGCTGAGTATCCTGGCCGTCACCACGGAGGTCATGAGCGAGCTGCACGAGCGCTGGATGGAGGAGCCGGGCCCCACCGACGTCATGTCGTTTCCCATGGACGAGCTCACCGAGGAGTCCCGCCGCCCGGATGCGCCGGAGATGGGGCCGGCGCTGCTCGGCGACATCGTGCTCTGCCCGGAGTTCGCGACCGCGCAGGCCCGCACGGCGGGCCACGCGCTCGCCGACGAGCTGCACCTGCTCACCGTGCACGGCGTGCTGCACCTGCTCGGCTACGACCACGCGGAGCCCGACGAGGAGCGCGAGATGTTCGCCCTCCAGAGCAAGCTCCTGGCCGACTGGCGCACCGCCGCTGCGGAGGCCGCCGCGCGCGAGGCGCAGCGCCGGAGCGACTCCGCGGTGCTGGGTACCGTCGGGCTCGAGGACAGCTGACCGGCACGTCATGGACGGCACCGCGCCAAGCTCGTCGGAACGAGCGTCATGACCCTCCCGTTGATCGTGATCGCGGTGCTGCTCGTCCCGCTGGCGGGCCTGTTCGCCGCTGCCGACGCCGCGCTCAACTCGGTCTCCCGGGCCCGCGTCGACGCGCTCGTGCGGGCGGGGCGCCCCGGGTCGCGGGCGCTCGCCACCGTCGTGGCCGATCGACCACGGCACGTCAACCTGCTCCTGCTGCTGCGGCTCGCCGCCGAGACCGCCGCTACCGTCCTGCTCACGGTGGCGTTGATGAGCAGCATCAAGCCGCCGTGGGTCGCTGCGCTCACCGCCGGTGCGATCATGGTCGTGGTGAGCTACGTGCTCATCGGGGTCGGGCCCCGCACCCTTGGTCGCCAGCACCCCTACCGCGTCGGGATGCTGGTCGCGGCGCCGATCCGGGCGCTCGCCACGCTGTTGGGCCCGCTCACGAAGTTGCTGATCGTGGTCGGTAACGCGATCACCCCCGGGCAGGGCTTCCGGCAGGGCCCGTTCTCCTCCGAGGTGGAGCTGCGCGAGCTGGTCGACATGGCGAGCACCAGCGGCGTGGTCGACGAGGACGAGCGGCAGATGATCCACTCGGTGTTCGAGCTGGGCGACACGCTCGTGCGCGAGGTGATGGTGCCGCGCCCGGACGTGGTGTGGACCGAACGCGACACCCCGGTCGAGAAGGTGCTGCGGTTGGCCTTGAAGAGCGGGTACTCGCGCATCCCGGTGCTCGGCGAGAGCATCGACGACATCGTGGGCGTCGCGTACCTCAAGGACCTGGTTCAAGCAGTGCAGTCCGGCGACCCGGCTGACGATCCCGCGGCCGACGGGCAGGTGGCCGCGTTGCCCTCGGTGATGCGGGCCGCGGTGTTCGTGCCCGACAGCAAGCGCATCGACGAGCTGCTCAAGGAGATGCAGCGCACCCGCAACCACATGGCGATCGTCGTCGACGAGTACGGCGGCACCGCGGGTGTCGTGACGATCGAGGACATCCTCGAGGAGATCGTCGGCGAGATCACCGACGAGTACGACTCCGAGGAGGTGCCCGACGTCCAGGAGCTGGACGGCCGTAGGCTCCGGGACTCTGCACGCCTGCCGGTGGAGGACCTCGTGGAGCTGTTCCCGGGGGTGGTCGGCGTCGAGGGGGAGCTCGCGGAGGTGCTGGAGGCCGCCGACGTCGACACCGTGGGCGGCCTGCTCGCCCAGCAGCTCGGCCGGGTGCCGCTGCCGGGCGCGCGGGCCGAGATTCCCGGGCTGCGGCTGCTGGCGGAGGGTGGCAAGGACGCCCGCGGCCGGATCCGGATCAACACGGTGCTTGTCGAGCCGGTCGACCCCGCCGCGGACGACGAGGAACGGGACGGCGCGGGCGCTGAGCGCACCGACCGTCGGGAGGAGAGCAATGTCCGACCAGGGTGACCTGGCCCCCGAGGCCCTCGACCCGGAGGACGCCAAGATCGTGACGCTGGCCCGCTCGGTCCGCGCGCGCACAGGCGCGGCCGAGGGTGCGGCCGTCCGCGATACCGACGGCCGCACCTACGCGGCCACGTCCGTCGCGCTCCCGTCGCTGTCGCTCAGTGCGCTGCAGGCCGCCGTCGCCGCCGCGGTGTCCAGCGGTGCTCCTGGGCTCGAGGCCGCCGCGGTCGTCACCTCGTCCGACACGGTGGACGCCCCTTCACTCGCCGCCGTGCACGACCTCGCTCCCACCGCCCACGTCCTGCGCGCCGACCCCACCGGGGCCGTCCGGCAGATCCACTCACCTCAGCCCACCACGGAGACGTCCGCATGACCTTCCCCGTCACCCCGAAGTTCGACGTCGTCGTGGTCGGCGGCGGCATCGTTGGCCTGGCCACTGCCCACGCCGTGGCCCGCACCGGTCGCTCGGTCGCCGTCGTGGAGCGCGAGCAGCGGCTCGGCACACATCAGACCGGCCACAATTCCAACGTGATCCACTCCGGGCTCTACTACGCGCCCGGCGGCCTCAAGGCGCGGCTCGCGGTGGCCGGCTGCGCGGAGACCGTCGCATTCTGCCGGGAGCACGACCTGCCGCACGAGGTCACGGGCAAGCTCGTCGTGGCCACCGAGCCCGAGGAGCTGCCGCGGATGGCCGAGCTGGCCCGCCGCGGCGCCGCCAACGGCGTGCCGGTGCACGAGCTCGACCAGGCCGGGATGCGGCAGCACGAGCCGCACGTCCGCGGCATCGCGGCGCTCCACGTGCCGTCCACCGGCATCTGCGACTACCGGCTGGTGGCGGAGAAGATCGGGGAGCTGGTCGCGAAGGAGGGTGGCGAGATCCACGTCGGCCGCTCGGTGCTGCGGCTGGTGCGCCGCCGCGAGGACGTGCTGGTGCGCAGCGACGGCACCGACCTGCTCGCCAAGCAGGTGGTGGTCTGCGCCGGGCTGCGCTGCGACGAGCTGGCGAAGGCCTCCGGTGCCGACCCCGGGATCCGGATCATCCCGTTCCGTGGCGAGTACGTCGGGTTCAGCGACCGGGCCGCCGCGCTCGTCAAGGGCCTGATCTACCCGGTGCCCGACCCGGCGTTCCCCTTCCTCGGCGTGCACGCCACCCGGGGGATCGACGGGCACGTCCACGCCGGTCCGAACGCGGTGCTGGCCCTGGCGCGCGAGGGCTACTCGTGGGGCACGATCAAGCCGAAGGAGCTCGCGCAGTCGCTGGCCTACCCCGGCATGCTGCGGCTGGCCCGGCGGCACTGGAAGTACGGGCTGGGCGAGGTGCACCGCTCGCTGTCGAAGAAGGCCATGGTTCAGCAGATCCAGCGGATGCTGCCGGACGTGCAGGCCGAGGACCTCTCGCCCGCCGGCGCGGGGGTGCGCGCGCAGGCCGTGAAGCCGGACGGCTCGCTGGTGGACGACTTCCTGTTCGTCGGGCAGCCCGGTCTCCAGGGCGAGCGCGGGCCCGGCTCCATTCTGCACGTTCTCAACGCGCCTTCTCCTGCCGCTACCGCTGCATTGCCTATCGGGCGCGAGATCCTGGAGCGCCTCACCGGCGAGCGGATCGCTCCGCTGAGCGCGACGTGACCGGGCCTGCGGCGCCCGTGCGCGGATACGAGTGCCAGAGCACCCGTTTCCGCGCACGACCAGGGTGGGGTGCGGCGTGACCGGCGGGTTCGCCCAGGTCCCGGACGGCTTCCGGTCCGGGTTCGCCTGCTTCGTCGGGCGGCCCAACGCGGGTAAGTCGACGCTGACCAACGCGCTCATCGGGTCGAAGATCGCGATCACGTCCAGCCGGCCGCAGACCACGCGCCATGCCATCCGCGGGATCGTGCACCGGCCCGATGCGCAGCTCGTGGTGGTCGACACCCCGGGCCTGCACAAGCCGCGCACGCTGCTCGGCAGCAGGCTCAACGACGTGGTCCGCGAGACCTGGGCGGAGGTCGACGTGATCGGTTTCTGCGTGCCGGCCGACGCGCCCGTGGGCAGGGGCGACGAGTTCATCGTCAACGAACTGCGCTCGGTCGCCAGCCGCACACCGGTGCTCGGGATCGTCACCAAGACCGACCTCGCGCA
>DASRSC010000364.1:0-5355 GCA_035695525.1 Pseudonocardia sp. | reverse complement strand
GTACGTCACGCACGACTACCAGGAGGCGCTCGCACTGGGCGACCGGATCGGGGTGCTGCGCGAGGGCAGGCTGGTACAGGTCGGGACGCCCACGCAGGTATGGACCGAGCCGGTCAACACGTTCGTGGCGCGCCGCCGACTGGGCGAACGTGCACGTCTTCGGCGCGGGGGAGCCTGCCCCGCGGCTCGGCGCCGCGTGCAGGCCCGAGCCCGCCCAGCTCACAGGAGGAGCCCGATGACCGTCACCATGGACGCCCCCCCGCAGGCACAGCGGCTGCGGCTGGAGGCGCTGCGCAAGACGTACACCGCCCGCGGCCGCGGCGACGGCGTCACTCTCACGGCGGCGTCCGAGCGCGTCCATCTGTTCGACCCGGCGTCCGGGCAGCGGCTGCGGTGACGGGGAGCATGCACATCCTCTGTGCAGGTGACGAGTTCATCTCCGCCGACCTGCTCGCCCGCGCGCTCGAACCCGCGCTGGAGCGGGTGGGGCTCGCTGGGGATTTCATCCGGGTCGATGCCCCATGGCCGACGGAGCCGTTCACGGCGGTCGACGGCGTGCGGGAGGCCGCAGGTGACCCGCGAAAGATCGCGGAGCTGGTCCGCGGTGCCGACGCGCTGGTCACCCACCTCGCTCCGGTGACGGCGGAGGTGCTCGACGCGGGTCGGGGCAGCCTCCGCGTGGTCGGCGTCACCCGCGGTGGCCCGGTGAACGTCGACGTCCCCGCGGCCACGGCGGCCGGGATCCCCGTCGTCCACCTCCCGGGGCGCAATCTCGGCGCGGTCGCCGAGTTCTGCGTCGGCACGATGATCTGTGCCATGCGGGGGCTACCGGCAGCGTCGGCCGAGCTGTCCGCCGGGCGCTGGGACGGCGCCGGGTTCCGCTACGACCGCGTGGGCCTGGAGCTGCGCGCGGCGACCGTCGGCCTGGTCGGGCTGGGGGCGGTCGGGCTGCGGGTGGCCGAGCTGCTGCGCGGCTTCGGCTCCCGCCTGCTCGCGCACGACCCGTACGCCGAACCAGCCGCGGCCGACCGCGTGGGCGTCCGGCTGGTGGACCTGCCCGAGCTGCTGCGGGAGAGCGACGTCGTCAGCCTGCACGCCCGGCTGACCGGCGAGACGACACGGATGATCGACGAGGCCGCACTCGCCGCGATGCGACCGGGATCGGTGCTCGTCAACACCGCCCGCGGCGAGCTCGTGGACACCCGCGCCCTGGACGCGGCACTGGCCTCCGGGCACCTGCGGGCAGCGGTGCTCGACGTGTTCGACCCCGAGCCGCCCAGCCCGGACGACCCGCTACCCCGGCGGCCGGGCGTGCTCGCCACACCCCACCTGGCCGGTGCCTCTCGGCAGGTGGCGGAGGAGTCGGCGGAGCGCATAGCCGCCGAGGTAGCACGGGTACTGACAGGGGCGCGACCAACGGCCTGCATCAACCCGGAAACGCTGACGGCCTAGGCGTCCTCGCAGAGGTGGTGTGTTCCTCGCAGCGGCTGTGGACCCTGCGATGACGACAGCGTCTCTGCGACGACGCCTCGCCGCTCAGCAGCGCGCCGCTACCGACTCTGCCAGCTCGTCCAGCAGGGTCGCTGTCGTCTCCCAGTCCATGCAGGCGTCGGTGATGCTCTGGCCGCGGGTCATCGACGGCCCGAGGTCCTGCCGGCCGGCCACGAGGAAGCTCTCCATCATCACGCCGGCGACGCCCGGCTCGCCCGTCGCGATCCGGCCGGCGATCTCCCGCACGACCTCGGCCTGCCGGACGTGGTCCTTGCCGCTGTTGCCGTGACTCGCGTCGACGATCACCCGGGCCGGCAGGTCGACCGCCCGCAAGCGGTCCAGGGCGGCACCGACCGATGCGGCGTCGTGGTTCGGACCGGACGAGCCGCCGCGCAGGATGACGTGGCAGTCCGGGTTGCCCGCCGTCGTGATGAGCGCGGCGAGGCCGTCGGGGTTGATCCCCATGAACACGTGGCTCGCGGCGGCGGCGCGGACGCCGTCCACCGCGACCTGGACGTCGCCGTCGGTCGAGTTCTTGATCCCGACGGGCATCGACAGCGCACTGCACAGCTGCCGGTGCACCTGGCTGGCCGCGGTCCGCGCGCCGATCGCGCCCCAGCTCACGACGTCGGCGAGGAACTGCGGGGTGATCGGGTCGAGGAACTCGCACCCGACGGGGAGCCCGAGCGCCGAGACGTCGAGCAGCAGCCGCCGTGCCGTCCGGAGCCCGGTGTTGACGTCGAACGTCCCGTCCAGGCCGGGGTCGTTGATCAGGCCCTTCCAGCCGACCGTCGAGCGCGGCTTCTCGAAGTAGGCCCGCATGACGATGCGCAGCTCGCCGGCGACGCGGGAGGCGTGCTCCGCAAGTCGGTAGGCGTAGTCGAGCGCGGCGTCCGGGTCGTGGATCGAGCACGGGCCGACGACGACGATCAGCCGGTCGTCACGGCCGTCGAGGATGTCCACGACCTCGGCGCGGGCCCGGGTGACGGTCTCGGCCACCGTCTCGTCGATCGGGAGCTCGTGGCGCAGCAGGGCAGGGGACAGCAAAGGGCTGATCCGGGCGGTGCGGTGCTCGTCCAGCGCGGGGACGGCGGTGCGGGTCATGACGTCGGCTCTCTCTCAGGCGAGCCGGCCCCGTCGACGATCCCACCGAGCCGGCTCGTGATCCGGCTCGTGGGGGGAAGGTCAGCGCAGCGGTTCGCCCGCCGACCCGTCACGGGCCGGAGCGGTAAACCAGTACTGGCGCTGCACGAGATCGACTCTAGCCGATGGGCTCCGGCATGCGCTCTACCGCGTAGGAGAGCTCGAGCAGCGCGCCGGTGACCGGGTCGGCGAGCTCCACCCGCCAGCGGTCGGCGAACTGGTCGACGCCCGGCAGCATCGCTACGGTGCCGGACAGCAGCACGGTGCCGGGCACCAGGAGCTCACCCAGCTCATCGAGCCAGAACCGGGGCGGCAGCAGGGCTGCCAGCGGGGCGTCCTGGATCAGCTGCTCCGGGCCGCCGTCCTGCGCCACCCACGCACGCAGCCGCAGGTCGTCGAGATGGTCCTCGACGTCCACGAGCCGCCACGCGCCGCGCCCTAGCACGTCGAGGCCTGCGTTCTTGCTCCACGCGACGCCGTGCACCTCAAGTTCCCGGTCGGTGTGGTCGCAGGCGACGGTGAGCAGCAGGTCCCCCGGCGCCTCGCCCGCGACGACGAGCGCCCACTCGGCCTCGCCGGACGTGCGCCCGTGCTGCACGGGCACGCCGTCGACCTGTGCGGCCAGGTAGGGCGCCACGGGGTAGAGGGCGGGCGTCACCGCGGGCGCGGGGATCCCGAGCTCGGTCAGCTCGGCGACGTGCGCCGCGACTTCCTCCTGCTCACGGCCCGCGTAGCCGCCGTTCAGCAGCCGGATGACAGTGACGGCGGCGGTGGTGCCGTCGGGCAGATCGAAGATCAGTTCGCTCATCGCTCTCCCTCGCTGCGCTCGGTCCGCGCTTCGCGGACGGCGCTGTGTTAATGCCTCGCTCGCAAGCTCGCTCACTGCCGGTCATCCCAGGGCTTGCGCATGCCGTTTGTATACCGAAAGTATGACGGCGCGCCACCCAGAGTGTGGCAACCCACCGACACGAGGACCTGATGGCCGACCCGACGTCCGGCCCACCGACACCGGAGATCAACCGGCGTTCCCTGACGAAGGCCTTCGTCGCGAGCCTCACCGGCACGTCCCTCGAGTGGTACGACTTCGCCGTCTACTCGGCCGCCGCGGCGCTGGTGTTCCCGCAGCTGTTCTTCCCCGGCTCCGACCGCGGCCGCGCCGATCATCCTGGTGCTGCTGCGCTTCGCCCAAGGTGTCGGCGTGGGTGGGGAGTGGGGCGGTGCGGTGCTGCTCTCCAGCGAGTTCGGCGACCCGCGCCGGCGGGGGTTCTGGTCCTCCGCCGCGCAGCTCGGGCCACCGGCGGGCAATCTGCTCTCGAACGGTGCCCTCGCCGTCCTCACCCTCTCGATGTCGGACGAGGCATTCCTGGCATGGGGCTGGCGGATCGCGTTCCTGCTGTCCGCGGTGCTGGTCGGCTTCGGGCTGTGGATCCGGTTGAAGCTGGAGGACACGCCCGTATTCCGTGCGATCAAGGAGCGGGGCGACCAGCCGGCGGCGCCGGTCCGCGACGTCTTCCGCACCCAGCGCCGCGCGCTGCTCGCCGGAGTACCCAGCCGTATCGGGCCGGACGTCACCTACGCGCTCTTCACCGTCTTCGTGCTCACCTACGCCACCACCGTCGTGGGCATGAGCCGCGGCCAGGTGCTCTCGCGTACACGATCGCGGGCGTCTTCGGCGGGGCGGTGGCGCCGCTCGTGTTCACCGCCCTGCTCAGCAGCTGGGGGAGCTGGGTCCCGGTGGCGCTCTATCTCCTCGTGGCAGGGCTGGTGACGCTGGCCGGGTTGGCGTTGGGTCGCAATCCCGACCGGCCGAGGACGAGGCCTACCTCGTCCAATACGCGGCTTCGGTCACGCCTCCAGGAACAGCTGCAAGGTGATCCGCAGGTGGTCCTCGATCGCCGCATGGGCCGCAGCCTCGTCGCCGGATTCCAGTGCCTCGAGGATGCACCGGTGCTCCAGACATACGGCGTGCTGACGGTCGGTGGCCCGGAACAGGGCCGCGACCCCGACCCGTACCTGACGGGTCCGCAGGCCGGCGTACGTGCGGGCGATCAGCTCGTTGCGTGCGGCGTCGACGAGGCACTGGTGGAAGCGCCGGTCCCACTCGATGAACACATTCGCGGTGTCGGCCTCGGAGCCGGCGTCGACGAGTCGCTCCTGCTCGGCCAGCGCCTCGCGCATGAGCGCCAGCGGCACCGTGCCTGCGGCGAGAGTGACGGAGGCGGCGTGCCGTTCCAGCAGCCCCCGCAGTTCCATCAGCTCCTTGATCTGCCGCCCGGACAGCGGTGGCACGTACGCTCCGCGCTTGGGCACCATCTCGACCAGGCCGTCGGCTACCAGCAGCAACAGCGCCTCTCGCACCGGTGTGCGTGACACGCCGATGTCCTGCGCGAGCTCGATCTCGTTGAGGAAGGTTCCTTGCACCGCCGGATCGACCAGTACGGTCTCCCGCAGGTGGCGATAGGCACGGTCGCGCCCCGACTCTCGGGACGCGGGCGATACCTGCATGCATCATGTATACATTAACTGGAGGTTTCCTGTGCGGATCGCACTCGCCCAGGTCGTGTCGACACCCGACCCGGCCCACAACCTCGGCCTGATCGAGGACGGCGCACGCCGGGCCGCGGCGGCGGGGGCACGGGTCGTGGTGTTCCCGGAGGCGGCCATGTGCTGCTTCGGGGTACCGCTCGGTCCGGTGGCCGAGCCGCTGGACGGGCCGTGGGC
>DASRSC010000363.1:0-14874 GCA_035695525.1 Pseudonocardia sp. | reverse complement strand
GCCTGCCGCGGTTCCGGCTCGCCGAGCCCTACGAGGCCCACCGCGACCGGTCCGACGCCCGGCTCGCCGAGACCGGGGCCCGGCCCCGCGCATTCCTCGCCACGCTCGGCCCCCTGGCGGCCTACACCGCGCGGGCCGGCTTCGCCCGCAACCTCCTGCAGGCAGGCGGGATCGAGGTCACGGAAGCGGGCCCGACCGAGACGGCCCAGGAGGTCGGCGCCGCGTTCGCCGAAGCCGGCACCCCCGTTGCGGTGGTGTGCTCGACCGACAGGCTCTACGGCGAGCGGGGTGCGGAGGTGGTGGCGGCGCTGCGGGATGCGGGTGCCCGGTACGTGCTCCTCGCCGGCAGGGCCGACGTCCCCGGCGTGGACGACCGGCTCTTCGCCGGGGTGGACGCGCTCGCGGTGATCGAGTCGGTGTACGCGGCCCAGGAGAATTCGGCCCAGGAGAGTTCGGCCCAGGAGAGTTCGGCCCAGCAGATTTCGGAGGAGGAGCGATGAGCGAGCTTGCGAGCGAATCATGGGTACAGCGCCTCCGCGAAGCGCCGCCCGAGCGCAGCGAGGGCGAGCGATGAGCCTGCCCGACTTCACGAGGGTGCCCCTGGAGAGCGACGCAGCCCCCGCCGAGGAGTGGGTCGCCGACGTCCCGACGTGGGACGCGCCGGAGGGGATCGGCGTGCGGCCGCTCTACACGGCGGCCGACCTCGCCGACGTCGACTTCCTCGCCACCTACCCGGGCATCGCGCCGTACCTGCGCGGGCCGTACCCCACGATGTACACGAGCCAGCCCTGGACGATCCGCCAGTACGCCGGGTTCTCCACCGCGTCCGAGTCGAACGCGTTCTACCGGCGCAACCTCGCCGCGGGGCAGAAGGGCCTGTCGA
The DNA here is from genome assembly GCA_035695525.1 of Pseudonocardia sp. Taxonomy (GTDB): domain Bacteria; phylum Actinomycetota; class Actinomycetes; order Mycobacteriales; family Pseudonocardiaceae; genus Pseudonocardia. The sequence goes on along the minus strand of DASRSC010000363.1, from coordinate 13,991 downwards.
TCGCGTTCGACCTGGCTACGCATCGGGGGTACGACTCCGACCATCCGCGGGTGGCGGGCGACGTCGGCATGGCGGGTGTGGCGATCGACTCGATCTACGACATGCGCAGGCTCTTCGACGGCATCCCGCTGGGCGAGATGTCGGTGTCGATGACGATGAACGGTGCCGTGCTGCCCGTGCTCGCCCTCTACATCGTGGCGGCGGAGGAGCAGGGCGTCTCCCACGACAGGCTCACGGGGACCATCCAGAACGACATCCTCAAGGAGTTCATGGTTCGCACCACTTACATCTACCCGCCGCAGCCGTCGATGCAGATCATCTCCGACATCTTCTCGTTCACCTCGCGGGAGATGCCGCGGTTCAACTCGATCTCCATCTCCGGCTACCACATCCAGGAGGCGGGTGCGACCAACGACCTCGAACTCGCCTACACGCTTGCCGACGGGGTGGAGTACCTGCGGGCCGGGCTCGACGCCGGGTTGGACATCGACCGGTTCGCCCCGCGCCTGTCGTTCTTCTGGGCGAACGGGATGAACTTCTTCATGGAGGTCGCCAAGCTGCGGGCCGCACGCCTGCTCTGGGCGAAGCTGGTGGCGCAGTTCTCGCCCCAGAACGACAAGTCGCTCAGCCTGCGCACCCATTGCCAGACCTCGGGCTGGTCGCTGACCGCGCAGGACGTCTACAACAACGTGATCCGCACCTGCATCGAGGCGATGGCCGCGACGCAGGGCCATACCCAGAGCCTGCACACCAACGCGCTCGACGAGGCGCTCGCCCTGCCGACCGACTTCTCGGCCCGCATCGCACGCAACACACAGCTTCTCCTGCAACAGGAGTCGGGCACCACGAAGGTCATCGACCCGTGGGGCGGCAGCTACTACGTCGAGCGGCTGACCTATGACCTGGCGCGCCGCGCGTGGGCGCACATCCAGGAGGTCGAGATGGCGGGCGGGATGGCGCAGGCGATCGACGCCGGCATCCCGAAGCTGCGTGTGGAGGAGGCGGCGGCGCGCACGCAGGCGCGCATCGACTCCGGGCGGCAGCCGGTGATCGGCGTCAACAAGTACGTGGTGGACCAGGACGAGGACGTCGAGGTCCTGAAGGTTGACAACGCCGAGGTGCGCCGCGAGCAGCTGGAGAAGCTGCGTCGCCTCCGCGAGGAGCGCGACGTGCGCGAGGTCGACGCCGCCCTCGACGCCCTCACCGCTGCGGCCGCCTCGATCGCGGAGGGCTCACCGCGCACCGACGAGCAGAACCTGCTCGCCCTGTCGGTGAACGCCGCCCGCGCGAAGGCCACGGTGGGGGAGATCTCCGACGCGCTGGAGAAGGTGTTCGGGCGCCACGCCGGTCAGATCCGCATCATCTCCGGTGTGTACTCCCAGGAGGCCGGCACGAGCCCGGCGATCGAGCGGGCCCGCGAGTTGGTGGACGAGTTCGCAACCGAGGAGGGGCGCCAGCCGCGCATCCTCGTGGCGAAGATGGGTCAGGACGGGCACGACCGCGGCCAGAAGGTGATCGCCACGGCGTTCGCGGATCTCGGTTTCGACGTCGACGTCGGGCCGCTGTTCCAGACCCCCGGCGAGGTGGCACGGCAGGCGGTGGAGGCCGACGTGCACGTCGTCGGCGTCAACTCGCTCGCCGCCGGACACCTGACGCTGGTGCCGGAGCTGCGCGATGAGCTGGCGAAGCTCGACCGCCCCGACATCATGGTGGTGGTGGGCGGGGTGATCCCGCCGGGGGACTACCCGGCACTGCGCGACGCGGGGGCCGCCGCGGTGTTCGGCCCGGGCACGGTGATCGCGGAAGCCGCCGTGGACCTGCTGGAGAAGCTGGCGGCCCAACTGAGGTCGTGACCTGCCATCGAGCTCGACGGCAGCGTGCTATCGCGCACGGCGGATCACGCTGAGGTCGATGTCGGTGGTCGGACGCTCGGGAGGAGGGCCGTGGCCCGCGAGATCGATGTGCCTGCCCTGGCCAAGGGCGTGCTCGGCGGGTCGCGTGGGGTGCTCGCGCGGGCGATCACCCTGGTCGAGTCGAGCCGTGCCGACCACCGGCAGGCGGCGCAGCAGTTGCTGATGGAGCTGCTACCGGCAGCCGGCGGAGCCCGGCGTGTGGGGATCAGCGGCGTACCCGGCGTCGGGAAGTCGACCTTCATCGAGACCCTGGGCACGCGTCTCACCGGGGCGGGCCACCGGGTGGCGGTGCTCGCGGTCGATCCGTCGTCCACCCGGACGAAGGGCTCGATCCTGGGCGACAAGACGCGGATGGCGCGGCTGGCGACCGATGAGAACGCGTTCATCCGTCCCTCGCCCAGTGCCGGGACGCTCGGCGGGGTGGCGCGCGCGACGCGGGAGACGATCGTGCTGATGGAGGCGGCCGGCTATGACGTCGTGCTCGTCGAGACGGTGGGGGTGGGCCAGTCGGAGGTGGCCGTTGCCGCGATGGTCGACACGTTCCTGCTGCTCACGATGGCCCGCACCGGCGACTCGCTGCAGGGGATCAAGAAGGGGATCCTGGAGCTGGCCGACGTCGTCGCCGTCAACAAGGCCGACGGCCCGCACGAGAAGGAGGCCACGGCGGCGGCCCGCGAGCTGACCGGTGCTCTGCGACTCGTGACGCCCACGAGTGCGTCGTGGCGCCCCCGGGTGCTTCCGTGCAGCGCGCAGACCGGCACCGGCATGGCGGAGGTGTGGGCCGCGGTGGAGGACCACCGCGCGGCGCTCGAGGAGGCGGGCGAGCTGGCCGGCCGGCGTGCCGACCAGCAGGTGCAGTGGATGTGGCGGATGGTGCGTGACCAGCTGATGGACCGGCTGCAGGCCGACCCGGACGTGCGCGCCGCGATCCCGCAGCTGGAGCGCGACCTCCGCGAGGGCGAGCTCACCCCCACCCTCGCGGCGCAGGCGATCCTGGCTCGTCTGGGTCTCTGAGTGCTCCGCCGGCAAGCAGCCACGGTGCAAGGCGTCGATCAAGGCGCGGAGGCCGCTCGTGCCGCCGCGCGAGCGACATCTGCGCCTTGATCAGGAGCTCGTCCAGCGCGCCTCACATGCCAGGGCACGCATGATCGATAACGTCATCCGGTGCTCGGGGTCAGTCACGCAACGTCCGGTGCGGCCCTCGGCCTCGCCGTAGCTGGTTTCGCGCCGCGCTGGGTGGAGATGGATCCGAGCGCGGGGACGGTGCTGACCTTCGCCGCGGTGTGCGCGGGCGCCGCGCTCCTGCCCGACCTGGACCACCCGTCGTCGGTGGCGACCCGACGGTTCTCCGTGGCGTCCTGGCTCGCCTGCCATGTCGTCCGGCCGTTGTCCGGGTTCGTCTACGACCTGACGAAGGGACGTCGCGACACCGGGAAGGGCACGCACCGGGGCCTCACCCACACCGTGGCGGCCGCCGTGCTGCTCGGGCTGGCCGTGAATCTCGCCTCGGCGCGGTGGGGCACCCCTGTGCTTGTCGGAACGCTCTTCGTCTGCCTCGCCCTGGCGATCAAGGGTCTCGACGCGCTGGTGCCCGGCCCGCCGTCGCTGGTGATCGCGGGTGGGCTGACCTACGCGGTGGAGGAGTTCGTGCCCGGCGGTACGGCGGGCACGGCCGGCTGGCTCGGCACGGCGGTGGCGCTGGGCATGGTCGTGCACTCGATCGGCGACGCGATCACGGAGTCGGGCGCCCCGCTGCTGTGGCCGATCCGGATCCGCCGCCGCAGCTGGTATCCGGTGGGCACCCCGCGCCCGTTGCGCTTCCGCACGGGCGGCAGGGTGGAGGCTTGGGTGGTAGCCCCCGCGCTGACCGTGGCGACGTTCCTGCTGGCCATGTACGTCGTACCCGGGGTGGCGCCACTCCTGCTGGACCTGCGAGCCGAGGTGGAACGGCTGTTGGGCCGCGTGTGAGCTGATCGACCCGTGATGTGCCGCATCCGGATGTTCGCGAGGAGCGTCGTACCGCCGTCCGGGCGATGGTCGATGATGGTCGGGTGGACGAACTCACAGGGTTCCCGGCCCGTCCGGTGGTCGGGCTGCTGCATCCCGGAATGATGGGTGCCGCGCTCGGGTCGGCGATGAAGCGAGCCGCGGGTGCGGTGATCTGGGCGGCCGCAGGCCGCAGTGTCGCCACCTCCAAGCGCGCCGAGCTCGCCGACCTCGTCGGCGTCCCCGACGTCGCGGAGGTGGCTCGCCGCTCCGACGTGATCGTCTCGATCTGCCCGCCGCACGTGGCGAGGGCGGTCGCGGAGCAGGTCGCAGCTGCGCTCGGCGACCGGGCGCACCGCCCCCTGTTCGTCGACGCCAATGCGGTGTCGCCGGCGACGGTCCAGGGGATCGGGGAGCTCCTGGGCCCCGGTCGCGTCGTCGACGGAGCGGTGATCGGGCCGCCGGCCTGGGAACCGGGTCGCACGGTGCTGTGGCTGTCCGGCGCCGCCGCCGCGGTGGTGGCGGGGTTGTTCGAGGGGTCGCCGTTCGAGGCCAGGGTGCTCGGTCCGGACCTGGGCGCGGCGAGCGCGCTGAAGGCCTGCTACGCGTTGCAGAGCAAGGCGATCCCGGCTGCCTGGCTCGCGGTAGAGGCGGCGGCCCGCGGCTACGGCGTGCAGGACGCGCTGCGTTCCCAGCTGGCCCGCGACGGTGTCGACCTCGATGCCAAGCTGGACGACGTCGGCGCGCGCGCCGGTGCGAAGGCGTGGCGCTGGGTGGGGGAGATGGAGGAGGCCGCGGACGCGGTGGCCGCGGTCGGCGTGCCCGACGGGTTCTCCCGCTCCGCGGCTGAGATGTACCGGCGGATGGCGGAGGACCGCCCGATAGACCAGCACAAACGCTGAGGCTGCGCGCCGTCGGGGTCGGCACGGATCCGGGAAACGGGACGGAACGACGAACCGCCGCCGCACCGGGGGGAGGTGGGCGGCGGCGGTCGACGGGGCGGGTAACGCCCCGGTCTCGTGGGCCGGCTAGCGGTCGTCGGAATCGGATCCGGTGCGTACCTCCCGGCTCCAGCCCCGGTTGCCCGATGCTTCCCAGCCTCGGTTGCCGCGAACGTCGTCCGACGCCTCCGCATTCGGCGCGTTGCCGAGCAGGACGGTGCCGACCACCGCTGTGGCGACGAAGGCCGCGGCGGTGTGTGACGTGCGTTGCATGTGGGACAGCTTGTACTGCTGTGTCTGTTTCATCCCAGCTGGATGCGGCATTTCCACTCGAAGGTGTCCGTGAGTCGTTCGCCTCACGCAACCAGGGCGACCAGGGCGTTGTCGGGCGCTTCGAGGCGGTGCGGGCCCGGCCGGGCCGGGTACGACTGCCGGTCGCCGAGTACGACGCGACGGCCGCCGTGGGGGTCGACGAGGTAGGTCCCGTCGCCGCCGACGACCACGAGCTCGTCACCGACGCGGAGCAGGACGGGCGCATCACGTCCCGCGCTCAGCGCGATCCGTCCCGCCGAGATACCTGCCAGCACGTCGTCGGGCGTGACGTCACCGCCCGGACACTGCACCCACGTCGTGGGAACCCCGAGCGGGCGGCCCTGGGCAGGGCTGTGGAAGTCGCTGCCGCCGAGCGGGAGCACGGTCGGGTCCCAGGCGAGCCACCAGGCGAGCGGGCCGCCCCAGCGCCGGTCGAGCCACGTCCAGTGCCAGATCTCGGCGAAGCGCGGCCTGCGGGCCATCGGGTGCCTCCATGCACGGTCGTTCGCGAGCGGGTGGTTGACCGACAGCAGCCCGCCGCGCTGCTCGGTCTCGGTCAGCCAGTCGTCGGCGGGGCGGCGGAAGTCGATCCATCCGACGTCGCCGAACGCGTTGGCGTGGCCGGCGTCGCGGGTGACCTCCTGCCCGGGAAGCAGCACGACCCCGGCCCGGCGACCCGCCGCGGCCAGGGAGGGATGGTGGCTCACGGTGTTGTGGTCGGTCACCGCCAGGAAGTCGAGCCCGCCGGCGGCGGCGAGGTGGGCCAGCTCGTCGACGGTCAGCGCGCCGTCGGAGTGGACCGTGTGGCTGTGCAGGTCGCCCGCGAGCCAGCGCCGGCCAGGCTCTGCGGGCAGCTCGCGTCGCGGAGGCCGTTGCGGAGGGGGCAGCGCGGGTGGGACGGGTGGCGCGGTGGCTGGTGCGGTGTCCACCACAACCTCGTAGGCGAGGCCTCCGGGCGGTATGCGGTGCAGTCCCAGACAGACCCGCCACGTCCCACCCTCGAGCGGACCCGGTAGGTAGCCCGGCGTCGCCCAGTCCGCCGCGATCGTGAACGAGTCCCGGGCGCCGCCGGACCAGCCGCGGAACCCCGCGGGGCCGAAGCAACCGAGGTCGAGCACGCCCGCGCGGCGGTCGAACGCCAGGCGGACGGTCAGGGCGGGTGCGCCGTCCGGCACGTTCACCGGGAGCTCCCGGTAGAAGCCCTCGCCGCGGTCGTCGAGGGTCCACCGGCCGCGGTACGCGACCGGTGACACGTCAGTTCCCGGCCGCGGCGAGCACGGGGTCGGTCGCGTCGGACCGCGCGCTGCCGACCAGCTCGCCGTCGTCGCGCCGGTAGAGCAGCACCCGCTCCGGAGCCGCGACGGCCCAGCCCCGGGAGCCGATCTCCGGCTCCTGCCCCTCCGGCACCGTGACCTGGACGATCCTGGTGGCATCGGTGGGGCCGGCCACCTCGAGCGACACCAGCGAGCCGACCCCCATGTTCTCGACGATGGCCACCACGCCCTCCAGACCGGTCGGATCGGGCTCGGTGCGGAAGGTCATGTACTCCGGCCGTGCGGCGAACACCAGCTGCTCCCCGTCGCGGACGTGCGGCCGGGCGGCAGCGGGCAGCGGCAGCGTCACGTCGGCAACCCGCAGCGTGTCTCGGTCGACGACGGCGTCGAGCAGGTTCATCGGCGTCGATCCGATGAAGCTCGCGACGAACGTGCTGGTGGGGCGCTGGAAGACCTCGGTCGGCGTGCCGATCTGGCGGATCCGGCCGGCGTCCATGACGGCCATGCGGTCGGACATCGCCAGCGCCTCGGCCTGGTCGTGGGTGACGAACACGGTGGTGACGCCGAGCTCGCGCTGCAGCCGCTTGAGGAAGGTGCGGGCCTCGAGCCGCAGCCGGGCGTCGAGGTTGGACAGCGGTTCGTCGAACAGGAAGACCTGCGGCCGGACGGCCACCGCCCTGGCCAGCGCGGCACGCTGCTGCTGGCCGCCCGACAGCTGCCCGGGCCGCCGGTCGAGCAACGCGCCGAGGCTGAGTCCCTCGGCGGTCTCCTCGGCCTTGGCGTGCCGCTCGTCCTTGCCCATCTTCTTGATCCGCAGTGGGTAGGCGATGTTGTCGCGCACCGTCATGTGCGGGAAGAGCGCGTAGTCCTGGAACACCATGGCGATGTCCCGCGCCCCCGGCGCCAGCCGGGTGACGTCGCGCCCGCCGATCTCGATCCGGCCACTCGTCACCGTCTCCAGCCCGGCGATCGACCGCAGCAGCGTGGTCTTGCCGCAGCCGGACGGCCCGAGCAGCGCGAAGAACTCCCCGTCGGCAATCGTGAGGTCGAGGCCGTCGACGGCGCGGACGCCGCCCGGGTACTCCTTGACCAGCCGGCGCAGCTCGATGTCGGCCATCAGCGCTTGATCCCTCCGTGGAAGCGGAACCCGTAACGCCGGTTGACGAAGACGTACATGGCGACGACCGGGATCGAGTAGAGCAGCGAGAACGCCGAGATCAGGCCGAGGTTCGCCTGGCCGCCCTCGGTGTAGAAGGTGTAGAGCACGACCGCCGCAGGGGACTTCTCCGGGCTGCGCAGCAGGATGAACGGCGTGAGGAAGTTGCCCCACCCGTTCACCACGGTCCAGACGGCGATGGTGGCGATGCCGGGGCGCACCACCGGCAGCACGATGTCGCGCAGGATCTGCAGCGGCCCCGCGCCGAACACCCGCGCCGACTCCTCATAGGAGCGGGGCGTGCCGTCCATGAAGTCCTTGAGGATGAAGATCGCCGCCGGCAGCAGGCCGCCGCTGAGCACCAGCACCACGCCGAGCTGGGAGTCGATGAGGTTCAGCTCGAACATCAGCAGGAAGATCGGCACCATCGCGGCCGTGCCCGTCACGATCGAGGACAGCAACAGCAGCGCGTACAGCAGGCCGTCGCGGCCGGGGATCCGTACCCGGGAGAGTGCGTACGCGGCGAGCGCACCGAGCACCGTCACCAGCACCATCGACCCCAGCGCCAGCAGCACGGAGTTACCCAGCGAGGTGAGGGCGTAGGGGTTGGCGAGCAGCCCCGTGAAGTTCTGCCACGTCCATTCGGGCAGCGACGTGGACAGCGAGGGGGTGCGGTCGAAGGGGGCGAAGAGCAGCCACAGCACCGGGATCGCCATGAACGCCGTGATGAGCGAGATCAGCACGTAGAAGCCGATGCGCCCCACCACCGCACGGACCCTCATGAGCGGCGCTCCCGCAGCAGCCGGAGGTAGACGACCGCGAGCACCAGGTTGATCAGCAGCATCAGCAGCGAGATCGCCGTGCCGAAGCCAAGCTGCCCGTCGAAGATCGCGGTCTGGTAGACGAAGATCGGGAGTGTCTCCGACCGGTTGTCGGGGCCGCCCGCGGTGATCAGGTAGGGGCTGAAGTCGTTGAACGTCCAGAGGCTGATCAGCAGCAGGTTGGTCAGGATGTGGCCCCTGATGTGCGGGAACACCACGTCTCGCAGCTGCTGCCATCCCGATGCGCCCGCCATCCGCGCCGTCTCCAGCTGCGAGGGCGGCACCCCGCCCAGCGCGGCGCTGAACAGCAGCATCGAGAACGCCGTGCCACGCCAGGTGTTGAAGACGACGATCGAGAGCAGCGGGTGGTCGATGAGCCAGGCCATCCCGGGCGTGCCCAGCAGCGCGTTCAGGGTGCCGGAGTCGCGGTCCAGCATCGCGATCCAGAGGAACGCGACCACCGAGCTGGGCAGGATCCACGCCAGCATCACCAGCGACTCGACAACCGTCCGGACGGTCCGGTGGACGGTCCGCATCGTCCAGGCCAGCACGAACCCGAGGATGGTCTGCCCGATGACCGCGGAGCCCAGCACGTAGAGCAGCGTGAGCCAGAGCGCGTTCAGGAACTCCGGATCGCCGAGCGCGGTCGTGTAGTTGTCCAAGCCCACGAACCTCGGGCTCGCAGCGGCGATCCCGGTGAGCCGGTAGTTGGTGAGCCCGAGGTAGAGCGTCCACAGGGCCGGGAAGACCAGAAAGACTCCCACCAGCGCCAGGCCGGGTGCGACGAACGCCGAGGCCCGGACCCTGCCGAGGCCCGCGGCATCCGTCGCGACCTCGCGCGGCGGCGCGAGGTCAGCCGGAGGTGATGTTGTCGGTGCCACCGAGCGCACCCTCCAGCGCGGTCCGGTACTGCTGCAGGGCCTGCTCCGGCGGCGTTCCGGAGACGACCGCAGCGGTTGCCTCCTGCAGCGCCTGGGACACCTGCGGATACTCCGCGAGCCCCGGCCGGTACGCGGTGATCGGCAGGACCTGCGTGGAGATGAAGCTGAGCATCGGATCGCGGGCCAGCACGTCCCTGTTGACGTCCTCGCGCTGGGTGATCCGGGCCGTGTCGCCCAGGAGCGCCCTGGTCGCCTCGGCGGAGTTCATGAACGCCAGCAGCTTCCAGGCCTGCTGCGGGTAATCCGTGCCGGGGTTGACGGTGCGCATCGCACCGCCGGACATGCTGACGAAGTCTCGTCCGTTGACGCCCGCGCCCGGCCGCTGTGCAGGGATCTTGGCGTACCCGACCACCTGGTCGCGGTTCGGCATGGGCGCGATGCCCGCCTTCGGCTCGATCACGGAGCGCCAGAAGTAGTCGCTCTCCAGCAGGATGCCGATCCGTCCGGCGGCGAACTCCTGGAACGACTTGTCGCGCCCCTTCGCCTCCTGTTGCAGCTGCGGATCACCGAGGCCGCCCCCGTAGACGGACTGGTAGAGGCCGAGGACGTCACGCAGAGCCGGGGTGTCGCCCAGCCACTTGCCGTCGGTGTTGAGCACCGAACCGGTGCCGGCGAGCAATGGGAGGACGCCCTGCATGGTCGTGGCCTCGCCCATCGCGGTGCCCCCGTTGAGCTGCAGCGGGTCGACGCCGGGCAGCTTCTTCAACGCCGTGGCAGCGTCGAGCACCTCCTGCCAGCTGGTCGGCTGCCAGTTGGCGGGCAGCCCGGCCTGCGCGAACAGCTCCTTGTTGTAGAACAGCACGCGCCCGTCCGTACCGGCAGGCACCCCGTAGCGCTTCCCCTCGAACGACGCCAGCTGCTCGACGGAGTCGGGGATCTGCGCCCAGCCGTCCCATGTCGTGGCGGGTTCACCCACCACCTCGTCGAGCGGCTTGATGTAGCCGGCCTGGGCGAACTCGCCGACCCAGATGCCGTCGAGGTTGACGATGTCGGCCCCGCCGCCGGTGCGCATGTCCAGCGACAGCTTCGTCTTGAACTGCTCGTCGTCGACGCCAGACGGCTCGAACGTGACGGTGGCCTGCACGCCCTCGGCCGCCATCTGCTTTGTGAACTCGGGGATCACGTAGTCGACGATCCAGTCCGCCTCGGTGGCGTTCTTGCCGCCCTGCGCCGCGTTCGCAGAGATCACGAGCTTGACGGTTTTCGCGTCCACATTGCGCTGGGGATCTCCGGCGCCCGCCGGTCCGCCGCCACCGCAACCCGTGAGCGTAAGCCCGGTGATCGCCGCGAGCGCGAATGCCGCCCGAGCCCCTTTGCTGATCTACATCCCGCACCCCATTGGCAGTACGTCACGACAGGACGACAGGACTATGTCATGACCTTGGGCCAACGTCCACGATGGGGTGAACGATCTCAGCGTCCGGTAAGCGCGACTTCGAACGAGTAGCGCGAGGCCCGGTACAGATGATCGCCGTACTCCACCACGAGGCCCCGGTCGTCGAACGTCGTGCGGCGCATCGTGAGCATCGGTGCGCCGCGGGCCTCGTCGAGCAGCCGGGCCTCCGCTCCGGTCGCCTTGCGGGCACCGATGCTCTGCTGTGCGGCGGCGAGGGTGATCCCGGCGTCGCGCAGCACCTCGTACAGGCCGCGCTTCTCGAGCACCGCAGGGTCGAGCTGCACGAGGTCGGCGCGCAGGTGGTTGTGCATGATCGCGAGGGGCTCGCCCCGGGTGCGGCGCAGCCGCTCCAGCGACATCACCATGGTGCCCTCCGGAACCTCCAGGGCTGCCGCGACCACGCCTGCCGCCGGCTGCACGCTGTGCGCGAGCACCGTTGTCGTGGGCTGCTGGCCCGAGCCGGAAAGGTCGTCGAACAGGCTGGTGAGCCCGACCGGGCGGCGCACTCTGGCCCGGGCGACATGCGTGCCGACGCCGCGTCGGCGTACCAGCAGGCCCTTGTCCACCAGGTACTGGATCGCCTGGCGCATCGTGGGCCGGGACAGCCCGAGCTCCTCGGCGAGCGCGATCTCGTTGTCGAGGCGCGCCCCAGGGGGCAGCTCGCCGGACTCGATCGCCTGCTCGAGCTGGTGGGCGACCTGGAAGTAGAGGGGTACGGGGCTTGCGCGGTCGACGATGACCTGCGGGCGGTCGGGCATCAGCGCGCTCCTCACCGTTCTCCGAGCCGGACGGTGGCGATCTCCCAGGGCCGCAGCGGCAGCTCCAGCCGCCCGTCGACCACCGGGAGGTCCCGGCCGGGCAGACCGCGCAGGTCGACGGTCCGAGCAGCGTCGAAATGCCCGCGGAGTACGGCCGTGACCGGATCCGGGGACTGCGCCACCAGGCGCGCCTCGAGCATGCCGTCCCGGCGCCGCACGCTGGTCAGCACGGCGCCCTCCGCCGCGAGGCCCGCGTGGCTCTCCAACGGGCCGCCCGGTAGGTCATGGCCCGGGGTGGCGTGCAGCGGGTGCCGGTAGCGCTCGCCCGCCCCCACGAGGCCGGCGTCCACCCAGTCCCCGCCATGCGGGAGCACCGCGAGCGACACGGTGGTCGTGCCGATCATCTGCGCCTGGGGGGTGGGGATCTGCGGCCCGGCGGGCTCCTCGCGGTAGGGGTGCACGTTCCGGCTGATCTGGCCCGTGCAGCGCAGGACGGTCAGGGCGAGCGCACCGTCGGCCAGCTCGTACTCGCAGGCCTGCGTGAGCAGCAGCCCGGCCCCGCCCGCGTCGACGAAGCCGTGGGCCGGGAACGTCGGCAGCGGATGCTCTCCGCTGGGCGCGGTGCCGGCCGAGTGCGCGCCGAGACGGTCGCCGCCCTCCGCGGTAAGGCCCCGCTCCACCACCGCGAGCTGCCCTTCGGCATGGGAGGCCGACGCCGGCCGCGCCACCGGGACGTGCAGGCGCACGCGGTGGTCCGCGCTGCGGTTGTCGATCGCGAGCTCCAGCCGCACGAACGGCTCCCCGGCCCGCAGCTCCACCCGCATCGACACGCTCGCCGACTCGCACGCGTCGCTGCGCCGGTCGCGCTCCCAGTCCATCCCGGCGGGCCAGGAGTAGGAGCGGTCGACGGTGATCGCGGAGCGCAGCGGGCCCCCGTCCGGCGCCGTGACCTCGACGGTGAGTGGCGCGTCGAGCACGGCGTCCGTGGCGGGCGGCGCGTAGTTGTAGGTGTCACCGCGGTCGCCACCGTCCACCATCCGGCCCACCCCGTCGAGCACCGTGCCGTCGGCCGCGACGATCCGCAGGGTCCCGTCGTCGTGGACGGTGACCCGCACCAGCCCGTTGTCGAGGCTGCGGTCCTGTGCGTGGTCCGCTTGCTCGACGGATGGGTGGGCAGGCGCGGGTGCCGGGACCACGCGTGCCGAGCTCCAGCCCAGCGCCGGCGCGCTCACCAGCCCGGTGATCACCCGGCGCTCCTGCGCGCGCAGCCGGATCGTCCAGGTTCCCTCCACTGCGGTGGCCGCGACCGCGGCGCGCAGCGCGTCCGGGTCGAAGGGCTCTTCACCGCCGTGGCGGGCGAGGTCGAACTGCAGCACGCGCTCGTCGGCGTGCACGGCCCAGGTGACGATCTCGAGGCCGAACAGCTCGCGGCCGTGGATGCGCGGGAAGAACGTCGGTAGCGCCGCGGCGTCCATCCGCTCCTCGTGCAGCAGGGCGGGAGTGCTGCTCTCGACCTGCGCCGGTAGCAGAGTGCCGTCGGCCTGCTCCAGCGCCACGGCCTGCCACTCGGCGGGCACCTCCAGGTCCAGCGTCACGAGGTCGGTGCGGTCGGTCGCCGATGGGTTGACCACGACGACCGCGTCCCGGGGAACGCGCCGCCCGATCGCGCCCACCACCCGGTCGCGCACGGCCTGGCCGAGCTGCTCGGCCTCGGAGATCCGGGCGAACACCTGCACGGCGGTCTCGTCCACGCCGCAGCCGGTAACCGAGTCGTGCCCGGACGTATCGACGAGCCGCCACCACGCCATGTCGAGGAACCGCTGCGGCCACGTGGGCGACCACAGGGCGGCGAGCGGTTCTGCGTAGCGCTCCACCATCCGCTCCGCACGGGCCATGGCCTGCTTGAGGTGCGGGCGCACCGAGAGCACGCCGGGCAGGATGTTGGCCGCCGCGTGGCTGCGCAGCTCACCCCGGACGACCGCGATGCCGTTTGCGCCGGCGTCCCGGCCGGCGATGTAGTCGCCGAGCGTGGTGATCTGCATCTGTACCGGCCCGCCGCCCTCCGCCAGCCCCGCAACGAGGCCGACCAGCGAGCGGACCGGGGCCGAATGGTCGGTGCCGTACATACCGAGCACCGGTTCGGCGCCGAACAGCGGACGCAACTGTGACTCCAGTGCCGCGGCCCGCTGCGCGAACCGGGCCGGGTCGGCGAAGAGCGACGCCGCGTTGCCGTACCCGCCCACCAGGTACTCCACTCGCACCGCACTGCCGTCGGGCGCGACCCACCGGAACGCGTGACCGTCCACCGACGCGGGGACGCCGCGCCACAGGCAGGCGTGGGCGAACCCCGCGGCGGCGAGGATCTGCGGCATCTGCGCGCAGTGGCCGAACTCGTCGGGCAGGTACCCCACCGGCATCGCCCCGCCGAGCTCATCGGCCCGCGCGCGGCCCAGCTCCAGGTTCCGGATGATGTTCTCGCCGGAGACCAGGAAC
>DASRSC010000362.1:0-12756 GCA_035695525.1 Pseudonocardia sp. | reverse complement strand
AGCGAAAAGTCTCTATAGGCGCATGCGCACGCGGATTGGGCACCGCTTGCATTCATGAACACGCTTGTGTCCGATGTGCGCTTTTGAGGCCAGGCCCAAGCGCACACCAGTAGTCACCCGCACACACGTCATGAGGTGTGCGCGGTGACCAACAGATGTGCGCGGTCCGTCTTCCACTGCCACAAGCCGGAACACGAAGACAGGGCCATGACGGCCACGTTCCGCGCGGTTTGATCCCTTACGCGCGCGCCTTCGCCGTGGCCAGTCCGTCGGCGACGAAGCCACGCGCGTGGACGGCCAGGTCCATGCCGTCCGACCACAGGTCGCGCCAGACGGCGAGGCGGTCGGAGAGGTCGGGGGAGACGACCGCGCGCGAGAACGACTCGAACGTGACGGGCCCGGTGTAGCCGGCTGCGGCGAGGGCGCCGAAGACGGCGGGGAAATCGATGGTGCCGGTTCCCAGATAGCCGCGGTGCGACTCGCCCACGTGCACGTATCCGAGCCGGTCGCCGGCCGCGACCACCGGCGAGACGAAGTCCCGCTCCTCGATGTTGGCGTGGTAGACGTCCAGGTGGACGACGACGTTCGGTTCGCCCACCTCCTCGATCACGGCCAGCGCGTCGGCGACCGTGTTGATCGCGTTGGACTCGTAGCGGTTGACGGGTTCGAGCCCCACCGTCACGCCGTGGTCGGCGGCGCTGCGGGCGAGCCGGCGCAGTCCCGCCACCATGTTCTCCCTCCCGCGCGGGTCGAGTGGCCGGTCGTACTTGGCCAGCGCGGAGTAGACCGCGCCGCCCAGGTAGTCACCGCCGATACCCGTCACGACGGCCAGCGCGTCGGCGAGCTTCGCCTCCCCGCGCATCACGACGTCGGGGTAGGGGGAGGAGATGTCCGCGTCGAGGTCGAGCCCGAGCGAGCAGACACCCCGGATGCCGTGCTCGGCGAGCACGGCCTTCGTGTGCGCGGCGTCGATCGCGGCAGGGTCGAGGGCCGGGATCTCGATCAGGTCGTACCCGGCCTCCCGGGTGCTGCGCACGGCTCGCTCGCACTCGGCACGGGACCAGCCGCCTGCCCACACGAGCGCGTGGATGCCGAGCGGGTTCATGGGACCTCCTGGGATCTCGTCGGGGAGCGTCCGAGCAGTGCGCGCCGAGCCGCCTCGTCGGGCCGGCCGGCGAGCTCGCGCGCGTGCCTCACCTCGAGCGGGGCCGGGGTGCCGGCCGACAGCGCCACGGCGCGCACCCTGGCCGCCTTGACCGCCATCGTCGTGACGGTCTCGACCTCGGCGGCGGTGGCGCCCAGCGCGACGATGCCGTGGTTGCCCAGCAGCACGAGCCGGGGCGGGACGCCGTCGCGGTCGAGCCGCTCGTGGATCGCGGCGTGCACGCTCCGTCCGAGCATGATTCCCGGCGTCGCGTATGGCACCCAGGCCGGCTCGCCGAGCACCACGGCCTCGTCCGGGAACAGCGGTGCCGACCACAGCGCCTCCGCATCGGTGACGGCCAGCAGCCCGACGACCGCGGTGGGGTGCGTGTGTGCCACCCACTCTGCCCCGGCGGCGAGGGCGGCCACGTGCACGAGCGTCTCGATGGACGCGCGCGTCGGCCCGGCCGACAGCAGGCGCGTCAGCCCGTCCTGGTCGACGGCCCCGTTCTCCAGCACCGCGATCAGCTCGGCCAGCTCGCCCACGACGAAGTCGGCCGTGTCCGCCGCGTCCATCCGCGAGCCACTGGCCTTGACCGCGAACCGGTCGTCGTCGAGCCGGACCGACGTGTTGCCCTCGGCGAGCACCACCAGGTCGGCGGCGGGGTCGCCGAGCCGGCGGGTGAGCGCGACCAGCTCATCGGGCACCTCCGTCGGGCGGGCGGTGAACGTCATGCGAGCCGTCCGTAGCGGCGCAGGGCCAGCGTGTTGAGCAGGGCCGACAGCACGAGGACGAGCCCCAGCGCGAGCAGTTGGTACTGGCTGCCCTCCGACCCCTCGAACGCGAGCAGCATGCCCGCGTTGAGCCACGTGACGAGCAATGCCGCGACGACCACGCCGCCCACCCGCCCGATCCCGCCCTGGATCGCGACGCCGCCGAGCACCGCGATCGTGATGGCGGGCAGGGCCATCCCGTTGCCGACGACGCCGGCGTCCGGTCGCGCCGAGGCGAACTGCGCCACGGTCACCAGCGCCACGACGCCCGAGAGCAGGCCGGAGACGACGTAGGCGGTGAACCGTGTGCGCGTCACCGGCTGGGTCGCGTAGCCGGCGGCGATGTCGTTGGTGCCGACCGCGTACAGCGAGCGGCCGTAGGTGGACCGCGACAGGACCACCCAGGCCAGGACGGCGCACGGGACCAGGATCGTGAAAACGTGCAGCGGCACCGGGGGCAGCAGCGGCAGGTGCACATTCCGCGTGAGGGAGTGCAGCGCCACGATCGGCGGCGTGGAGATCGGGGCATTCGCGTTGCTCACCAGCGCCAGCGAGCTGTACGCGTAGTACGTGGCGAGCGTGGCGATGAGCGCGGGGAACCGCAGGTACGCCACGAGCGCCCCGTTGACAGCGCCGAGGAGGCCGCCCACCGCGACACACGCGACGATCGACGGGAGCAGCGGCCACCCCCACTCGCCGACCATCAGCCCGAACACCATGCCGGCGAGCGACACGATCGCGCCGACCGACAGGTCGATCCCCCCGCGTCCGGAGACGATCACGAACAGCTCGGCGATCGCGAGCAGCGCGAACGGGACCATCGACTCGAGCGCGTTACCGAGATAGCGCACGTCGTAGGGCGCGACGAGGTACCCGCCGTCGCCCAGCACGCGGAACCACACGACCACGACGACGAGCAGCACCGCGAGCAGCACGACCCGCTCGGTCAGGGCCAGGCGCAGCACGCGCTGCGCGAGGCCCTCACCACCGGGAGGTGCCGCCCCGGGTGCCGAGGGGACCCGGGTGTCGGTCATCGCGCGCTCCTCCGCCGCTCGCGCAGCAGGTCGACGCCGACCGCCACGAGGATGAACCCGCCGATGAACAGCTGGGTGAGCTCGGTGGGCCAGCTCAGCAGCGTGACGGCGCTGGTGACGGTGCCGACGAGCAGCGCGCCGAGCAGGGTGCCCAGTACGGTCCCGCGGCCGCCGATGATGCTCGTCCCACCGATCACGACCGCGGCGATCACCCGAAGCTCGAGGCCGGCGCCGACGTTCTGCTGGACGAGCCCCCCGCTGCCGATCAGCACGCACGCCGCGAGCCCCACACAGGCGCCGGTGAGGACGTAGGCGCTGATCTGCCGTCGCCGCACCCGCACACCGGCCAGCCGGGCGGCGAACGCGTCGCCACCGACGGCGTAGAGGTGGCGGCCGGTGGCCCAGAACCGCATGTAGCACCACATGCCGGCGGCCAGGACCAGGGTGAGCCACCACGCGACGGGCACTCCGAACACGCGACCCTCGGCGCCACCGCCGATCGGTGCGAATGCGCCGGGCACACCGGCGACCTGCTCGCTGCCGAAGATCTGCAGAGCGACGAACCGGTAGATGTTCAGCGTGCCGAACGTGACGATGATCGGGTGGATGCCGCCGTAGGCGACGATCAGCCCGTTGAGGGCGCCCAGCACCAGCCCGCTCACGACGGCCACGGCCAGCGCGGGCAGGAACGCGAACCCCGCGTCGCGCACGAGCAGGGCGACGACGACCATCACGACGGCGGCCTGGCTGCCCACCGAGACGTCGATGCCCGCCGTGACGATCACTGCGGTCATACCGATGCCGATCAGCGCGATCGGTGCCACCGTGAAGAGGATGTTCTGCAGGTTGCCCGAGGTGAGGAACGTGTCGGTGGCCAGCGAGAGGACGAGCCAGAGCAGCCCGGTCACGCCGATGAGCGCGACCTCCTGCCCCTCGATCGCCCGCACCCGGGGCCTGCGGCGGGTCACCGGGGGCACCTGATCGACCTGTCCGGTGGTGGCGGTCACGTGCGGGCTCCTTCCGCGTCGGCGGCCACCGACGTGGGGTCGTCGCCGTTGTCGCCCGCGGCTGCGGCGAGCACCTCCGCCTGGCTCGCTCCGCGCCCGAACTCCCGCACCATGGCACCCCGCCGGACGACGAGCACCCGGTCGGCCAACTGCAGCACCTCGGGCAGATCCGTGGAGATGACCAGAACGGCGCTCCCGCCGTCGGCGAGCTCGAGCACCAGCCGGTGGATCTCCTCCTTCGCCCCGACGTCGACGCCCTGCGTGGGCTCCTCCAGCACGAGCACCCGGGGGGCCCGTACGAGCTGGCGGGCCAGCACGACCTTCTGCTGGTTGCCACCGGAGAGGGCACCGACGGCGGTGTCGGGGCCCGGCGCCTTGATCGCGATGCGAGTGAGGAAGCCCTGCGCGAGCGACCGTTCGCGGGCGCGGTCGAACCAGAACCCGAACTTCGCCAGGTAGCGCAGGTGGGCGCTGGAGATGTTGAAGGCGATGGACTTGTCGGCGAACACGCCCTGCTGTTTCCGGTTGCCGGGCAGCATGGCGATCCCGGCCGCCGCGGCGTCGCGCGCGGTGTGCAGCCGGACCGCCCGGCCGTCCACCCGCACAGCGCCCGAGTCGGCGGGCTCGATGCCGTAGAGCGCCCTGGCGATCGCGTCGGTGCCCGAGCCGACCAGCCCGTACAGCGCGACCACCTCGGCCGGTCGCACCTGCAGGTCGAGCGCCTCGAACGCCCCGCTCCGGCCCAGGGCCGCCACGTCCAGCACCGGATCGCCCGTGGGGACGGCCCGGTCGGCGGTGTCTGCGCGGAGCTCATGGCCGACCATCAGCTCGGCCACCTGCCGGACCGACAGCGACCGCGTCGGCCGGGTTGCCACCACCTCGCCGTCCCGCATCACGGTGACCCGGTCGCTGATCTGCGCGAGCTCGTCCAGCCGGTGGCTGATGTAGATGATCCCCATGCCCGCGGCCCGCAGGCTGCGGACCACGCCGAAGAGCACCTCGATCTCGCGGTCGGTGAGGATCGCCGACGGCTCGTCGAGGATCAGGACCTTGGCCGAGTGCGCGAACGCCTTCGCGATCGAGACGAGCTGCTGCTCGGCCACCGGGAGGTCGGCGACGCGGACGTCCCCGATCGCCCGGTCGAGCCCGATCTGCTCCAGCAGCTCGCCCACCCTGCCCCGCTGGGTGGCCCAGTCGACCCGCCCGCCCGCCAGCAGCTCGCGCCCGAGGAACACGTTCTCGGCCACCGTGAGCTCGCCGAACAGGTGCGGCTCCTGGTAGACGGTGGCGATCCCCGCCTCCATCGCGGCCTGGGTGCTGCCGCCCCCGAGTGGCACGCCGTCCACCTCGACGCTGCCCTCGTCGGCGACCTCGGCCCCGGACACGATCTTGATCAGCGTGGACTTGCCCGCGCCGTTCTCACCGACCAGTGCGTGCACCTCGCCCGCGTGAACCTCGAAGTCGACGCCGCGCAGGGCGCGCACACCGCCGTAGCGCTTCTGCACGCCGTGCAGCCGCAACAGGGCTCGGTGGTCCTGCTCGGTGATGGTCTCCGCCATCGGTCAGTACTTGTACTGGTCGACGTTGTCCTTCGTGATCCGTAGCGGGTTGCCGAGCAGCAACTGCTTGTCCGAGTCGGTCCACTGCACGGCCGGCAGGGCGGAGCTGACGTTGTTGGTCGGCTGGAGCGGCGTGCCAGCGGCGAGCTGCTTGCCCGCCCACGCGGTGAGGTAGCCCAGCTGTTCGACGTCCCACAGGATCGCCGCCGAGGACGAGCCGTTGTCCAGGTACTGCTTCATCGACTGCGGGGTGCCGAGCCCGACCGTGAAGACCTGACCGACCTTGCCGGCCTCGGTGACGGCCTTCGCGACGCCCGGTGCCGACGCCGTGCACTCGCCGACCAGGCCGGTGAGGTCGGGGTGGGCGTTCATGAGGTCCTTCGCCATGGCGACGGACTGCGCCTCGTCCTCGCCCGCGTAGACGACGTCGACGATCTCGGCGTTCGGGTACTTCTCCGCCGTCACCTTCCGCTGGACCTCGATCCAGGAGTTCAGGTTCGCCGCGGTCTGGCCGCACGACACGATCGCGTACTTGCCGGAGCCGCCCATCGCGCCCAGGAGTGCGTCGGTGAGCGCGGTACCGACGCCGTCCGCGGTGGCCTGGTTGACGAACGCCTCGCGGACGGAGCCAGGGGCGTCGGTGTCGCTGGTCATCACGTGGATGCCGGCGTCGCGGGCCTCCTGCAGCACCGGGGCCATCGAGTCCGGGTCGTTCGGGGCGACCACCAGGACGTCGACCCGCTGCTGGATCAGCGAGTTCACGATCTCGGTCTGCGCGCCGGGGTCGGCGGTGGTCGAGCCGCGGTAGATCCAGTCGATGCCGAGCTCCTGCGCGGCCCGCTGCCCTCCGGTGTTCATCGCCTCGAAGTAGGGGATGCCCTGCAGCTTGGGTACGAACGCGACGCTGACCCGCTTCGCGCCGCCGCCGCCCCCGGCCGCGGCGTCCGGATTCTTCTGGCTGCAGCCGGAGAGGGCCACCACCCCCGCCAGTGCCACGGCCACCGCCGCCGTGATCGAGCGCCTAACGCGCATGATCGCTCCCTTCCTTGTCTGACTCCAGCGGACGTGCCGGCATCTCGGGGTCGTCGGCCGCATGGCCGAGGCTCGACTCATAGATCTCGTCCCAGCCCTGATCGAGCTGCGGTTCGTAGCGCAGGGTCGGCTCGCCCGCCCGGACGAGCTCGCGCGCGTCGGTCAGGCCGGACAGCTCGCCGAGCGCGACGAGCTGTACGAGCGCGTTACCCAGGGCCGTCGTCTCCACGGGGCCTGCCTGCACGGGCAGGCCCGTCACATCGGCGGTGAGCTGGTTGAGCAGCCCGTTGCGCGAGCCGCCGCCGACCACATGCACGAGTGCGGCAGGCCGGCCGGTCACGCTCCCGACGGCGTCGATCGCGGCGCGGTATCGCAGCGCAAGGCTCTCCAGCACGCACCGGGCGACCTCACCGACGTCCTGCGGCTCCGGCTGCCCCGTGCGGCGACACTCGGCGCGGATGCGCGCGGGCATGTCGCCGGGAGCCAGGAAGCCGGGATGGTCGACGTCGACGTGGCTCTTCCGCGGCGTCGCCTGCTCCGCGCGGGCGACGATCTCCGCGTACGTCAGCGGGAGACCCTCACGCGCCCACTGCCGCCTGCACTCCTGGAGCACCCACAGACCGGCGACGTTGCGCAGCAGGCGGTTCGTGCCGTACACGCCGCCCTCGTTGGTCAGGTTCGCGGCGCGGGCCGCCGGGGTCACGACGGGCTCCGGCGTCTCGGCGCCGACCAGCGACCAGGTGCCGGAGGAGACGTACGCGGCGTCGGGGTGCGTGAACGGCACGGCGGCCACTGCGGAGGCGGTGTCATGGCTGCCGGGCAGCACCACCCGGGCCCTGGAGTAGGCGGGGTGGCCGACGGCGGCCGGGAGCACGGGCCCGAGGTCGGTGCCCGCGTCGGCGACGTCGGGGAGCATGTGTGTGGGGATGCCCAGGTCGTCGAGCAGCTCGGTGGCCCACCGCCGCGCAGCCACGTCGTAGGCGCCGGTGGTGGTGACGGCGGTGAACTCGGCGACAGTGGTTCCGCTCAGCCGCTGGTGGAACAGGTCCGGGACCATCAGGAGGGTCGCCGCGCCGTCGAGCCGGCCCGCGGCCACGTCGGCGAGCAGCTGGAAGACCGTGTTGCACTCCATGAGCTGGGTGCCGGTGGCGTCATAGAGACGGTCGCGGCCGACACGCGCGGCGGCCTCCGCGAGCCGTCCGTCGGTGCGCGCGTCCCGGTGCGACACCGGCTGATCGATCAGCAAACCGTCGGCATCCAGCAGGCCGTAGTCGATGCCCCAGGTGGCGACGCCGACGCTGTCGATCCGGTCCGTGCCACGCCCGGCGCGCCCCAGCCCGTCGGTGATCTCGCTCCAGAGCCGCTCGACGTCCCAGCGGAGGTGGCCGTCGACGTCGCTCGCGCCGTTGGGAAAGCGGTGCACCACCTCCAGGTCGACGCGCTCGCCGTCGAAGCTGCAGGCGACGACCCTGCCGCTCTCGGCGCCGAGGTCGACCGCGATCACTGTGCGGTGCCTCATGCCGCCCCACCCGCGGCGGTCTCGACCGGCACCCGGTGCACCTGGATCTCCAGGTCCGCGAAGCCCTGCAGCGCGTCGGGAGCGGCGCCGTCGTCGGTGTAGAGCGCCGTGATGCGGTGTGCCGGCGCGAAGCTGTGCAGCGCGAAGCGACCGATCTTGGAGGAGTCGAAGAGCCCGTAGATCTCCGTGCAGGCCGCGGCGAGCCTGCGCTTCACAGTCGTCTCCTCGACCGAGAGCTCCATCAGGCCGTGCTCCCGGGACAGCGAGCGGACGCCGAAGAAGCCCATGGCGAGCCGGCCGCGGCTCGCCACGAGGTCGCCGAAGTCGCCGACCAGTGACCAGGACGAGCGGCGCAGCGTGCCGCCGGGGAGCACGACGGTGACGCCGGAGTCGCTGAGCGATTCGGCCGCCCGCAGGCCGTTCGTGACGACGATGAGGCTGCGCCGCCCCCGGAGCTCGTGGGCGAGGTAGTAGCAGGTGGTGCTGCAGTCCAGGGCGATCGCTGCCCCGTCGGGCACCAGCGCGGCCGCGGCGCGGGCGATCGCCGTCTTCGCGTGCGTGCCGTGCCTCAGCCGCATCTCGAACGCCCCCTCGTCGGCGCCCTCCGCCGAGACGGCGCCGCCGCGGACACGGGCGAGCAGGTGACGGCGCTCCAGCACTTCGAGGTCCTTGCGGATCGTCACCGCGGTGACCCCGAACCGGCGGACGAGATCGGCGACGCTCACGCGGCCGGCGGTGTCGAGGAGGCGCAGGACCTCCTGCTGCCGCTCGTGCTCGGCGATGCCCCCCACCGGACCCACCCCCAGTACCGGTGACCCCGGTCACCCGCGGTGGACCTTAGGAAACATCCCCGTAACCCGTCAATGAAGGGAGAAGAAACAGCCGGCGCATCACTGCCGTTCGGCCAGCGTCCGGGTTTCGTTTTGCTCACTCACGGCGCCCACCGGCTTTCGGTGTGCGCCCCGGTTGATCTCCCCGCCGGCACAGACCAGCCGGAACCGCCGTTGCAGTACTAAGGTGCCAGGCTCCGCCGTCGGACTGAGTTCGGGGGAAGGCGATGGGGCAGACCCGCGACGAGACCACCGCGGCGAGCGACGCGAGTGACGCCGGCCTGGCCGATCTGTGCCGGCTCTACTCCCGTCACCTCATGGCCGAGGGTCCGGGTTCGGACGAGCTGCCCGAAGCCGACGCCGTGCTCCTCGCGGTTGTGCGTGCGCACCGGCGACTCGCCGTGCGTCGCGCGCAGGGCGAGTCGCTGATCGAGGTCAGCGGACCTGGTCCGCAGGACACCGGGCCGGTCGTGGGGGTCGTCACCGACGAGATGCCGTTCGTGGTGGAGTCCCTGCTCGCGGGCCTCGACAGGCTGGACGCCAAGGTCCGCCGGGTGATCCATCCGACCGTGGTCGTGCGGCGCGATGTGCTCGGCGATCTCACCGAGGTGCTCGGCTCGCCGCCTGCGGATCAGCGGGCATCCGGCGCGCTGGCCGAGGCGTGGATACGCGTCGAGCTGGACCCGTTCCCCGCCGACGAGGCGGACGAGCTGGCGGCGGAGCTGCGGTTGGTGCTGCGTGACGTGCGTGATGTGGCGCTGGACGGGGCCCAGATCCTCGATGCGGTGCAGGGAGTGGCTGCTGATCTGGCCGACCTCTCGCCGGGATCGCCCCTGGCAGAGGTGGAGGATGCACGTCGTCTGCTGCACTGGCTGGTCGACGGGCGGTTCTCGGTCCTCGGCTATCTCCGCTACGACAGCGACTGCGTCGACGGCGAACACTTCGAGCTACGGGCGGCACCGGCCGCGGGCCTCGGTGTTCTGCGCCGCGACGATGTTGCCGCCCGGGTGTTCCACGAAGCGTCGGACGCGGACGGCTCCGTCGCCCACCGGGTGCTGGTGCTCACCAGAGCGAGCGCGCCCAGCCGCGTGTTCCGCCCGGTGTACCCGTCGTTGCTCGCGATCAGGCTCGTCGACGGCGCGGGGCGGGTGGTGGCGGAGCACCGCTTCCTCGGTGCGCTGACGGCGGCCGCGCTGCACGAGAACGTGCTGGACATCCCGGGGATCGAACGGCGGGTCCGGGCCGCGATCAATTCGGCCGGATCCCCGCTGGAGTCCTACGCGGGGCAGCGCATGCTCGAGGTGATCTCCGAGTACCCGCGCGAGGAGTTGTTCTGGGCCGGTGAGCAGAGCCTGCGTGACACGGCGGTCGGAGTGCTGGCACTCACGCAGCCGCGCCGGCTGCGGCTGTTCCTGGCGCGTGAGCCCTATCGGCGCTTCTTCTCCTGCCTGGTCTACCTGCCGCGCGACCGATACTCCACGCGCGCCCGGCTGGCCATGCAGAACGTGCTGGTGAACGAGCTGCACGGGTGGCGGATCGAGCACACCGCCAGCGTCGGAGGGTCGAGCCTCGCGCTGGTTCATTTCACCGTGCACAGCGATCCGGCGGCCGCACCGCCCGACCAGCTCCGTCTACAGGGTCAGCTTGCCGCCGCGATCATGACGTGGGACGAGTGGGTGCTCGACGTCGCCGGGGCGGACGACGACGAGATCGCGGACTATGTGGCGGGGGTGCCGGAGGGCTACAAGGACGCCGTCGACCCGGTCGGGGCGCTCGCCGACCTGCGGGTCGTTCGAGACCTGGGTGAGGAACCGGAGCTGCAGCTGTCGATCGAGCCCGGCACCCACGGGGCCGAGCTGCGGTTCCGCCTGTTCCTGCTGGGCCCGGGTGTCACGCTGTCCACGGTGCTTCCCGTGCTGCAGAGCCTCGGGGTGGAGGTGCTCGACGAGCGGCCCCATGAGATCAACCGGCCCGACGGGAGCCGCTGCTGGATCTACGACTTCGGGCTGCGGCTCGACGCTGCGACCCGCGATGCCATGGCCGGCCGCACCGCTGCGGAGACACAGCGCCTCTTCTGCGCGGCCTTCCTCGCGGCATGGCGCGGTGACGCCGAGGTCGACGGGTTCAATGCCCTGGTGCTGCGCGCAGGACTGCCGTGGCAGGACGCGGCGCTGTTGCGTGCGTACGCCCGGTACACCGCGCAGCTGGGTAGCCCGTTCGGGCTGCAGTACACCGTGGACACCCTCATCGCCCACCCATCGGTGACAGCTGCGCTGGTACGTCTGTTCCATGCCCGGTTCGATCCGGTGCCCGACGCCGCCGACCGGCACCGAGCCCACGTCGAGGCGCTCGCCGGGGCCACCGCGCTGATCGACGAGGTCCCGGGGTTGGACGCGGACCGGATCCTGCGGGCCTACCTGAACGTCATCGAGGCGACGCTTCGCACCAACTACTACCGCAGGCGACCGTTCTTCTCGTTCAAGTTCGACTCGGGCGCGGTTCTGGACATGCCGGCACCGCGGCCGAGGTTCGAGATCTTCGTGTACTCGCCGCGGGTGGAAGGTGTGCATCTGCGGTTCGGCGCGGTGGCTCGGGGTGGGTTGCGGTGGTCGGACCGGCTGCAGGACTACCGCACGGAGATTCTGGGCCTGGCAAAAGCGCAGGCGGTGAAGAACGCGGTGATCGTCCCGGTGGGGGCGAAGGGCGGCTTCGTGGTGCGCCGGTCGGACGCGGACCCCGCGGAGGTGGCCGCGTGCTATCGGACGTTTATCTGTGGGTTGCTGGATGTGACCGACGATCGTGCAATCGTCGGCGAGCGGGAGAAAACGGTGCCGCCGCCGGGAGTGGTGCGTCACGACGGTGACGACAGCTATCTGGTGGTGGCCGCGGACAAGGGGACGGCGCGTTTCTCGGACCTGGCGAACGAGGTGGCGGCTTCCTACGGTTTCTGGCTCGGTGACGCGTTCGCCTCCGGTGGTTCCGTCGGGTACGACCACAAGGCGATGGGTATCACTGCCCG
This sequence comes from Pseudonocardia sp., assembly GCA_035695525.1. Classification (GTDB taxonomy): domain Bacteria; phylum Actinomycetota; class Actinomycetes; order Mycobacteriales; family Pseudonocardiaceae; genus Pseudonocardia. The sequence continues at coordinate 839 of DASRSC010000362.1, read as the reverse complement.
CGGTGCGTGGGAGAGCGTGAAACGGCATTTCCGGGAGCTGGGGGTGGACACCCAGCGGGAGTCGTTCAGCGTGGTGGGTGTCGGGGACATGTCCGGTGATGTGTTCGGCAACGGGATGCTGCTGTCGCCGCACATCCGGCTACTGGCCGCGTTCGATCACCGGCATGTGTTCGTCGATCCGGACCCGGATTCGGATCGGAGTCATGCGGAGCGTAAACGGTTGTTCGGATTACCGCGTTCGTCGTGGGACGACTATGACCGGGATGCGATCAGCCCAGGTGGTGGGGTGTGGCTGCGCACAGCGAAATCGGTGCCGGTCGGTCCGCAGATGCGGGCTTCGTTGGGGATCGCCGAGGGGGTCGACAGCCTCAGTCCCCCGGAGTTGATCCGGGCGGTGTTGCGGGCACCGGCTGATCTGCTGTGGAACGGCGGTATCGGCACCTATGTGAAGGCGAGGGGCGAGTCGCACGCCGATGCCGGCGACAAGGCGAATGACGCGGTTCGCGTGGACGGGCGGGAGCTGCGGGTCAAGGTCGTGGGGGAGGGTGGCAATCTCGGGTTGACCCAGCTTGGGCGGATCGAGTTCGCGAGGGCCGGCGGCAAGATCAATACCGATGCCATAGACAACTCGGCGGGGGTCGACTGCTCCGACCACGAGGTCAACATCAAGATCTTGCTGGATCGGTTGGTCGTGGCCGGCGAGTTGGAGCGGGAGGCGCGGAACAAGCTGCTGGCCGCGATGACCGACGAGGTCGCCGAGCTCGTGCTGGCCGACAACCGGGCGCAGAACGCGCTGCTCGGGTTCAGCCTCACCATCGCCGCAGAAACGGCGGCGGTGC
>DASRSC010000361.1:0-11619 GCA_035695525.1 Pseudonocardia sp. | reverse complement strand
TCGTGGCCGAGGCGCGGCGCACCCTGCGGCAGGCCGATCGCGTGCTGGCCTCAGCCGAGCGGCACCGGCGCGCGGCGGCCGGGGTGTTGCGGGTCGGATTCGAGGCCAGCGGCGCGGGCGAGCTCACCACCAGGGCGCGTGCTGAGTTCGCCCGGCGGAACCCGGGCGTGCGGGTGGAGCCCAAACGGTTCGACTGGGGGCAGGAGGTCGCCGCGCTGCGTGCCGGCCGGGTCGACGTGGCCTTCGTCTGGCTGCCGGCGGACCTCACCGGCATGCATTCCGAGGTGGTGCACACCGAGCGGCGGGTCGTCGGTCTGCCCATCGGCCACCCGCTCGCCGGGCGCGAGGGCATCTCCGTGCTCGACGTGGGCGAGGAGCCGCTGATGTGGACCGAACGGGCGCCGCGCGAGTGGGTGGACTGGTGGGCGGTCAACCCGCGTCCCGACGGATCGAGCCCGCGGTGGGGGCCGACCAACGACAACGTCGAGGAGATGCTCGAGCAGGTGGCGGAGGGAACCGCGATCTGCTTCTGCCCGCTGAGCATGGCCCGGTACTACGCCCGCCCCGACCTGGCCTGGGTGCCGCTCACCGACGTCGAGCCGCTACGGGTGGCCCTCGCCTGGGTCGAGGGCGCCGACACGTCGCTGGTACGGGGGTTCGCCTGCGTCGTCCGCGAGCTCGCCACCAAGCGGTGATCATTCCCCGAGCGCGCTGAGCCGGCCGTCGAGGAACCGGCGCTCGGCCGGGTTGGTCGCCAGCCGGAGCGCCCGCCGGTAGGCCGCCACGGCCTCGGGCGTCCGGTCCTGCCTGCGCAGCAGGTCACCGCGCGCGGCGTGGAAGAGCCGGTACTGCTCCAGACCCTCGATCCCGGCCAGCAGCTCCAGCCCGCGCTGCGGGCCCTCGACCATGGCAACGGCCACCGCCCGATTGAGCGCGACCACCGGCGACGGGTGCCGCCTGAGCAGCTCGCCGTAAAGGGCGACGATCTGGGGCCAGTCGGTGTCGCCCGCGGTCGGGGACGATGCGTGTACGGCGGCGATCGCCGACTGGAGCTGGTAGAGCCCGGGCCGGCCGCGGCGCAGGGCGGTCTCGACCAGGCCGAGACCCTCGTCTATCTGCGCCCGGTCCCACCGGGTGCGGTCCTGGTCCTCGAGCAGTACGAGCCCGCCTCCCGGCCCGGTGCGGGTGTCGCGCCGCGAGTCCTGCAGCAGCATCAATGCGACCAGCCCGAGTGGCTCTGCTTCGTCGGGCATGAGCGCGGCCAACATCTTGCCCAGCCGGATCGCCTCGGCGGCGAGCTCCGGCCGGAGCAGCCCGTCGCCCGTGGTGGCGAGGTAGCCCTCGTTGAAGACCAGGTAGATGACGGCCAGCGCGCCCGTCAGCCGATCGGGGAGCGCGGCGTCGTCCGGCACGGCGAAGCGGATCCCGGCGTCGCGGATCTTGCGTTTGGCTCGCACCAGCCGCTGGGCCATCGTCGCCTCGCCGACGAGGAAGGCCCTGGCGATCTGGGCCGCGGTCAGGCCGGCGACGGCTTGCAGGGTCAGTGCGACCTGCGCCTCGTGGCCCAACGCGGGGTGGCAGCAGGTGAACAGCAGGCTCAGCCGATCGTCGCCGAGGCGGCCGAGGCCCTCCGACAGCAGGTCCGGCAGCTCGTCCACCGCACTCCGGTCCCCGGCCGCCCGCGCGACCTGCTCGTACTTGGCCTCACCCACCCGGGCGCGCCGGATGCGGTCCACGGCGGCCCGCCGCGCGACGGTCACCAGCCAGGCCGCTGGGTCGCGCGGCACCCCGTCGGTGGGCCAGCGGCCCAGTGCCGCGGCGAGGGCCTCCGACAGCGCGTCCTCGGCGAGCTCGAAGTCACCGAGGCCCCGGATCAGCGCGGCGAGCACGCGGGCCCGCTCCGTGCGGAACACCCGGTCCAGGACGGCGCCGGACTCGGACACCTACTCGGACACCTGCAGGGCGGCAGGCTGCCGATCGAGGACCGGTCGCACCTCGACCGAGCCCTCTGCGGCCATGGGGCAGCGCGCGGCGTACTGGAGCGCCTCGTCGAGGTCTGCGCAGTCGAGGATGAAGTAGCCGCCCAGCTGCTCGGCCGTCTCGGCGAAGGGGCCGTCGGTCATCAGAGTGTCGCCGCTGCGCACGCGAACGGTCGTTGCGGTCTCCGTGGTGTGCAGGGGATCGGACGCCAGGAGTACGCCGTCGTCCTCGCACTGCTGCGTGAACGCGCGGACCGCCGCGATCTTGGCGGCGTGGGCGGGGGTGCCCGCGTCCGGTCGCTCGCATCCGTAGATCAACAGCATGTAGCGCATGGACACAACCCTCCTGTGAGCCGTCGCGGTCCACCGGACGGTAGCCGCACCCCCAGGACGAACGCGGATCCGGGAAATCGACACCGGGCAGGTGTCGAGTTCTGCTGTCCTCATCCGTCCTCTGAGCTGTCCGCACCACGACTGCAGGGAGCTACCGATGGACATCAAGAACCGCTACACCCGCGCCCAGGACGGGTTCGACCGGATCGTGTCCGCGCTGCCGCTCGACCGCTGGGACGATCCGTCCGCGTGCAGCGAGTGGAGCGCCCGTGACGTGCTCGGGCACGTCGTGTGGGGTCAGGAGCTGGTCCGACACCTGGCCACCGGGCAGCCCTTCGAGTCCCAGGTCGGGGCGCCCGGAGCGCCGAACCCCGGGCAGCTGATCGGTGCCGACCCGCTCGGCACCTGGCGCGCGGCGCGCGCCGCCGCCGACGCCGTCCTGACGCCGGCGGCGCTCGCCCGCGTCGTCTCGTTGCGGGCGTTCGGCGAGGTCCCTCTTGAGGCGTTCGTGACGGCGTTGGTCACCGACTTCCTGGCCCACACGTGGGACATCGAGTACCCCGCCGGGCTCGACGTCCGGCTGGATCCCGACCTCGTGCCCGGCTGCTTCGCCTGGTCGCGGCAGTTCGAGATGCGCGTCCCTGGCGGTATCGGCCCCGAGCTCACCCCGCCCGCAGGAGCCGACGAGCAGACCCGGTTCCTCGCGTACCTCGGCCGGGGCGTGCCGGCAGCCATCGGCTGAGCGGCAATGCGCTGGCGGCCGCGCGACGGGGGCCCCTGAGGTGCCGCCGAGTGGGAAGCAGCAGATAGTGGCGTCATGCCCACCCTCACCGCCGACGCGGTCGTGATCGGCGGTGGCCATCACGGACTGGTGGCCGCGGCGGTGCTCGCCGATGCCGGCTGGGACGTGTGCGTGCTGGAGTCCGCCGACGTGGTCGGCGGGGCGATCCGCTCGGCGCAGCTGCACCCTGGCTTCACCGCCGACCTGTTCAGCGCGTTCTACCCGCTCTCTGCCGCGTCTCCAGTGCTACGAGCGCTGGAGCTGGAACGGCACGGGCTGCGGTGGTCGCACGCTCCGAGCGTGCTGGCCCATCCGCCGCGTCCGGACGGTGCGCCCGCCGCGGTCCTGCATCGCGACCGGGAGCGAACGGCGGCGGGTCTGGCCCAGCACGACCCGCGTGACGGTGAGGCGTGGCTTCGGCTGTGCAGCCAGTGGGACGCCGTGGGCGACGCGGTGCTGCGGACGCTCTTCACCGCGTTCCCGCCGGTGCGCGGCCCGGTACAGCTGCTGCGCCGGATCGGCAGCGCGGAGGCGTTGCGGCTGGCGCGCTTCCTGGCGTTGCCGGTGGGGCGGATGGGCGAGGAGCTGTTCGCGTCGGAGGCGGCCCGGTTGCTGCTGGCGGGCAACGCGGTGCACGCCGACGCGCCGTCGGACGCCACGGTGAGCGGGGTGTTCGGCTGGCTGCTCGCGATGCTGGGCCAGCAGTACGGGTTCCCGGCCCCGGTGGGCGGCTCGGGGGAGCTGGCGGTGGCTCTGGCCCGCCGGGCCACCGCCGCCGGTGCCGACCTGCGCACCGGCGAGCACGTCGAGCGGATCGAGGTCAGCGGCGGGCGTGCGGTGGCGGTGCACACCGCGACCGGACTCTCGGTGCGGGTGCGGCGTGCAGTCGTCGCCGATGTCGCCGCCCCCACCCTGTATCGCGACCTGCTGCTACCCGAGGTGCTGCCACCGCGGTTGCACGCCGACCTCGTGCGGTTCGTGTGGGACACCCCGGTGGTGAAGGTCAACTGGGCGCTCGACGGGCGGATCCCGTGGCGGGCGCCCGATGTCGCCGGCGCCGGCACCGTCCACGTGGGAGCGGACGCGCGCGGGCTGGTGCGGTGGTCGGGGGACATCGAGTCGGGCACGGTCCCCGCGTCGCCGTTCCTGTTGGTCGGGCAGATGTCCACGGCCGACCCGTCCCGGTCCCCGGACGGCACGGAGAGCGCGTGGGCATATACGCATCTCCCGCGGGGGGTGGCCCACGACGAGGCAGCAGAGGAGCTCGCGGAGCGCATCGACGCGGTGCTGGAGGAGTTCGCGCCCGGGTTCGGTGCGCGCGTGCTCGCCCGCTCGGTGCAGCGGCCGCGTGACCTGCAGGCCGCCGATCCGAACCTCGTGCACGGCGCGGTCAACGGTGGCACCGCGCAGCTGTTCCAGCAGCTGGTGTTCCGTCCGGTTCCGGGGCTCGGCCGGTCCGAGACGGTCGTCGGCGGGCTGTATCTGGGCAGTGCGTCGGCCCACCCCGGTGGCGGGGTGCACGGAGTCTGCGGCTGGCTGGCCGCCAGGGCCGCGCTCGCGGACCACGGGTCGTTCGGGGCGCTGCGGCGCCGTCTGACGTCCGCCGCGCTGGAGCTGCTCTACCGCGACTCGCCACCCACCAGGACATAGCCCTCGCGGGCCTCTCAGCCCCGGCCCAAGATGCTGCCCAGGCCGGAGCCGCCCGAGCGCCCCGAGCCGCCGGAGCTCCCGGAGTCGCCGCGGCTGGAGTTGCCGGAGTTGCCGGAGTCGCGGCCGGAGTCGTTGTTGGAACTGCTGCTCGAGCTGCCGGAGTTGTCGCTGCGCGAGCCGCCGGAGTTGTCGTCGGAGTTCTTGCCCGAGGAGTCGCTGTCGGAGTTGTTGCTGCCCGAGCCGCTCAAGGCGCCCACGATGCCGGAGATGCCCGAGCTGCCGGAGCGACGTGAGTCGTCGCTGGCGCCGGCTGATGTGCTCCTCGAGCTGCCGGAGTCGTTCCCCGAGTTCGTGGATCCGCTCCCCGAGCGGCTGGTCCTGTCCAGCGAGCCGAGCGTCTCACCCACCAGGCCGACGGTCTCGTCGACCGCACCGACCGTCTGGCCCACGGACTCGACCGTCTGGCCAACCACGTCGACGCCCTCGTCCACCACGCCCGTCGCGGCCTGCTCGACGGTGTCCGTCACCGCGGAGGCGGCGTCCTCGACGGCCGAGCCCGGATTGCTCGCGTCGACCTGCAGCTGGGGCAGCGTCAGCTCGGGCAGTGTCGCGTCCGGCAGGGCGATCCTGGCGTTGCCGAGCTCCACATCGGGAGTGATGACCTCTGTCTTGGACACCGAGACGCCGGGCACCGCGAGCCGAGGCGCGGCGTTGCCGGAGAGCGTGGCGCCCCCGCCCGTGATCCCGACGTTCGGCACTGTGACCTTGGCCGGCGAGAGGCCTGCCGGGCCGGCCTGTACCTCGGTGACGGTCACGTCGGGCGTGACCAGAGCGGTGTCCGAAACCCCGATCCCGACGGCGCCGTTCCCGGCGGAGACCGAGAGGTCCGGGGTCCTGAGCTGTGCCGGCGACACGGCGATCCCCGGCGTCCTGACGTCACCGACGACGGGGAGGTCCCGCAGAGCACCACCAGGGACCCCGACACCGGGCGTGCCGATGTCCGGGAGGGGGACGGTCACGCCGGGCCCGCCCTCGCCACCGCCCGGTACGCCACCGCCCCCGGTGCCACCGCCGCCGGGGAGGAGACCGGGTAGCAGGCCGGGTAGCAGGCCGGGGAGGAGGCCGCCGGGGCCGGGCGAACCGGAGCCGGTGTCCAGGGGCGGTGCGCTGCCCGCGCCGGTACTTCGGGGGGCGGGAGCGACCGGTCCCGCAGCCCCTGGGACGGCTCCCGCTCCCGCCGGCGCCGCGGATCCCCCAGCGCCTGCGGAGCCGGGTGTCGCGGCATCGCTCAGATCGTCGAACACGCCACCACCGATTTCCGGGCTGGACGAGCCCGGCGCGGTCGCCGCGAACAGCTCTGCCACGGAGAACGTGACCCGCTGCGCGTTAACCCGCCCGCCGTCCGACGACGGCCCGGTCGAACGGTCGCCCGCTGTGCCGCCATCCGTCCCCAGTTCGAAGCCGCTGCGCGGGGCCCGGACGACGTTCTCCACGACGGCGGTCGCGAACATCGCCCCAGCGGCGAACAAGACGCCTGCGGCGGCCGTGGCCTTGCGGACGTTCCGTCGTGGGGGTTCGAGTGGCTGGACCGGAGGCCGGGAGTGCCCACGCGGCTGGAGCGGCCGGTCGGCAGAATGGGGGGCGCGACCTTCGCGGCGCAGCAGGGACCCCACTGAGACCGAGGCCGGCGCCCCGTAGTCCACGCCCGGGGAAGGGTCGACGCGCCACTGGCCGCAGCGGACGATCAACTCGGCGACGGGGACCCTGTTCGACGATCCATGACGGTGTCCGTTCGAGCGGGCGGGCGATTCCACGTCGGGGCCTCTCCGGGTTGGGTGAGCTGTCGGTGGAGATGTCTTGCGGTGGGGGTCGTTTTCCTACCCGCCTTCGTCACCTGCCTGCTAGGTGCTGTTCGTCCGCTCGTCCCCTCTCACCTGAACAGCGGAGATGACCACTCATCCCGCCTAGAATGCCGTTCACCGCTCAGGTGGCGTCAGTCGTCGACCGCGCGCGTGTCGTGAGCAGGCCGTACGGCGTAGTCGGAGGCGGAACTCGCGCCGTTACCTGTCCGCGGGAAGTTGTCGTATGGCCACCCGCCATGGCGGTGCGTGACGGGCCTCAGGGCCATCTGTGCGACAGCCGGAGAGCGTTGCGCCGAGGCCAGCGGTCGAGCGGGTGCGACGTGGCCGTGTTTGGACGACCGGCCCGGAGACTGCTGTCGTAGGGTGCGCCCATGCCGACAGCGCTCGTTACGGGTGCGAGTCGCGGCCTCGGCGCCGCGTTCGCTCAGCGCCTCGCCCGCGACGGTCTCGACCTCGTACTCGTCGCGCGCGACACTGTCGGCCTGCAGCGCGTGGCGAGCGAGGCGGCCCGTCGGGGTGTGAGCGTCGAGGTGCTCGCGGCCGACCTCGCCGACGCCACGGATCGGGCGGCCGTGGAACGCAGGGTCGCCGATCCCCACCGGCCCGTCGATCTGCTGGTGAACAACGCGAGCTTCGAGTGCGGGGTCGACTTCCGGACGGCCGCTGCGGCACCGCTGCAGACCGAGATCGACGTCAACGTCACCGCCGTGATGATGCTGACCCACGCAGCTCTGCCGGGGATGATCGAGCGCGGTCAGGGGTGGGTGATCAACGTCGCCAGTTTCGCCGGCTACCTCTCGGCATCCGGATCGGCGCACTCCGCCACGAAGGCGTGGATGCTGGCGTTCACCGACACCGTCGAGGCGTCTTTGTCCGGCACCGGAGTCCGAATGATCGCGCTGGTCCCTGGTCGGTTGCGGACCGGCAAGCACCGCGACCTGGAGCCGGTTGGCACGTCACTGATGTGGCTGGATCCTGCTGCGGTCGTGGATGCCTGCCTGTCCGACCTCGCCCGCGGCCGCACGGTCTGTACGCCCGGCCTGCTCTACGGCGCGGTGGTCAGGACGCTCGAGACGCCACGGCGCACGCTGCGCACGCTGGCGCGGCTCGCCGGACACCGCCGCGGGTACATGCGTCAGGATGCCCGCGGGCATGAGCTCGAGACGCCGGCCGGACGCGAACAAGCTCCGTGAGCGAGGCGCGTAGTGCCGTCGCTGCTCATGTCGAGCATTGCCCTGGCGCCGGACACGGTACTGCCGGCCATGGCGAGCAGTGGCCCCGAGTCGCGGGGGAGTGCACAGAGACTGCCCCCGATGTCGCGCGCGGCGACCGGTGACAGGTGTGCCCGGACGGCTCCCACCTCGGAGAACTCGACCTCAGGGCTTTCGCTGACGCCGACTCCGACGGCGCCGTGGCTCGCCGGAACGGTGAGGTCGGGGTTCCTGACCCGCCCGTCCGACACGGCGAACCGGGGTGGGCTGATGGTGCCGACGATCGGGACGTTCAGCTCGACGCCCGCCGGCATCTCGATGACCGCGGCGAGATCCGACATCTCGGACGTGGCGGTGCGAGGTGACGGCTCGGGGCCGACGTCCGGCGCGGACGGGAGTTCGCGTGCGGTCGCGTCGGGGTCGGCCTCGGCCGGTTCGATCGGTATGAAGATCCCTGCCACCACGGCGGGTTCGAGGCCGTCGCCGGAGGATGCGCGTCCGACCTCACGCGCCCAGTGCACTCGGCCGCCAGTCGCGTTGGGGCCGATGGGCGCCATGCCGAGGTCGACGTTCCTGTTCGGACTCCGGGCCACGGTGTCCACCAGCCCGGTACTGAAGACCGCTCCGGCTGCGAACAGCGCTCCAGCTGCCGCGGTCGCCTTCCGCATGCTGCGGCGAAGAGGCGCGGGAGGCGTCAACGGCCGGGAATGTCCGCGCGGCTGGAGCGGACGGTCGGCCGCGTGCGGTCCACGGCCCTCCCTCCGCAGCAGGGCCGCCACGGATATCGCTCCGGTCGACCTTTGCTCGGCTTCCGGGCGGAAGCCGGGCTCCGGCTCGGAGCAGCGGATGATCAACTCGGCGGCTAGAGGTTGTCGCTCAGGTCGGCACCCTCACCTGAAGGAAGGGGGAAACCACTTGTCGCCGAGAACTGACCGCTCATCGGCTCAGTTGTCCGGTGAATACGCTCATCGGGGGAACAAGTAGAGCTGAAAGGCGTAGTGGCACGATGACCGCTGCCCGTTACGCACGGCGACGACTCGGTTGGCCCCGGACGGGGGATGACGCTGGGTCACCAGAGGGCCGGTCAGGGTAGGACGGCCACGACATCCTTGGGCAGGCTCGCCCGGATGTCCTCCCACTCGCCTTCGGTGATGTGGCGGCGGAGTGCCTCAACCGTTGTGCCGAGGAGCCGTTCGGGGCCGCCCGGGACCTCGAAGGGGAACTCGTGGCGGATCCGCGCCAGTAAGTCGTCGAGGTGCATCTTCGCCGGGACCTTCGTCGGGTCCCAGCCCTCGAAGTAGATGCCGCGGATCAGCATCGGGAGCTGCGCGGACAGCTGAGCCGCTTCCTCGACGGTCAGCCGGTCGCGCAGGGCATGCAGGACGGCGCGCAGTGCGCCGTAGGACTGGTTGCGGCGCTCCTTCGGCCACCCGTAGGACTCTTCGATCTGCTTGAGAACCCCGTTCGTCTTCGCCAGCGTCGTGTCGAATGTCGCGTATCCCGTTGAGCTCACGTCGGTGCACCTTCTCCTGGCGTGCGAATGGTTTCCGCCCACGGTGACCCATCGGCCGTCCGATGACCTGCGCCTGGCAGGTGATGGATCGGGCCGCCCCTTCGACCCTCGGGGTCACGTCGGGGGAGTGGCGGGTGGTGTGGGTCGGCATCTGGACCCGCCAGAGTGGGTGGCGCCGTCCTTACTGATGCTGGCGGGGCCAGGTGTCGCCCGGTGACGTGCCGCAGAATTCGTCGGCACCCTGATCCCGGAACGGGGCCGGCGTGGAGCCGACGAGATCGGCGGTTCGCGGACCGGGAGGGAGGGGCCGATCGAGAGCACCTGCCGTTCGAGCCGGCCGGCGCCGTCCGGTCACCGCCTTCGCGTCGAAAGGCCTCGGCGTCGGTGTGGTCTCGGTGCCGGCGTTCGGAGCGGTGTCGTGGTCGCGGCAGCGGGCACCGCGTGTTCGGGCTCGCCTCACCGCCCATATCGTGGATCGCGGACGCCATGAGCTGGCCGCGCCTGCTGACAGTGGGCCTGGTGTCGGCTGCTGTGATCTGCATTGCGCTCATCGCCGGGCACCGGCTGTGGGAACGGCCGCAGGATCCGGCGGCGCGCGAGCGTGTCACGCTGGTCAACCACGCGACGACGCTCACGGTGGCGCTCGGGGTGGTCACGCCGCTCGCGGCGCTGTTGGTCGTCACCACACCCCCGTGCGCGAAGCGGCTTACGGCTACCGTTCAGCCGAGGATCCCGACCGGAGCCGGCGACGATCCTGAGGGGAATGGCCGCGGTCTCGGGGATCCGACAGCGATGTCGTGTTCCGCCACAATGGGCGGATTGAACATGCGGGGAGCGGAGATCAGGCGCATTCTCGTGCGATGGCCAAGCTCCTGGGCACATGGCTGGTGGGCGGAGGAATAATCCTGGTCGTCGCCGGGCTCCTCGCCTGGGCAGGATTGCTGTCCTGGCTGGGGCATCTCCCGGGCGATATCCGGATCGTCAGCGGGAGCACCAGGATCTACATCCCGATCACATCGATGTTGCTCGTCTCGCTCGCCCTGAACGCCCTTCTCTGGTTGTTCCTCTGGCTGTTCAACCGCTGACGGCTCTGCGGGATCGCGACATCGACCTCGCCGGCGCGTCGCACGGAGGGCCTTTCGACGTCATTCATCGCTCCCGGTCGCGCTGACGGGTCGAACGAGACGTCGAGGGGTTGTGTCGCCGGGTCGGTGCCCGTGGGCACCGGTGACTCGCAGAATGCGGCTGTTTCGCTGGCCTGAGTTGGAGGAGGTGGCACGTCATGGACGCCGCCGGCTCGGGAACAACGACCATCCGGACCGCAATACCGGCTCGGCTCGACCGGCTGCCGTGGTCGTCGTTCCATTGGCGAATTGTGATCGGCCTGGGCGCGGTGTGGATCCTCGACGGCCTGGAAGTCACGATCGTCGGCGCGGTGGCCTCCCGGATGATCGAGCCGGGCAGCGGGATCACGCTGAACGCCGCCGACATCGGGACGGGCGCAGCGCTCTACGTGGCGGGTGCGTGCATCGGTGCGTTGTTCTTCGGTCAGCTCACCGACCGGCTCGGGCGCAAGAAGCTGTTCATGATCACTCTCGCCATCTACCTGGTGGCGACCGTGCTCACCGCGTTCGCGTTTGCTCCCTGGTACTTCTTCCTGTGCCGGTTTTTCACCGGGGTCGGCATCGGCGGGGAGTACTCGGCGATCAACTCCGCGATCGACGAGCTGATCCCGGCCCGGAACCGGGGCCAGGTCGACCTCGCCATCAACGGGAGCTTCTGGGTGGGGTCGGGGCTCGGGGCTCTGGTGTCGCTGCTGCTGCTCGACGCGTCGCTGTTCGCGCCGAGCCTCGGGTGGCGGCTGGCCTTCGGCCTCGGCTTCGTGATCGGCCTGGGCATCCTGCTGGTGCGCAGGCACTTACCGGAGAGCCCGCGCTGGTTGGTGCTCCGTGGGCGGATGGAGGAAGCGGAGCGCATCGTCGAGGACATCGAGCAGCGCGTGCGGGCGGAGACGGGCGTCGAGCTGCCGCCGCCGTCCTACGAGATCGTCGTCCGCCTGCGGCAGAACATTCGCTACCGGGACCTCGTCGCGATCGCCTTTCGGCGCTACCCCAACCGTGCGGTCCTGGGCCTCGCGCTGTTCATCGGGCAGGCCTTCCTCTACAACGCGGTCGTGTTCGACCTGGGGACACTTCTCAGCGAGGTGTTCGGCGTCAGCTCGTCGGCGGTGCCCGGCTACATGGCCCTGTTCGCGGCGAGCAACTTCCTCGGTCCGCTGCTGCTGGGCCGT
>DASRSC010000360.1:0-8378 GCA_035695525.1 Pseudonocardia sp. | reverse complement strand
GGGGACTTCCGGCGTGGTCAGCAGGCGGGAGTGGCGGCCCGGCGTCCGCGCGCGGCGGCCACCACCGTCGCCACTGCATCGCTGTCATCGGGGAGCGCATCGAGCGGCCACCACCGCAGATCGTCGGACTCGACGCTGATCCGCGGCACCGCCCCGGCAGGCGCGCGCACCAGGTACTGGACGTCGAGGTGGCGCGTCGGCACGCCGAGCGAACAGGTGATCGGGTGCACATCCACGTGCAACGGCTCCGGGTCGATCGTCAGCCCGTCGATGCCGGACTCCTCCGCCGCCTCCCGCAGCGCGGCGTCCCGCAGCGAGACGTCGCTGTCCTCGCAATGGCCGCCGAGCTGGAGCCACCGTCCGACCCGTGGGTGCAGGGTGAGCAGCGTGTGCTCGCCGTCCGCGTCGAGGACCAGCGCGGAGGCCGTGAGGTGCCCCGGCACGCACGTCCGTGAGCAGGCATCCTCGGGCCGGGCGGCGAGGAAGGCGAGCAGGGCGTGCCGGAGCGCGCGCTGTCCCTCCTCAGCCGGTGCCCAGGCCCGCAGCTCCGCTGCGGCCATCGCCGGCGCTACCACTCGACCAGCCCCCCAGCCGCGTCCCGCGGCGGCCGCGGTCGGAGCGGTTCGGCCGGCACCCCGACGGCGACTGCCCCGAGCGGTTGCCAGTCGTCCGGCAGGTCGAGCGCTCGGCGCACGACGTCCGGAGCGAAGATCGTGGACCCCACCCAGCAGGACGCCAGCCCCTCGGCGGCCAGCGCCACCAGGAGCGACTGCACCGCCGCGCCCCCCGCCACGGTGAACATCGTGCGTTCGCCCATGCGGCGGGCCTCGTCGGGGTAGGTGTGCATGCCATCGCCGGTGCGGAAGGCCAGTACGAGCTCGGGCGCGCGGCGCAACAGGTCCCCGCGGCGCATCCGCCGCTCGACCTCCTCCGGCGGGCGCCCGTCGGCCTCCAGGTGCTCCCGCCATCGGGCCGCCATGCCGTGAAGCACTGCGTCCCGTCGTCCGGCGGAGCGCACCCAAGCGAACCGGATCGGCGTGCTGTGGTGCGGCGCGGGCGCCGTGAGCGCGACGCCGACCGCGCGGCGCAGTGCAGCCTCGTCCACCGGCTCGTCGGAGAAGTCACGGGTGCTACGGCGCAGCAGCACCGCCTCCCGCCTGCCCCGGGCGATGGCCTCGTCGGTGCCCAGCCAGAACATGTCCTCATCGAGCGGTCGCACGAGCGCGCGGGCGGTGGAGCCGTCGTCCACCGGCCGCATGCCGCGCACCACGGCCACCGGCAGGCCGCCCAGCTTTCCCTTCACGAGGTCGGCAGCGGCCGCCAGCTCGTCGGCGATCGCGACCTCGGTGACCAGCAGCTCGTTGCCCTCGGCGTCGGTGCTGCCGGCGTAACGGTGGAGCACCTCGAGCCCGGCCGAGCCGATCGCGACGTCGGTCTGCCCGACCCGCCACGAGCGGCCCATCGTGTCCGTGACGACCACGGCGACCTCGACCCCGAGCAACCGCAGAAGCTCCGCCCGCAACCGAGAGGCACTGGCGTCGGGGTCGGCCGGCAGCAGCGCCAGCTCGTCGCGCCGCACGTTGGAGCCGTCGATACCGGCGGCGGCCTGCACGATGCCGAGCTTCCCGGCGACGATCGCCGTGCGCCCGCGCCGCGCGAGCACCCGCTCGGTCTCGGCGTCCACAAGCTCGCGGCGCAGCGCGTCGCGGGCCTCCGGGTCGGTGGGGGCGGGTACGAGGCGTCCCTCGACCTTGGAGAACACCTTCGACGTGACCACGACGACGTCCCCGTGGGTGATCCACGGCGCGGCGGCGGCCAGCTCACCACCCAGGTCGTCGCCGGGCCGGAACTCGGGCAGCCCGCGGACCGGCAGGACGGTGATGGCGTCGGGGGCCGCGTGGTCGGCAGCCTGGTCGGTCACGGCCTGGTCAGGCAACTGCCGCACCGGCCAACTCCAGGGCGCGGCGCGCCATCTCCGCCGTGGCGTCGACATCCGTCATCAGCAGCGGGAGCGACAGCACCTCGACGCCGGGGACATCGGCGCTGTCGCCGGTGTGCACCAGCCAGCCGTCGAGCAGGCCGCCGTCGGCCCGAGCCCCGAAGTGCCGACCGACGGCCTCCGCCGTGGTGTCGACGCCGATCGCGGTGAGGCACGCGTCGGCCATCCCCCGAAGCGGCCTGCCGCCCACGATCGGCGACAGTCCGACGACCCTCGCTGTCGTTTCGCGCAGCGCGCCGCGCATCCCCGGGATCTCGAGCAGCGACCCGATGCTCACCACCGGGTTCGACGGCGCGATCAGCACGGCGTCGGCGCCCGTGATCGCGTCGCGGACCGCGGGGAGCACGGTCGCCTGCTCCGCACCGACGGAGGCGAAGCTGTGCGCGAGAGGTTCGGCCTTGTGGCGTACCCACCACTCCTGGAAGTGGATCGCCTTGCGCGCCTTCGGGCCGGTCTCCGGGTCGTCGATGACGACGTGGGTCTCCACGCGGTCGTCGGTGGCGGGCAGCAACGTGACGCCGGGCCGCCAGCGGTGGCACAGCGCCGCGGTGACATCGGAGAGCGGGTAGCCGGCCCGCAGCATCCGGGTGCGGACGAGGTGTGTGGCGAGGTCGCGGTCGCCGAGCCCGAACCACGTGGGGTCGGCCTCGTACGCGGCCAGCTCGTCGCGCACCGCCCACGTCTCCCCGGCCCGGCCCCAGCCACGCTCGGGGTCGATGCCGCCCCCGAGCGTGTACAGGCACGTGTCCATATCGGGGCAGATGCGTAGGCCGTGCATCCAGATGTCGTCACCGACGTTCACGACGGCCGTGACCTCGTGGTCCGAGGCCCCCGCACCGACGGCATCGATGCGCGGCTCGCTGACGCTCCCCACGGCGGGGAGCCCAAGAGCTGCCTTCACCCCGAGCAGGAACCTGGCTCCGCCGACGCCCCCGACCAGCACCGTGACCTTCACCCCACCGAGCCTACGTCCGGGGCCGGGGCCCCCCGTCGCCGAGGGCACGGCAAGGTCAGGAAAGCACCTTCTGCCCCGGAAGGCGGGAAAGTGGCGCTCCCGGAGCCGGGGAGCCTGGAGCAGCTCTCAGCCCAGCTGCGCGAAGAACCGCCGGATGTCCCCCACCAACAGGTCGGTCGCCTCGTGCGCGGCGTAATGACCCGGGGCGTCCTGCCGACCGCCCGCAGGGAGGCCGGGGTCGTAGGAGTTCCAGCTGACGATGTTCGCGTGGTCGCGCCCAGCGAACGCCCGGATCGACTGGAAGTCCCCGGCGAACATGGCCAGCCCGGTGGGCGCGACGGTGGGCTCAGCGGCGGGCTCCTCGGCGAGGTGGGCGTCCTCGTAGTAGAAGCGGATGGCCGATGCAGCTGTGCCGGTCAACCAGTAGATGGCGACGTTGGCCAGGACGAAGTCAGGATCCAGGCTCTCGCCCATGAGCTGCGCGTTCCAGGCGAGCAGCCCGACCGGCGAGTCGGCCAGGGCGAAGGCGAGGGTCTGCGGCTGCTGGCTGTGCAGCACGTTGAAGGCGAACTTCGTGTCGAGGAACGACTGGAGGTGCGCCAGCGCCGCGTGGTCGGCCTCGGTGAGCTTCTCGAACTCGGCCGGGTCGCCCGAGGGGAACGAGAAGAACTGCGTGACGTGCACCCCGACGACGTGCTCGCCGTCGATCCGCCCGATCTCCGGGGAGATCATGGAGCCTGCGTCGTTACCGATCGCGCCGTAGCGGTCGTAGCCCAACCTGCTCATCAGCTCGACCCACGCCCGCGCCGTCCGACGCGTGCCCCACCCGCCGCTGCGGGTGGGCCCGGAGAAGCCGAAGCCGGGCAGGGACGGGATCACCAGGTGGAAGGCCGGGTCATCCGCCGACGCGGGCTCGGTCAGGGGACCTATGACGTCGAGGAACTCCACCACGGTGCCGGGCCAGCCGTGGGTGAGGATCACGGGCGTGGCGTCGGCCCGGGGTGACCGCACGTGCAGGAAGTGGATGTCCTCGCCGTCGATCTCCGTGACGAACTGGGGGTAGGCGTTCAGCCGGGCCTCGACCGCCCGCCAGTCGAACCCGTCGAGCCAGTGCGCGACGAGCTCCCGGACCCGGGCGACGGGCACGCCATAGACGTCGGCAGAGCCGGGCAGCTCGTGGGGCCACCGGGCCCCGCGCAGCCGGGCGTCCAGGTCGTCCAGTGCGTCCTGCGGGATGTCGACGCGGAACGGGCGGATGTCGGTGTTCGACACAGGCTCTCCTCGGAACGGAACGTTTTGTTCCCCTTTACTATAGCAGAGCGGAACGATCCGTTCCAGAGTAGGATCCAAAGATGTCCTCGCAGATCCCGGCGGCCGCCGAAGCCGGTCTCTCCGGTCGACGCCGCCAAGCCGCCCAGAACGACACGGCGATCCTCGACGCCGCCCGCGCGGTGTTCCTCGACGATCCGAAGGCGCCGATCGCCGCCGTCGCGCAACGCGCGGGTGTCGGCATCAGCGCCCTCTACCGCCGCTATCCCGGGAAGGAGGATCTGCTGCGCACGCTCTGCCACGACGGGTTGCGCCGCTACCTCGCCGAGGCGGAGGCCGCCGCAGCGGACCCGGACGCCTGGAGCGCGTTCAGCACTTTTCTGCAGCGCATCGTGGACGCCGACGTCCACTCGCTGACCGTTCACCTGGCCGGCACCTTCGTCCCCACCGCGGAGATGCAGCGGGACGCCGAGCGGGCCGGCAATCTCGGCATCGCCCTGTTCGAGCGCGCCCGCGCCGCCGGGCGGCTCCGGCCGGACGTGGTCGGGCAGGACGTGGGGCTCGCGCTGGAGGCGTGCGCGGCGATCCGCGTCCCCGATCCCGGACGCACGCGCGAGCTACGCCGCCGCGTCCTCGCCACCCACCTGGCCGGACTCGCCGCCGACGGCGACCCCCGCCCGCCGCTGCCCGGACCACCCCCACAGGCCGCCGAGCTGAACTGGCGGTGGGAGCAGCGCTGAGCGGGATGCCACTCCCAGCAGCCGTCAGTCGGCCGGCGTCGAGCCGCGCACCACGAGCCGAGTGGGCGCGGTGCGGCTGCCCGCCCACCGCGCCGAGCCGCATCCGGGCCGCCGTGCGGCGCAGCTCGCCGCTGCGGTCCGTCATCCACGAACTGGCGAGCAGCTGATCCCCGAGCTGTCAGTACCGGCGGCGCCGGGGACTCCGCGCCGAGCCGCTGCCCCACGACTGATCAGCACCACCATGTCGCGCAGGCTCGGATAGGTGGCGTACTCGGTCACGGGCCGGGCACCACGACGGCGCGGCCGGGGGCGCCGGCGCGCAGGGCCCGATAGGCGTCCTCGACGCCCTCGAGAGGGTGCTGGGCGCCGAGCAGCGCCTCCAGCGGGAGCCGCCCCGACTGGTACAGCGACAGGATCCGGGGCAGGTCCACCGGGGGGTTGGCCGAGCCGTAGAGGCTGCCGACCAGGTGTTTCTGCTGCTGCACCAGCTCGTTGATCGGGATTGCGGCGGTGGCGTCCACCGCGGCCAGCCCAACGGCGATCGCGGTGCCGCCGGGGCGCAGCGCGGTGAAGGCCTGGCGCAGGGTCTGCGGGCTGCCGACGGCGTCGACCGCCACCTCCGCGCCGCCCCCGGTCAGCTCCTGCACCGACTCCACCACACCGGCCGCGTCGAGGATGCCGGCGTCGACGGTGTGGGTGGCGCCCAGCCGGCGTGCCAGCTCCAGCTTGTCCGCCGCCACGTCCACCACCACGACGGGTCCGGCACCGACCAGGACCGCGCCCATCACCGCCGACAGCCCGACCCCGCCCGCGCCGATCACCAGCAGCGGCCGGCCCGCCAGCTGCCCGCCCACGTTCACCACCGCGCCCAGCCCCGTGATCACCGCGCAGCCGGTGACCGCGGCGACCGCGACCGGCACGTCCTCGGGCAGCGGCACCACCGCCCGCTGCGACACCACCGCCCGCTCCGCGAAGCACGAAACGCCCAGGAAGTGGTGCACCTTCTCCTCGCCGCGACGCAGGCGCGAGGTGCCGTCCATCAACCCGCCCGAGCGAGCCTGCACCCGGCCGTAGATGCACATCACCGGCCGGCCGGTCATGCAGAACTCGCAGAACCCGCACCGTGGGCGCCAGGTGAACGCGACCCGGTCCCCCACCGCCACCGTGTCGACCCCGGAACCGATGTGCTCGACGACCCCACAACCCTCGTGCCCCAGCACGATCGGCAACGGACACGGGATGTCGCCGGACATGTAGTGCAGCTCGGTGTGGCACACCCCCGCCGCCTCCACCCGCACCAGCACCTCGCCGGCATGCGGGGCGTCGACCTCCAGATCCTCCACCTGCAATGGCGTGCCGGGCTCGCGCAGGACGGCGGCCCTCATGCGGCCGTCCCGCGGGCGAGGCCGCGGTTGACGCCGTGGGCGATCGCGCGGCGCTGCTCGTCCGTGGTGGTGTCGGGTAGATCGGTCCGCACCAGCGGCATCAGGCCCACGGCTCCTTCGTCACGCGAACATCGTGCCCGGTGCGGGCGGACTCGCCGATCGCCAGTGCGATGGCGTGGTCCTGGCAGCCCTGCGCCAGCGGGTAGGGCTCCGGGCCCTCTCCACGAGCCCACGCTCCGGTGGCCTCCAGGAACGCCGCCACGGCGATGTCGTCCTCCGACAGGCGGGTGCCCGAGAACGGGTTCCGGTACACCACCCTGCCGTCGACGCTCACGAAGTCGAGGTCGTTGCCCTCGAGGTTCATGTCGACGCCCGTGCGGCGGTAGACGAGGTGCGACTCCACGGGGCTCGTCGGGTCGACCATCCGCACGAGGCGGTCGTCGACGAGCTCGCCCATGGAACCGCGGACGAGGATCCGACGGGCGCGCAACGGGTTCCACCACTGGTTGTCGGTGAAGTCGTAGAGGCCGGAGCGGCCGCCGAAGTCGATGGTGGCGATGGTGGTGGTGCGCGCCTCGGGCACCGCGTCCTGCTTCCATCCGTCGGATGAGAGCGGGTCGACCAGCGGCGCGGTGAACTCGCGCCCGGTGACCACGGCCTCGTCCATGTCCACGCCGAGCAGGCCGCGGATGAGCGAGACCGCGTGATACATGTGCGTGGAGGAGAGCTGCACCGAGGTCGGCTCGCCGATGAGACCGTCGCGCAACACCGCGAGCCGGGCGGCGTGGCCCGGCATCAGCAGGTACTGCTCGGCCACCTGCACGAGCCCGCTCCCGCCCACGTCGGACCACAGGGAGCGCAGGCCGTCGAGGTCGGGGGCGGGTGGGGTCTCGGCCAGCACGGGCACGCCGAGGGCCACCACCTCCCGCGTGGTGACGGGCATCTGCCCCCACGGCACCGCCGCGATGACGAAGTCGGGACGATCCGCGGCCAGCAGCTCCTCGACCGTGCGGAAGGTCGGCACCCCCCACGCATCGGTGACCTCCTGGCCGCGCTCGGCGGTCCGGGTGACAACGCCTGCGGCCCGCAGGTGGTCGGGGGCGGCCTGGGCCAGCCGCAGGAAGAACAGCGAGCGCCAGCCGCTGCCGACCACACCGAACGTGGTGGGGGTGCGGGGTGTGGGGGCAGGTGCTGTCATCGCAGCCAGTTCTCCTCGGCAGGTGTGAGGTCGGCGAGCACGGTCCAGAGCTCGTCAGGGACGGGGTGGGTGGCCAGGCGGATCGGTTCGGCGGAGCGGTGCAGCAGTGTCCAGCGGTTGTACGTGAGGACCACCTCGAAGGCGCCGGTGGCCACGAATTTGCGCAGCAGGTCCACCGGGCCGCCCGCGACACCGATGTTGTCGACCAGTCCCTCGGCGACCAGCTGCTGCATCACCTCCACCGGGCCACCGCGCCGATCCGACGCTCGCTGGTGCCCGCGCCATAGTTGGAGGTGTCGACGAACGTGAACGGGCCGGCGAACGCCCGGACGGTGGCGAGGGCCTGCTCCTCCGGCACCGCGTAGCCGTGGACGGAGGTCATGTCGCCGAGCTCGCCGCTGCCCACGCACAGCGGGGTCACTTTCAGCCCGGTGGGACCGAGGGGTTGCGGGGTCAGCACGTCCACGAAGTCTGCTCCTGTCCGATCATGATGTCACCGGTCAGGACTTCACCGCGCCTGCGGTGAGCCCGGCGAAGAACCAGCGCTGGAAGACCACGTACGCGATCACCCGGCAGCGCGCTCAACGTCATCGCGGAGGTGAGGGCGGCCCAGTTGGTGGAGTCTCGGCCGATCAGGGCGGTGGCTGCCGGCTGGATGGGCTGGTCGGCCGGCTCGGACATCAGTGCACTGGCGAACAGCAGCTCGTTTCGCACCCCGATCATCTGGTAGATCGCCACGGTGGCGATGCCGGGTTATGGGACGCCTCGCGCTCCGCACGCTGCTCCGCATCGTCGACGGGGGACAGTGAACTCCCACCACGTCGAGCTGGCC
>DASRSC010000359.1:0-24157 GCA_035695525.1 Pseudonocardia sp. | reverse complement strand
TCCAGCCAGGTGCGCGCGATCAGCGACCAGCGCAGCTCGGGGCCGCCCGCCGCCCACAAGTCGGCGTTGGTGGTAGGCACCCATTCCGGCGCCACGCCGTCGCTCTCCCCCACCAGGTCGGCGGCCACCGCCAGCTCCATGAGCAGCGCAGCCACCGTCTCGTCGGCGTCCATCTCCTTGGCCGCCCTGCGCAGCTCCCGCACACCCAGCCCCCCGGAGCGCAGCACCGGCGGCGGAGTTCTGCCCCAGAACGCGATGAGCAGCTCGAGCTGGCGAAGCACCCCGAGCGCCGCGCCGCCCGCGGTGCGGTCGACGGAGTGTGCTCCGCGGTCTCGCGCCCCGATGTCGGGCGGGGTAATGGCCACCTCGCCGAGCGGGCGCTCCCCACGCAGCGCGAGCCCCACCTGCCGAGGCAGCTCGACCGTCTCGGCGTCCACGCGCAGGAGTAGCCCACGGGCGAGCAACCTGCCGACCGGGCTGTCCGGATCCGACCCCGCGCGACTGCGGCCGATCGGCGGTCCGGCGGCGAGCGCCTCGAGCACCCGGCGTTCGTCGGGTTGCAGGGCGGCCAGCAGCTCGGGCAGCCCCGACGACCCTGCCGGACCGGCCGCCTCACGTCCGAGACCGCCGGGGTGGCGCGGCACCACCTCGTGCACGGCGGGAACGAGGGACAGCTCGCCGTCAGGTCCCCAGGCCAGAGCCCGGTCGCGCAACGCCGTGAGCGGGCCGCTGAGTGCCGTGACCGAAACGTCGGGACCGAGCAGGCGGCGGACCTCGTCGAGCGGCACAGGTGCGGAGTCGGCGCCGGCGACGACAAGGGCCTCGAGAACCGCGAGCGTGATCCTGTCGAGGTCGTCGCAGGCGCGGTGCACGGACGCCCGGATACCGGCTCGGGTGGCCAGCACGGTGAGGTCCGCGGGGGGCGGCACGGCGAGATCCGGACGCAGCCGAAGCAGGACCGCGAGCGTCTCGTCATCCTGGGCGCGCAACCAGTCGACCAGCGGAGTGGGCATCAGGTCCACGGTAGTCGGGACTGCCGCGAGGACACCGGTCGTATCGCCGACCGCAACTGCCCGCGCGGCGGCATGTAGGCCGCACCGACGCCGGAGGTGGGCATGGCACCTCGTCCCTCGGCGCCGGGTCCGGTACGGAATAATCGTTCGAAAGCCCGACCCCGAGGAGGACACTGTGGCCAAGACCGCCCAGCAGGGCCGGATCGACCCGTCGTGGCCGGAGCTGCCCGACGGCGAATATCCGGTGAGCGAGCTCGCCAGCCCATTGCAGGGCTCGCTGTCGCCCTTCGGCGAAGTGGAGTTCCCGCTCGAGGAGGTGCCCTACGTGCACCCTGTCACGGAGATAAACAAGTAGGCGCCCCGACCGGTCTGCTGCTCGCCGCCGGCGCCGGACGCCGGATGGGCGGTCCCAAGGCGCTCGTCGAGCTGGACGGCGAGCCGCTCGTCCGGCGTGCCCTGCGGGTGCTCGCCGCCGGCGGCTGTGAGCCGCTCGTCGTGGTGCTCGGCGCTGCGGCCGCGGAGGTGGCCGGGATCGTCCCGTCCGGCGTAACCGTGATCGTGGCCGAGGACTGGGCCGAGGGAATGGGGGCCTCCCTCCGCGCGGGGCTCGCCGCGCTGGAGGCCCTCTCCCCGGTCCCGGACGCCGCGCTCATCCACCTGGTCGACCTGCCGGGCGTCACGGCGGCGGCGGTTGCGCGGCTCGGGGCCGGCAGCGCGCCCGACGTGCTGTTGCGTGCAGCGTACGACGGGAAGCCGGCCCATCCCGTCCTGATCGGACGGTCACACTGGTCGGGCGTCCGGGCCACGGCCATCGGCGATGCCGGCGCCCGCGCGTACCTGGCCGGGCACCCGGATCTCGCCATCGTGGAGTGCGGGGACCTGGCAGACCCCGACGACGTCGACACCCCCGAGCAACTGGCCCGCTTCCGGTCCCGCTGACCCACGTCCGGGGTTCGGTGTGCTGCGGCCCGGCCGGGGAGTGTTCAGACCGCGATGTGCTGGCCGGGGCTGATCCTGTTCGGATTGCCGGCGAGCCCGGGGTTCTTCTGCACCAGGCCCTTCCAGCCGTCGGCGACCCCGTGCTGGGCGGCGATCGTGGAGAGGGTGTCCCCGCGCTTCACCACGTAGGACCCGCTGGTGGCAGCGGGGGTGGGCGCGCTGAGCCGGACCTGCGTGGCCGGCGCACTGCGCTGGGACGGAGGTTCTCCGACGGCGCCGGCCTTCCGGGAGCACACCGGCCACGCGCCCCAGCCCTGCTTGGCCAGCACGCGCTCGGCGACGACGATCTGCTGGGCCCGGCTCGCCTGATATGCGACGGGAGCGAACTCGGTACCGCCGAAGCCCTTCCACGTGCTCGGCGTGAACTGCAACCCGCCGTGAAAGCCGTTGCCGGTGTTGATGTCCCACCGGCCACCGCTCTCGCACTGCGCGACGCGGTCCCAGGTGCTGTCGGAAGCCGCGTGCGCCGCAGGCGCGGCGATCACGAGCGGAGCGCCGGCGACAGCTCCGGCGAGAGCGGTGCGGGCGATCGTCCGCCCGGTGGAGGTCGGTGCACGGTGACGGCCGCGGTAGCGCATGACGTATCTCCGTGCGCTGCGCCTGGACCCGCCGGGGAGCTGGCGGGGCGGCCGGGGCCGCCATAGTCCGTTCCTGTCCCGCGCTTCGTGAGGCAACGGGGGCCGGGACCGCCGGACAGGGGAGCGCTGCGGTTCCGGGGCTCGAACGGACCTGGGGAGCGCGTTCCGGTCGAGCCGCGGAGGACGCTACGTCCGGAAGGGCGGGGAAAAAACCCACCACATTGGAAGCATTTCGTCCCAACCGTGTCACCTAATGGCCCAACACGGCAGGATCGTGCCTGCTCAGCATTACGTTGACCACAACGCTCGGTACTGCCAGAGGTTGCGTCGGCGTGATGGAGATCACCCATTTGGGCGCACGCTTCGCGCCCCGAGCATCGCCTCCGATCACGCCGTAGGGTTCGAGTGTGGAGCTGACCCACGTCGATGCCGCCGGTGCCGCCCGCATGGTGGACGTGACCGACAAAGAGCCCACCGCGCGCACCGCGGTGGCCACCGGAACGCTGCGCACCACCGCCGAGGTGATCGAGCTGCTGCGCCGCGACGGCCTACCGAAGGGCGACGCACTGGCCACCGCCCGGATCGCCGGGATCATGGGCGCCAAGCGCACCCCCGACCTCGTGCCGCTCTGCCACCCCATCGCGCTGAGCGGCGTCGTACTGGACCTCGAGCCGGGCGGCGCCGAGGTACGGATCCGGGCCACGGTGCGCACCACCGATCGCACCGGCGTCGAGATGGAGGCACTCACCGCCGTCGCCGTCGCCGGGCTCGCCCTGCACGACATGATCAAGGCTGTCGACCCCGCCGCTGTGCTCGACGGGGTGCGCGTGGAGCGCAAGGACGGCGGCAAGACCGGCACCTGGACGCGCCCGGAGGACCGGTCGTGAGCCCCGCAGACCGGCGCGCCCGTGTGGTGACTGCGTCGAACCGGGCTGCAGCGGGCGTCTACGCCGACCGTGGCGGGCCGCTCATCGTCGACTGGCTGCGCGAGCGAGGGTTCGAGACCCCGGACCCGGCCGTGGTGCCCGACGGTGAGCCGGTGGGGGATGCACTGCGGGCAGCCGTCGCGGACCGGGTCGACGTCGTGATCACCACCGGCGGCACCGGGATCTCGCCCACCGACGCGACCCCGGAGATCACCCGGGCCGTCCTCGACTACGAGGTGCCCGGCCTGGCCGACGCCATTCGGGCCGCCGGGGCGCCGACGGTGCCGACCGCGGTGCTGTCGCGCGGCCTCACGGGCGTTGCGGGCCGCACACTCGTGGTGAACCTGCCCGGATCGACAGGTGGCGTTCGGGACGGTCTGTCGGTCCTCGCCGATGTGCTGGAGCACGCGGTGGACCAGCTTCGAGGAGGCGATCATCGATGACCGACGTGACGAACGGAGCGGCAGTTCTGCGGGCCGCTGTCGGCGACGCGCCGCTCGACGTGGCCGAGCATGCCGCGCTCGTCGACCAGGCGGCGGCAGGCGCGGTCGTGACGTTCGCCGGTGTGGTGCGCGACCACGACGGCGGCCGTTCCGTGCAAGGGCTCGAGTACAGCGCTCACCCGACCGCGGAGAAGGTCGTCGCCGAGGTTGCCGCCGAGA
Organism: Pseudonocardia sp.; assembly: GCA_035695525.1. Taxonomy (GTDB): domain Bacteria; phylum Actinomycetota; class Actinomycetes; order Mycobacteriales; family Pseudonocardiaceae; genus Pseudonocardia. The sequence goes on along the minus strand of DASRSC010000359.1, from coordinate 19,979 downwards.
TCGCCGCGCACGCCCGGGGCGTCCGGGCGATCGCCGTGAGCCATCGGGTCGGACGGCTCGCGATCGGCGACGTCGCGCTGGCCTGCGCCGTTGCGGCCGACCACCGACGCGAGGCTTTCGAGACCTGCGCCGAGCTGGTGGAGGAGGTGAAGCGCCTGCTGCCCGTCTGGAAGCACCAGGTCTTCACCGACGGCACCGAGGAGTGGGTCGGCTCGACCTGATGATCCCGCGAGCGTCCCGACGCCGGGCGGGTACGGGCGCTGGTGGCCCGTACCCCGCACGGGTGCGTCAGGCGAGGTCGAGCTGCTGTCCGATGCTCAGGACGTTCGGGTTGCTCAAGACGTCCGTGTTGCGCTGGTAGATGGCCTGCCAGCCGCCCGGCAGGCGTCGCTCGGCCGCGATCTTGCTGAGCGTGTCGCCCTTGACGACGGTGTAGTTCGCACCGTTCTTGGTGAGCCGCGGGGCAGCGGTCCTCGCCTTGGCCGGGGCCTGCACCTTGTTCTTGACCTCCGCCTTGGCGGGAGCCTCGATCCTGGTCGCAACCGGCGCGGAGACCCGCACCTCGGCAGTGTTTCCGCGCACACCCGTCTTGACCGAGCAGACGGGCCACGCGTTCCAGCCCTGGGTTGCCAGCACCCGCTCGGCCACGGCAATCTGCTGCTCACGGCTGGCCTGGTTGGCCGAACCGGTCCCCCCGAAGGCACGCCAGGTACTGGGAGTGAACTGCAGACCGCCGGAGAAACCGTTTCCGGTGTTGATGTTCCAGTTGCCGCCACTCTCACATTGAGCCAGCCTGTCCCAAGCGGAGTCGGGGGCGGCGTTCGCGGTGCCGGCAACAGCAAGCGGGACACCAACCACAACTGCTCCGGCCACAGCGAGACGCAGCAGCTTATGACCCTTACGCGAATCCGGTCGAGAAGTCATTTCGTTGTTCTCCATTCGCACGGTCGAAGAGAACCTGCTCGTCAACGGGTTGGGAGGGGACCCGGCGAACAGCTCCTGCCATCCCGTCGACGTCCTAAGGCGACTTCGACGAAATAGCTTCCTCGGCCCTGTCCCGCTCTCCATCTCGACGGACCGGAACCGCGGGACAGGGCCTGGCGCGACGGATCCGGATGTATTCCGATCGGTCCTCTCGGACGACCGGCCGTAGACGCTACGAGTCCTGGGCGGGAATACGTCAAATCCCGGATGGGTGACCGACATCACGTTAGGCCGCGGACGCAACCACCGCTCCTCGAATATCCGCAGGTCAGCCGCCCGACGGATAACGTCCGCATCACGAGACGTAACTTGCAATCAAAGTGGAAGTATTCGCAGTTCGGCAGTAGATGGACTGGTCACAGCGCGTGACATGCGCTCCACGGAGCCCCGTGTGGGGCCTCACCCGCGGTGGCTGCGGGGACGTCGTTCAGTCATGCTGGATGCGTGACCGATCGCCCGAACATCGCGGGTTCGCCCGTCGAGCTGGCGGCTGCGCTGCGCTCCACCGGCTACCTCGCCGACGACGGCGTGGCCACTGCCACCTTTCTCGCCATCCAGATGAACCGCCCGCTGTTCTGCGAGGGCGAACCGGGCACCGGCAAGACGGCGCTGGCGCATGCGCTCGCGGAGGTGTTCGGTGCCGAGCTCATCCGGCTGCAGTGCCACGACGGCATCGACGCGTCGCAGGCTCTCTACGACTGGGACTTCCCGCGCCAGCTGCTGCACCTGCGCGCGCTCGAGGCCGCGGCAGGGGCAAGTGCCGAGAGGCTGGACGCCGACAGTGTGGAGTCCTCCCTCTACGACCCGCGCTTCCTGCTGGCCCGGCCGATCCTGCGCGCACTGCAGTCCAGTCCGAGCGTGCTCCTGATCGACGAGATCGACCGCGCCGACGACGAGTTCGAGGCATTCCTGCTCGAGGTGCTGACCGAGCACGCCGTCACGATCCCCGAGGTCGGTGAGATCAGAGCGAAGGTGCCACCGCTGGTCGTGCTCACCTCCAACCGCACCCGCGAGGTGCACGACGCCCTCAAGCGCCGCTGCCTCTACCTCTGGCTCGACCACCCCGACCTGCAGCGCGAGATCGAGATCCTGCACTCGCGGCTGCCCGGGTTGCCCGAACGGCTGGCCGCGCAGGTGGCGGGTGCGGTCCAGCAGCTGCGCCGGGCCGACCTGCTCAAGCCGCCGGGAGTCGCGGAGACGATCGACTGGGCCCGCGCCCTGCAGCTCGTCGGCGCCCGGCACCTGGATGTCGACAGCGCCGCCGCCACGCTCGGTGCGGTCCTCAAGTACCGGGAGGACGCCGACCGCGTCCGTAAGCAGCTCGACACCCTGCTCGCCTCCTGAGGTGTCATGACCACGTCCACGCCGGCGCCGACCGATGACCCGGTCCCGGGTCTGGTGGGCTTCACTGTCGTGCTCCGCAACGCGGGACTGGCGATCACCACGGACCGCGTGGCCACATTCCTCGCCGCGCTGGACGCACTCGACGTCACCAGCCGGGTGCAGACCTACTGGGCCGGCCGGCTCACGCTCTGCTCCGACCCCGACGACCTGCCGCGCTACGACCGCGCCTTCGAGGACTGGTTCACACCGCCGTCCGGCGGGCGCACGCAGATCACCGACAACCGTCCGCCGCCGCCGAAGCTGGCCGCGCTCACCCCGTCGGCCGAGGACGGCGAGAGCGACGACGACGGCCGGGAGGACCCACTGATCCGGGCGCGGGCCAGCGGCACGGAGGTGCTGCGCAACCGCGATCTCGCCGAGCTCAGCCCCGCCGAGCGCGAGCACCTGCGCAGGCTGCTCGCCCTCCTGCACCCCGAGCTGCCCGCCCGCGTGTCGCGCAGGATGCGGCCGGCACGGCACGGTGGCACCGACCCTGGTGCGACGCTGCGGGCCGCCCTGCGCAACCAGGGTGAGCTACGCGAACTGCGGCGGCGCGACCACTCGCGCCGGCCGCGCAAGATCGTGCTGCTCGTCGACGTCTCCGGCTCGATGGAGCCCTACGCCGACGCATTGCTCCGCTTCGCCCACGTCGTCGTGCGCCGCTCGCCCGGGGCCGTGGAGGCGTTCACCCTCGGTACCCGGCTCACCCGGGTCACCCGGGAGCTCCGGATGCGTGACGCCGAACGCGCGCTGGGCGCGGCCGCCAAGGCGATACCCGACTGGTCCGGCGGCACCCGACTGGGCGAGGTACTCCAGGCGTTCGTCGACCGCTGGGGGCAACGGGGCGCGGCCCGGCGCGCCGTCGTCGTGGTCTTCTCCGACGGCTGGGAGCGCGGCTCGACCGACCTTCTCGGGCAGCAGATGGCCCGCCTGCGCAGGCTCGCGCACCGCCTGGTGTGGGTGAACCCGCACGTGGGGAAGGAGGGCTACGCGCCCGTGCAGGGCGGAATAGTCGCCGCGCTGCCGTACTTGGACGACTTGTTGGCAGGTCACAGTCTGGCAACGCTGGAACGACTGCTCGAGGTGGTACGAGATGCGTGACGTAGTGGGCCAGCTCGAGGGCTGGTGGAACAAGGGCGAGACCGCCGCGCTCGCGACGGTCGTGGGGACCTACAGCTCCGCTCCGCGGCAGCCCGGGGCCTCGATGCTCGTCGGACCAGGGGGCGAGGCCGTCGGTAGCGTCTCCGGCGGCTGCGTCGAAGGTGCCGTCTACGAGCTAGGGCACCAGGTGCTGACCGATGGCAGGCCGGTGCTGCAGCGATACGGTGTGTCCGACGACGACGCCTTCGCGGTCGGGCTGACCTGCGGCGGAATCATCGACATCTTCGTGGAGAAGATCGATCAGGACAGCTACGGCCAGCTGGGCGCCGTGGCCGAGGCGATCCGCTCGGAGTCGCCGGTCGCGGTGGCCACCGTGGTCTCGGGGCCTGCCGAGCGCCTCGGCAAGCGGCTCGTCGTCTGGCCGGACCGCACCGAAGGCGGCACGGGCTCCGCCCGGCTCGACGACGCGGTGCGGGACGACGCCCGTGGCCTGCTCGACGCAGGGCGCAACGCGACGCTGCACTACGGCGTGGACGGGCAGCGCCGCGGCGAGGGCCTCGACGTGTTCGTCGAGTCGTTCGCACCGCCGCCCCGCATGATCGTGTTCGGGGCGATCGACTTCGCGGCGGCGGTCGCGAAGATCGGCAGCTTCCTGGGATTCCGGGTCACCGTGTGCGACGCCCGTCCCGTCTTCGCCACCGCCTCCCGATTCCCCGGTGCCAACGAGGTCGTCGTCGAGTGGCCGCACCGCTACCTCGCCGCTGAGGCGGAGGCCGGGCGCATCGACGCCCGAAGTGTGCTGTGCGTGCTCACCCACGATCCGAAGTTCGATGTCCCGCTGCTCGAGGTGGCCCTGCGGCTTCCGGAGGTCGGCTACATCGGCGCGATGGGCTCGCGGCGCACCCACGAGGACCGGTTGGCCCGGCTGCGCGAGGCAGGCGTGACCGAGGCCGAGATCGGCCGCATGTCGTCCCCGATCGGGCTGGACCTCGGTGCCCGCACGCCGGAGGAGACGGCGGTGTCGATCGCGGCGGAGATGATCGCCCTGCACTGGGGCGGTGCCGGCGCCCGGCTCGCCGAGCGCGAGGGCCCGATTCACGTGTGACCGCCCAAGGCCTGGGACGCCGCCTCCGCCGCCGCGCTGTCGAGGCAGGGGACTCGCGGACGTGAACCGGGCGACTCGCGGACAGGAACCGGGCGACCGATCGGCTGCGGCCCATCCGTACGCTCGCCCGCCATGCGGTTCTACGCCGAACGCCCCGCTCGGGTGGCGCTCCAGCTCCTGGTCGACCTGCTGGCCATCGGCTGGCTGGTCCTGTGGGTGCTGGTCGCAGGTACTGCGCGCGACCTGATCCTGGGCCTGCAGGGCCCCGGACGGAGTCTGATCGGGGCGGGCGACGCGATCCGCGGCGCTTTCGATGACGCGGCGCGGACCGCGCAGCCGGTGCCGTTCGTCGGGGACGATCTCGCTCGTGCGCTGGGGACCGGCACCGGGGCGGGCGAGTCGCTGGCCGCGGCCGGGCGGGAGCAGGTGGAGACGGTCGCGACCGTCGCGTCCGGCGCGGCGATCGCGATCGTGCTGCTGGCGGCGATGCCGGTGCTGCTGGTGTGGCTGCCGATGCGCGTCCGCTACGCGCGGGCGGCACGGTCGGCCATCGCCGTGCGTTCCGTCGACTCCGATCTGCTCGCCCTGCGGGCCATGGCCCGGCTGCCGGTCCGGCGGCTGCTCGCCGTGTCCCCCGACCCGGCGGCCGCATGGCGCCGTGACGACCGGTCCGTGGTGCACGGGCTCGCGGCGCTGGAGCTGCGGAGCCTGGGCCTGCGGACCCCTGCGCGACCACCCGACTGAGGCAGGTGTCCGGAGCCCTGAGCGGCCCTCAGGGGCGCACCGTCACCGCCTTGTCGTCAGTGAGGACCGGGCGTCCCTGGCCGCCCGACGGGTCGTCCTCCAGCACCCGCACCACGTACTCCCCCGGCTCCAGCGTCACCGCGAATGCGAACGGGGCGAACCGCTGGCCCTCCGTCGTGCTCGTGAAGCCCGACCGCACAACTGCGCCGTCGCGCAGCACCTCCCACCCGACAGTGGCCTCGAACACCGCGGCCTCGCCCCTCACCTCGACCTCGCGGCCGACCGTTGCGCCGTGTGCCGGAGCGTCGATCTGGACCAGCGAGCGGAGCGCGTAGTCGTCGCCACGCTCCACCGGCTCGGCCGTGGACACGGCTCCCCACAGCTGGTCCACCGGCTCGCCGTCCACCAGGATCCGCACCGGGGCGGTGGACTGCAGCGCTCCCTGGACCGTGAACACCAGCTGCTGCACGGTGGGCTCCGCGAGCTCGGCATCGACGCGCGCAGCGTCAGCGCCCGACAGATCGACCACGATCGTCCCGCCGTCGGTTCGCACGGGGGTACGCAAGGTCGTGCCGGGCGGCCAGTGCGAGCGGTAGTCGGGGTCGGTCCCGGTGGGGTTCGCGAGCATCTCGCGGGCCGCGTCGCTACCCGGGTCGGCAGACGGGACGCGATGGAACTCACGCAGCAACCGGAAGCCGGCCGGGGTCTCGGCCACGTAGTAGATCGGCAGTGCCGCCGCTTCGCCCGCTGAGCCTGCCGGCGGGCTGGACGGGAGGCTCGACACGGGCGTCGCGAGTGCTGACGGCTGGCTCGACGAGAGGGGTGCGCTGCCGCACCCGGCGAGCAGCACAGCGAGGACCAGTGGCGTGCCCCGTCGCCCGATCACCCCGACAACCTCCACACAGCGCGCCCCGTTCCGCAGGAACGCCTGCAGCCCTCCACGGTGCCTTGGTCCCGGGCCGCCGACCGGGCGACGCGCCGGAAGCACCCGGGTGGCACCCTGCGGCCCATGCCGTTGTTCTCCTTCGAGGGCCTGTCCCCGACCGTGCACCCGGACGCGTTCATCGCCCCCACCGCGACACTCGTCGGCGACGTGCGCGTCGAGGCGCACGCATCCATCTGGTACAACGCGGTGCTTCGGGCCGACTTCGGACCGATCATCATCCGCGAAGGGGCGAACGTCCAGGACGGCTGTGTGCTGCACGGCGGAGACGACCCCATCACGGAGGTCGGTGCGGGCGCGACGATCGGGCACCTGTGCGTGGTGCACGGGTGCGTGATCGGTCCCGAAGCGCTGATCGGGAACGGTTCGACGATCCAGGACGGCGCCCGCATCGGAGCCCGCTGTCTCGTGGGCGCGGGGGCCACGGTCGCGCCGAACACCGTGGTGCCCGACGGCCAGCTCGTGCTGGGCACGGTCGCCCGTGTGAAGGGCCCCCTGACGGAGTCGGCCCGCTGGTGGGTCGAGGGCAACCCGGGCATCTACCAGGAGCTCGCCAGGCGCCATCGCGCCGGAGTCACCCCGGTCGTCCCGGCGTTCGACTGCTGATGCCCCCGCGGGGGGTGACTGCCTGCGCTACGACGCGTCGGGGTCCGGCGACGAGGCCTGGGCCCAGTAGCGCCGCGGGATGCGGCCTGCGCCGCGGGCGGCCCGACCGGCCTCCACGGCCAGCCGCATCGCGTGCGCCATCCGCTCCGGGTCGCCCGCCCGCGTGACGGCCGTGGCGAGCAGCACGGCGTCGCAGCCCAGCTCCATCGCCTGCGCGGCCTCCGAGGCCGTGCCGATCCCTGCGTCGAGCACGACCGGGACCGACGCCGCAGCCACGATCATCTCGATGTTGTGCGGGTTGCGGATGCCGAGCCCGGTGCCGATCGGCGAACCCAGCGGCATGACGGCCGCGCAGCCAACCTGTTCCAGCTTGCGGGCCAGCACGGGGTCGTCATTGGTGTAGGGCAGCACCGTGAACCCGTCGTCGACGAGCTGCTCAGCGGCGTCCAGCAACTCGATCGGGTCGGGCAGCAACGTGCGTTCGTCGGCCACGACCTCGAGCTTGACGAGGTCGGTCTCCAGCGCCTCGCGCGCCAACCGCGCGGTGAGCACGGCCTCCGCGGCGGTGCGGCAGCCCGCCGTGTTGGGCAACACCTCGATGTCCAGGCGGCGCAGCAGGTCGAGCACCCCCGTGCCGGTCGCGGCGTCGATGCGCCGCATGGCCACCGTGGTCAGGGAGGTACCGGACGCGACGAGCGCGCGCTCCAGGATCTCCAGGTTCGCTGCCCCGCCCGTACCCATGATCAGCCGAGATGCGATCTTCCGGTCGCCGATCACCAGGAGCCCGGTATCGATGGTCATCGTCATCCTCCCTGCACCGCCGTCAGAACCTCGATCCGCGCGCCGTCGACCAGGCCGGTGCCGGACCAGCCGGCCCGGGGGACGACCTCCCCGTCCACCGCGACGGCCACGCCGCTGCTCGGGGCGCCCAGCGCGGTCAGCGCGTCGAGCACGCTCGCGCCGGCCTCCAGCTCACGCTGCTCACCGTTGATCCACACGTGCACGTGCTACCTCCTCGTGGTGCCGGTTCGCTCCGCTGACGCATCGATCCGGGTCGGCCGCGCGCACCGCTTCGGGAACCGGACGGCCGTGCAGGAGCTCCAGCACTGCGTCGGCGGTGACCGGCGCGAGCAGCATCCCGTTGCGGTGGTGGCCGGTGGCGACGAGCAGCCCGTCCGGGCCGAGTGCGCCGATCAGCGGCAGGTTGTCCAGGCTGCCGGGCCGCAGCCCTGCCGCGCTCTCCACCAGCGCGTACTCGGCGATGCCGGGGAGCACCCGCTCCGCGTCACGCAGCAGGTCGCGCACGCCGCCGACGGTGACCTCGGTGTCGAAACCGGTCTCGGCCTGCGTGGCGCCGATGACGAGCCCGCCTCCGTCGCGGGGTACGGCGTAGACGGGACGGCCGTCCACCAGTGCCCGCACGGTACGGGTGGGCGGCGGGAACGCCCCGCTGCGGTGCGCCAGCCGCAGGATCTCGCCCTTGACCGGACGCACCAGCCCGTGGAGTACCGGGTGCAGCGAGCCGGAGTGGGCGCCTGCGCAGATGAGCACGACATCGGACGCCAGGTCGGCGCCATCGGTGCGCACGCCCGTCACGCGCGTTCCGTCGTCGAGTACGGCCCGTGCGGCGCGCTCCACGAACGTGACGCCGGCACCCTCGCCCGCGACCCGCAGCGCCGCGAGCAGCACACGGTTGTCCACCGCCAGGTCGTCGGGCACGGACAGGCCACCGCGGACGTCCGGGCCCAGTGCGGGCTCCAGGCGGCGCAGCTCGCGGCCGGAGAGGCGCTCGACATCGCGGCCGAGCCGCGCGAGATAGCCCGCCAGCGTGTCCAGCTCGGCGCGGTCGCCCGCGCCGGTGGCTACGACCACCGTGCCCTCGGTCCGCAGCCCGGCCGGGCGGCCCGCGGCGGCGCCGACCTCCTCGGCGAAGCCCCGCCAGCGCCGGACGGACTCGACGCCGAGCTCCAGCAGTGCCTCCTCGCCGGGCCACGCCTCGGTGACCGGCGCGAGCATGCCGCCTGCCACCCAGGACGCCCCGGACGCCGGCGCGGGGTCGAGCACCGTGACCCGCAGCCCCGCGGCGGCAGCGCGCCAGGCGCAGGACAGGCCGATCACGCCTGCCCCGATCACCGTCAACCGTGAATTCTTCATCTCCCCGCTCCCTGCGCCGGCATGACCCGGATCAGGTTCGACGGTCGGGATCGCTGGATCCCCTCTCAGCCCGCTGGCCGGGCTCCCGTGCGTCACCTGCGGTTCACAGTACGCGCCGCGGTGCGCGCCGCGTAGGGTCGGTCACCGTGCCCGGACTGGACGGAGACGCGCTTCGCGCGCGACTGGCAGACGCCCGCCTCTACCTCTGCACCGACGCCCGGCGACGCACTGGCGACCTCGCCGAGTTCGCCGAAGCGGCGCTCGCGGGCGGGGTCGACATCGTCCAGTTGCGCGACAAGGGTGCCGACGGCGCGCTGGAGGCCCGCGAGGAGCTCGCCGCCCTGGAGGTGCTTGCCGAGGCGTGCGCCCGGCACGGAGCTCTGCTCGCGGTGAACGACCGGGCCGACGTTGCGGTGGCCGCCGGGGCCGACGTCCTGCACCTCGGCCAGGACGACCTGCCCATCGAGTGGGCGCGCAAGATTGTCGGCGACGATGTGGTGGTCGGGCGCTCGTCGCACAGCGCCGAGGAGACCGCAACCGCCGCGGCGGAGGCGGGCGTCGACTACTTCTGCGTCGGCCCCTGCTGGCCGACACCGACCAAGCCGGGCCGTCCGGCGCCCGGACTCGATCTCGTGCGCACCGTTGCCGGCCGTTCGCCGTCGCGGCCCTGGTTCGCCATCGGCGGCATCGACCACGACCGGCTCGACGAGGTGCTCGGCGCGGGCGCCGACCGGATCGTCGTGGTGCGGGCGATCACGGACTCCGACGACCCTCGCGCGGCCGCCGCGACCTTGGCCGCCCGGCTCCGCGGCTGAGCGGCTGAGCGGCTGAGCGGCTGAGCGGCTGAGCGGCTGAGCGGCTGAGCGGCTGAGCGGCTGATCCTGCCCACACACCGGTCGCACGGACCACCCACCCGGTTGCGGGTCAGGTGCAAGCATCCGCAGCCGGTGCGTCGGCTGCCGGAACCTCAGTTCCCGGGCCCGCCCGGGACCGGCACGAGTGGGGTGGGCACCGAGCCGCCGCCCTGACCGCCGGAGCCGCTGCCCGGGTCGCCCGTAGCGCCGGAGCCGTCGTTGCCCGAGCCACCGTTGCCCGAGCCGTCGTTGCCCGAGCCACCGTTCCCGGAACCACCGTTCCCGGAACCGTCGTTACCTCCCGATCCGGCGCCGGGGGCGGCGGGTGCGGAGGTGGGGCTCCCGGAGTCACGACCGTTCGACGGAGTCGGGCCGACGCTCGGCTCGGCGCTCGAACTGGTGCTGGGATCGGCGCTGGGGTCCGGAGTGCTCGACGGTTCCGGCGTCGTGGTCGGGGTCGGATCGACCGGCTCGACCCTGTGCCGGCTGCTGTGGTTCCCCTCGATCACCCGCCCGACGGACGTGCCGGACTCCCCCGAGGTGAGCGTGGACCCCTTGGCCCACTCGATCCCGGTGACGGCGAGCAGGCCGAGCACGAACACGAGCACGGTCGCCGCCGACCACAGGACGAACCGCCGCTTCGAGGGCCGCGCCGGAACGGCGGGTTCGACGCGGACCCGCGCCGTGACCCCCTCCGGTGAGACACGCGGCACCGGCATCATGACCTGGGTGGCCTGGTCCTGCGCTCCCTGGGCGCCGTGCCGGCCGGTGAGCCGGATCCGCGTCACCAGCCTGTCCCGGGTGCGGTCCAGCGAACGCTGGTAGACCGTCGAGGCCACGGTGCTCGCCACCGACCCCAGTGCGGCGCCTGTCACCGTGCCCGCTGCTCCGAAGAAGGACCCGAGCACCGCGCTCGTGGCCGCGGCACCGGCTCCGGCGATCACCTTGTTGACCGTGAGGTCCAGGCCGCCCTTCGGCCGCGCCTGCACCGCCGTCTCGTTCGCGGACGGGGAGACCCGCGTCGGGGGGAGCGGCGGGATCCGGGGCGGCGGGATGCGGGGCGGCGGGGTCCGGCGTGGGCCGGTCCGGGACGAGTCAGGGCGGGGGGCTGTGGGGAATTGGGGCATGGCTCCTGTCGGCGATCACATGTATGTGTTGTCGAGGTCCACCTGGGTCAACGCCCCGCAGCCGTGGATCTCTCCAGATGATCACCGTTCGTGACCGCCCTCACGTCGAGGAGCGGGATCCCGGCGACCCCTCCGCCGGATGGCGCAGCCCGCGGTGTCCCGGCGGCAGCGCGGACCGGATCAGCGGCCAGGACAAGGCGACACTCAGGGCGACGAGCGGCCAGGTCAGCACCGACCGCGCGACGCCCAGGGCGAACACGGCATCGGCGAAGTACAACGGCAGGAACACCGCCACCCGCACGAGGTACTGGCCGACCCACACCCAGCTGGCCCGCTGGTAGCCGCGCAGCAGGTGCGGGTCGCGCCGCCACCGGCTGTGCTGGCCGAGCACCGTACCCACGACCAGGCCCAAGAGCGGCCACCTGATCACGATCGACACCGCCCAGGCCAGCGCGCTTGCGGCGTTGGACACGATCTGAACCAGGAAGAAGTCGACCGCGCGGCCGGTGTAGAGCGCCACCAGAGCGGCTGCGGCCACCCCGAGCAGCCCGAACAGCACAGCGCGCGGGCGCCTACCACCGGCCAGCCGCACCCCGCCGATCGCTGCGGCCGCAAGCACCGCCGCCCCGCCTGCCCATGCCACCGGCCAGGCCCACGCCGCGGCGTCGACGAGGGTGAAGACGGCAACGAACGCAACGACCGGAACGGTTGCTTCCAGCGCGCCGCTGCGACCGCCCAGGATCTCGGCCAGGGACGCATCGGGCTTCGGGTTGCAACGGGCCACGAGGCAAGGGTGCCCTATGACAGCCCGGATGCGTGGTTCGCGTGGTCATCCGAGGGCACATCACCCGGCCGGAACCTGGCGCGGATCACTGGTCCTGGGTGATATTGGAGCGATCTGCACCCGTCAAGGGGGTGAAGCGGACGTAAACGGAAGGGGCGCGACGTGGCCTGGAACAGCTTCGTGGCGCTCGGTGACAGCTTCACCGAGGGTCTGGACGACTGGCGGCCGGACGGCTCGCCGCGCGGCTGGGCCGACCGGGTGGCCGAGTGCCTGGGCGCAAACCGGCCGGCGTTCCGCTACGCCAACCTCGCCGTGCGCGGCAAGCTGCTCGACCAGATCGTCGCCGACCAGCTCCCCGTGGCCGAACGGCTCCGTCCCGACCTGATCGCGTTCTGTGCGGGCGGCAACGACATCATCCGCTTCACCTGCGACACCGACGACCTCGCGCGCCGGTTCGACTCCGCGCTGGAGCGGGTCACCGCCACCGGCGCGCAGGTGTTCGTCTTCACCGGCTTCGACCTGGGCCGGATGCACCCGATCATCCGCCGCCTGCGTGGCCGGGTGGCCTGCTACAACGAGCTGATGCGGGCGAGCGCCGAACGCCACGGCAGCACCGTCGTCGACCTCTGGGGCATGGCCTCGCTGGCGGATCCCCGCACCTGGGGCAGTGACCGTCTGCACCTCACCGCGGAGGGGCACCGCCGGGTGGCGCTCCGGGTGCTGGAGACGCTCGGCGAGCCCGTCGCCGAGGACTGGCGCGCGCCACTGCCCGAGGCACAGCCCTCGCCGTGGCGGCACCGCCAGCGCGAGGACCTGCTCTGGATGCGCGACTTCGTGATGCCCTACGTCCGCCGCCGGCTGCGGGGTGACAAGACGGGCGATGGATTCGCCCCCAAGCGCCCGGAGCTGCTCCCCCTCGACGGCGGCCAACCCGCCCTGTAGGACGTCAGCCCGTGATCGGCGCGATCTCGCGCGTCGCGATGTAGGACGGCCGCGGCGACGGTGCCGCGTACGGCTCGGTCAGGCCGTTCTCCACGCTGTTGAACACCACGAAGATATTGGACCGCGAGTACGGCGTGATGTTGCTGGCGGAGCCGTGCATGCAGTTGGAGTCGAACAGCGTGGCCGAGCCGGCCGGGCCCGTCAGCATCGCGATCCCGTGCCGGTCGGCCAGTGTCGTGAGGCTGTCCGGGTCGGGTGTGCCGATCTCCTGCTCCCGCAGTGACTCCTTGTAGTGGTCGGCGGGGGTCTCGCCGACGCACGCGACGAACGTGCGGTGCGAGCCGGGCATGATCATCAGGCAGCCGTTGTGCGGGTAGTTCTCGGTGAGCGCGATGGAGATGCTCACGGCACGGGGCACCGGCATGCCGTCTTCGGCGTGCCAGGTCTCGAAGTCCGAGTGCCAGTAGAAACCACCACCGCCGAAGCCGGGCTTGTAGTTGATGCGGCTCTGGTGGACGTAGACGTCGGAGCCGAGGATCTGGCGCGCACGCCCGGCCACGCGCTCGTCGGCGACGAGCGCGGCCACGGCCTCGCTGATCCGGTGTACCTCGAAGATCGAGCGCACCTGCTGCGAGCTCTTCTCGACGATCGTGCGCTCGTCCGCGCGGATCCCGGGATCCGCGGCCAGCCGGTCCAGCTCCGCGGCGTACGACGCCACCTCGCCAGGGGTCAGCAGCTCCGGCACAGTGACGAAGCCGTCACGGTCATGTGCGGTGAGCTCGTCCCGCGACAGGGGACCGGGCGCGTCCGTCCCACCCCAGACGGTGGGTTCGCCGCGCTGGATCAGTGCGGGCCGGTCGGCAATTCGAGTGGGGTAGCGATCGGTCGTGGGTGCGTCGAGCACGGTCATCAGGAAGCCTCCTCCTCCGCGGACAGGATGATCAGCGGATACACGCCGTTCTCGTCGTGCACCTCGCGGCCCGTTACCGGCGGGTTGAACACGCACACCGTCCGCATCCGCGTCCGCGGACGCAACTGGTGGTGCTCGTTGCCGTTGAGGACGTAGACGGACCCCGGCGCCAGGCGGTAGGTCACGTCGTTGTCCTTGTCGTAGAGCTCGCCTTCGCCTTCGGTCACGAAGACGGCCTCGATGTGGTTGGCATACCAGAAGTCGTTGACCGAGCCCGGATCGAGCACGGTCTCGTGCAGTGAGAACCCGACGCCGTCGCCGGCCAGCACGAGCCGCTTGCTGCGCCAGTGCTCGGTCCGCACGTCGCGCTCGGTGTCGGTGATTCCGTCCAGCGTGCGCACGATCACGCAACCACCCCCCCGGTGACGGTACGAACTGCATCGCCCACCACTGCCAGTCCCTCCTCGAGTTCCGCGTTGCTGATCGTCAGCGGCGGCATGATCTTCATGACCTCGTCGGACGGCCCTGCCGTCTCCATGAGGAGTCCTCGTTCGAATGCCGCAGCACACGTCTTGGCCGCCATCCCGGGGTGGGAGAAGGACAGACCCCGTGCCAGGCCGCGACCCTTGGGCGTCAGCTCGACGGCCTGGGACGAATCGGCCAGCTCCGTGAGCGCCGCCTCGACGCGCTCGCCCTTGGCCAGCGTGGAGCGCTCCAGCGCGTCGTCGGACCAGTACTCGCGCAGAGCGGCGGTCGCCGTGACGAACGCAGGGTTGTTGCCGCGGAATGTGCCGTTGTGCTCGCCGGGGCCCCACTGGTCGTACTCCGGCTTGATCAGCGTGAGTGCCATCGGCAGGCCATAGCCGCTGATCGACTTGGAGAGGCAGACGATGTCGGGCTCGATCCCCGCGATCTCGAAGGAGAAGAAGGGGCCCGTGCGCCCGACGCCCATCTGCACGTCGTCGACGATCAGCAGGATGTGGTGCCGTCGGCAGAGGTCGGCGAGGCCCTGCAGCCACTCGATCCGGGCGGGGTTGATGCCGCCCTCTCCCTGCACCGTCTCGACGATGACCCCAGCGGGCTCGTTGAGGCCACTGCCGGAGTCACTCAGGAGGCGGTCCAGCCAGAGGAAGTCCGGCACCGTGCCGTCGAAGTAGTTGTCGAAGGGCATCGGCGTGGCGTGCACGAGCGGAATACCGGCGCCGCCCCGCTTCATCGAGTTGCCCGTGACCGACAGCGCGCCCAGAGTCATCCCGTGGAAGGCGTGCGTGAAGTTGATGATCGACTCCCGCCCGGCGATCTTCCGGGCGAGCTTGAGCGCCGATTCCACGGTGTTGGCCCCGGTGGGGCCCGGGAACTGCACCTTGTAGTTGAGCCCGCGTGGCCGCAGCACGAGCTCCTCGAACGTGCGCAGGAACTCGCCCTTGGCCACGGTGTACATGTCGAGACCGTGCGTGATGCCGTCGCGGCCGAGGTACTCGAGCAATGGTTCCTTCAGCGCCGGCGGATTGTGGCCATAGTTGAGAGCGCCCGCGCCCGCGAAGAAATCGAGGTACGAGCGACCGTCGACATCGGTGAGGCGTGCACCGCGGGCAGTGTCGAACACCACCGGCCAACTCCGGCAGTAACTGCGGACCTGAGACTCCACATCGAAGTCGGTCATCACACATCATCCCAATGGTTTCGTCGATCAATAGGACCGATCCGGAAAAGGATCTCGGGCTCGTGATCCGCGCCGAGGAGGTCGGAGCCGAACAGCTCCGTTCGTCGGATCTCCGCGAAGCGCCTTCGCGCGAATCCGATGAACAGAGCGATTGACCCCCCGTTGTCGGGCGTGATCGTGGTCTCCAGGTGGTTGACGTACGGCACGGCGTCGAACAGCGCGTCGAGCATCGCGCCGGCAACTCCGCAGCCGCGGGCCGACTCGGCTACTGCCACCTGCCAGACGACGAGCGTGCGCGGCTCGTCAGGGCGCCGGAAGCCCGTGACGAACCCGGCGATCTCGCCGTCCAACCGGGCCACGATCGATGTCGCTGCGAAGTCCCGGAACCACAGAAGGTACGCGTAGCGCGAGTTCACGTCGAGCACACGGGACGCCGCTGCGAGGTTCCAGCAGGCAACTCCGTCGGCCACCCGCGGACGGCCGAGCGACACCTGTTCGACAGTCCGGGGAGCGGAACGTGAGTCCGTTGCGGGTGCGGCCATGTCGAAGAAAGGTAACAGCGGTGCAACACGGCCGCTGCTGCTACGGCGGAATTATTGCCGCATTAACGCCCAAACTGTGACCCTCATCACATGAGCGTTTATACTTCCACAGTTGTGGGCATTGGGCCGTCCCCGCTGCTACCCGGCGGTTTCTTCGGCCGCCGCCCGTCGGCGCCACGAGCGCCCTCGATCGCGCGATCAAACATTCGCAACATAGGTCACACCTACTCCGCCGGCGCCCCCTATTGTGTCACAGTGTGGTCGAGCCGTCGCGGCCAGCAACGGTCGGCGGGCGCTACTGGGCCGGCATGATGTTGTTGTTCACCTGGAACAGGTTGTCCGGGTCGTAGGTCGCCTTGATCTGGCCGAGGCGCCGAAGGTTGCGGCCGAACGCGCTGTCCACCCCCGCCCGTACCGACTCGTCAGCGAGGCCGGTGAAGTTGAGGAAGACGTTGCCATTGCCGTATTTGGTCATCTCCTCCCACGCATCCCGTCCCCAGGCGATCGCGGCGCTGTCCTGGGCCGGGTCGGACCAGTTGGTGTCGATCGACACCATGAAGGGCGCGGAGCGCTCGGCGAACGAGGTCTCCTCCGGTCCGACAGCATGGACGGCGCCGCCGATGTGGAAGGTGTTGACCATGGACAGCGGCGCGGGCCGGTCGAGCGCGCGCCCGGCGATGGCCTCGATGGCGTCGTCGGTGAGCTCGTCGAGGTACTGGGACTTCCAGTACGCGCGCAGCGACCTGCGCTGGAAGAGCGGGTCGAACGACGACTGCACCGCGGTGTAGGGCATGGGCTGGGACATGTCGAACAGCGGCGTGCCCAACTCGCGGAGCGGCTGCATCACCCGCATCCCGTCGTCCGGATCTCCGCAGTACACGCCCCCGACGATCGCGACCGGCCGATTGTGGATCACCTCCGGCATCTCGGGCGCGGCCGGGAAGGTCATCGTCACGATGAACGAGGTGACCTGATCGGGCGCGATCACCACATGGTCCCGCCACCGGCGCTCGACGTCCGGGAGATCCTCGAGTGGGTAGAACGTCCCGGCGAACGCCACGACCGGCCCCACGGGGTGCAGCCGGAAGGTGAACGACGTGACGATCCCGAAGTTGCCGCCACCCCCGCGGATGGCCCAGAACAGATCGGGGTTGCTGCCCGCCGAGGCGATGCGGATCCGGCCGTCGGCGCACACCACCTGCGCCTCGACGATGTTGTCGCAGGACAACCCGAGCCGTGTCTGGAGGTGGCCGTAACCGCCACCCAGGCTCAGCCCGGCCACGCCCGTCTCGGACACGCGACCCAACGGGGCGGCCAGGCCGAATGCCTGCGTCTCCCGATCGACGTCGGCGAGCAGGGCACCGCCCTGGACCCGGACCAGCCGACGCCCGGGGTCGACCTGCACGCCGCGCATGGAGGACAGGTCGACGAGCATGCCGTCGCGGACCGTGGAGAAACCGGCCACCGAGTGCCCGCCGCCGCGCACCGCCAGCAGCAGCCCGTGCTCGCGGGCAAAGGTCACCGCCTCCACGACGTCCGTGGTTCCCGTGCACCGGGCCGTCACAGCCGGCCGGTCGACGTGCATCGCGTTCCAGACCGGGACGGGCTCGACATCGGCAGCAGGATCGTCGGCGGTGATGAGCGGGCCCCTCAACCGGGCCGTCAGCTCCGCCATGGCATCGTCGGAGACGCGTTCCTGCGTGCCATCGCGAGTGACGACGTCGACGGTCATGTGAACAGCCCCCTTGCCTTGGCTGCACACTGCGACAGCCGGGCGTCGCCTGCCCGGCCGCCGGACGGCGGTCAGGTACATCGCTGCTGGCACGGACCGTGAGCGGGCAAGGTTACGCGCGGCTCCACCCCGCCACATCAGCTCTTCAGTCGCAGTACCGGGCGGCTCGCGGTGCGCCGGACAACGCAACACACTCCCCCTGCTGCCGTGCCGCGCGCCTTGTCGAACCGGCCAGTGGCAGTTCGTGTAGACGGTGAGAAGCCGGGACACTGCCGGCCATACGGTCACGAAGTCCTGGAGGAGCGATCCCTCGCATGCCGCCCCTTCCCACCTCCGAGATCGAACGCGTCTTCAGCGAGGAGTACGGACGCGCGGTGGCCGTGCTCGTCCGCGTCTTCGGCGACATCGACGTCGCCGAGGAGGCGGTCCAGGATGCGTTCACCGCGGCGGTGCGACGGTGGTCGTCCACCGGACTGCCGCCGAGCCCAGCGGGATGGATCATCACCACCGCCCGCAACCGGGCGATCGACCGCCTTCGCCGCGAGGCCTCCCGCGACGACCGGCACGCCCAGGCCGCCCTCTTGCACGCCCGGGCCGACGGATCCACCGCTGGGGACCCGGCCCAGGCAAGCACAGCCGAGGAGAGCACAGTGCGCGACGACCGACTGCGCCTGATCTTTACGTGCTGTCATCCCGCACTCGGCGCCGGAGTCCGGGTCGCGCTGACGCTCCGGCTCCTGGGCGGACTCACCACCGCGGAGATCGCGCGCGCTTTCCTCGTATCCGAGTCGACGATGGCCCAGCGGCTGGTGCGGGCCAAGGGAAAGATCCGCGACGCGCGGATTCCGTACCGCGTGCCGAACGAGGCCGACCTCCCGGACCGCCTTCGAGCCGTGCTGGCCGTCGTCTACCTCATCTTCAACGAGGGCTACACGGCAAGCTCGGGCGAGCGCCTGGTCCGCGAGGAGCTCTGTGCGGACGCCATCCGCCTCAGCCGGCTCCTGGCCGAGCTCATGCCCGACGAACCGGAGGTCATGGGGCTGCTCGCGCTCATGCTGCTCGTCGAGTCGCGCCGCTGCACCCGTATCACCCCGGACGGTGACCTCGTGTTGCTCGCCGACCAGGACCGCAGCCTCTGGGATCACGGCCTCATCGCCGAGGGCCAGGCGATCGTCCGGCGATGCCTCCGGCGCAATCAGCCCGGCCCGTACCAGATCCAGGCGGCGATCAACGCCGTCCACAGCGACGCGCCCACAGCGGCCGCCACGGGCTGGGGGCAGATCGTGGCCCTGTACGACCAGCTCCTCCCACTTGCCCCGAGCCCGGTCGTGGCGCTTCACCGCGCGGTAGCGGTGGCCGAGGTGGACGGAGCGGACGCGGCACTCACCCTCGTCGACCGCCTCGGCCTCGACCGTCACCACCTGTTCCACGCCATCCGCGCCGACCTCCTCCGACGCTTGGGCCGCGACACCGAGGCGGTGCAGGCGTACGACGCGGCAATCGCCCGCGCCGAGAACGCGGCCGAACGCACGTTCCTCCAGCGCAGTCGGCGGGCGCTCGCCTGACCGAGGACCGCGGAGCTCACCGGATCGGCGAGCCGGCGGGGCATATCGCTGCCCGAGAAGCCCTGCGGTCGCCACCTCGAAGCTGGTCCGGGTGACCACCCCGCCTCGACTGCCCGCTTCCGCGCCGGCTCGATCGACCGGGCGTGGTAGTAGTCGGACCCTGCACGAACGCGCGTCGGCGTCGGGCGGCGCACGGCATGAGACCCTTCGTCGAGCAGATGCGTGGCCGCTTCCCCCGGCTGCCGAGTTTTCGTCGGTCGGAGGAGATGTGTACCAATCGTGGTCGTCCAGCACCCGCCAGTCATCCCCACCGCTGGACCGGCCGGTGTGGGTCGACCTCGAGCAGCTGTATGGCCCTCCTGACGGGACGACCGCAGGTGTCGACGATCCACCGCCCGGCGGTCTTGTCGTCGCCACCGGCGGTGTGCCCGGACTGCTGAAGTCGGCGCCCGTTTGAGCCGTGTGGTCCGGCGCCGCCGAAACCGCCGGGCGCACCGCATCGGGGGCGTGCGTCCCGATCACACGGCCGGGCGTCCGGCCCCGCACGTCCTCCGCCGTCTCCGGCGCCCCCGCACTCGCCTGAACGTCGCGGGACGGCACAGAACGGCTGAGCGCCCGAGCCTCAGCGCGCGGCGGCTGCGTCCACCGCCTGCACGACGGCACCGGAGCCGTCCTCGGTTCCGACGCGCTCGGCCAGCGGGGAGGTCAGCACGCCGATGTCGCCGGCCAGGTCGTGGAAACCGAGGCCGGCAGCACACACCAGCGGCGCGAACGAGGTGTGAGCGGCGATCATCACGGTGTGCCCGGCCTGTTGCCGGCGGACCCCCAGGCCCGTGTACG
>DASRSC010000358.1:0-14229 GCA_035695525.1 Pseudonocardia sp. | reverse complement strand
CTTCGTTGCGTCGGTCGAGGCGCGTCCCGCTGGTGAGAACGGCAGCAACGAGTTCGTCTTCTACGACGGGCCCCCCTTCGCCAACGGCCTGCCGCACTACGGGCACCTGCTCACGGGCTACGTCAAGGACGTCGTGCCGCGTTACCAGACGATGCGCGGCAAGCACGTCGAACGCCGGTTCGGCTGGGACACCCACGGACTGCCGGCCGAGGTCGAGGCGGAGCACGAGCTCGGGATCAAGGACAAGTCCGAGATCGAGGAGATGGGCGTAGCGGCCTTCAACGAGGCCTGCCGCACCTCCGTCCTGCGCTACACCGACGAGTGGCGCGCCTACGTCACCCGCCAGGCCCGCTGGGTCGACTTCGACAACGACTACAAGACGCTCGACCTGGACTACATGGAAAGCGTCATGTGGGCCTTCAAAACCCTGTGGGACAAGGGCCTGATCTACTCCGGATTCCGGGTGCTCTGGTACTGCTGGCACGACGGCACGCCGCTGTCGGCCACCGAGACCAGGATGGACGACGTCTACCTGGACCGGCAGGACCCTGCGGTCACGGTCGGCCTGCGGCTGCGCGCTCCTGGCACCGACCTGGACAACGCGCTGGCGCTCGTCTGGACCACCACCCCGTGGACGCTGCCCTCCAACCTGGCCATGGCGGTCAACCCCGCAGTCGAGTACGCGCTGGTGCGCGCCGCCTCCGGCGGGCGTTACGTCCTCGCGTCGGCGCGGCTGGCCCACTATGCGCGCGAGCTCGGCTCCGTCGAGGACGGTGAGCTCGAGGTGCTCCGGACGATGCCGGGCAGCGAGCTGCTGGGGCTGTCCTACGTCCCGCCGTTCGACTTCTTCGAGGGCTGGGAGAACGCGCACCGGATCCTGGCTGCCGACTACGTCACCACCGAGGACGGCACCGGGCTCGTGCACATCGCGCCCGCCTTCGGTGAGGAGGACAAGGTCGTCACCGACGCGGCGGGCATCGAGACGGTCGTTCCGGTGGACTCCCGTGGTGAGTTCGACTCCCGGGTGGCCCCCTACGCGGGCATGCAGGTGTTCGACGCCAACCCGCGGATCATCCGTGACCTGCGTGACGGGGCTCCGTACGCGCAGGGCGTGCTGCTGCGCCACGAGACCTACGACCACCCGTACCCCCACTGCTGGCGCTGCGGCAACCCGCTCATCCAGCGGGCCGTCGACTCGTGGTTCGTGCAGGTGACGGCGTTCCGCGACCGCATGGTGGAGCTCAACCAGGAGATCACCTGGGTGCCGGAGCACGTCCGCGACGGGCAGTTCGGCAAGTGGCTGGAGGGCGCCCACGACTGGTCGATCTCCCGCAACCGCTACTGGGGATCGCCCATCCCGGTGTGGGTGTCGGACGACCCGCAGTACCCGCGCGTCGACGTGTACGGCTCGCTCGACGAGCTGGAGCGCGACTTCGGTGTGCGCCCGAACGACCTGCACCGCCCGTACATCGACGAGCTGACCAGGCCCAACCCGGACGACCCCACCGGGCATTCGACGATGCGCCGGGTGACCGAGGTACTCGACTGCTGGTTCGACTCCGGCTCGATGCCGTTCGCCCAGGTGCACTACCCGTTCGAGAACCGCGACTGGTTCGAGGACCACTACCCGGGCGACTTCATCGTCGAGTACAACGGGCAGACGCGTGGCTGGTTCTACCTGCTGCACGTGCTGGTCACAGCGCTGTTCGACCGGCCAGCGTTCCGCTCGTGCATGGCGCACGGCATCGTCCTCGGCGACGACGGGCAGAAGATGTCGAAGTCGCGGCGCAACTACCCGGACGTCAACGAGGTCTTCGAGCGCGACGGCTCCGACGCCATGCGCTGGTTCCTCATGGCGTCGCCCATCCTGCGCGGCGGCAACCTGGTCGTCACCGAGCAGGGCATCCGGGAGGGCGTGCGGCAGGCGCTCCTGCCGCTGTGGAACACGTGGTACTTCCTGTCGCTCTACGCGAGGGCGGCGGGGCGCCGGGGCGTGGTCCGCACCGACTCGACGAACGTGCTCGACCGCTACGTACTGGCGCGCACGGCGGCGCTCGTCGACGACGTCACCGCCGCGATGGACGTCTACGACGTCGCCGGGGCGACCGAGCACGTCCGCGACCACGCCGAGGCGCTCACCAACTGGTACGTGCGCCGCTCGCGCGAGCGGTTCTGGGCAGGAGACGCCGACGCGATCGACACCCTGCACACCGTGCTGGAGGTGACCGCACGGGTCGCCGCGCCGCTGCTGCCGCTGACGATGGAGAAGGTCTGGCAGGGGCTCACGGGCGGGCGGTCGGTGCACCTCGCTGACTGGCCCACCTCGGGTGAGCTCCCGCACGACGCCGCGCTGGTGACCGCGATGGACCGCGTGCGGCAGGTGGCGTCCTCGGCGCTGTCGCTCCGCAAGGCCCGCGGGCTGCGGGTGCGGCTGCCGCTGGCCACCCTCGCGGTGGCGGCCGCCGACGTCGCGGCGCTGGAGCCGTTCACCGACATCCTGCGCGACGAGGTCAACGTGAAGGACGTCGTGCTCACCACCGACGTCGCGAAGTACGGCCGGTTCGAGATCGTGGTCAACGCCAGGGCCTGTGGCCCGCGGCTGGCCGGCGACACCCAGAAGGTGATCCGCGCCGTCAAGGCGGGGGAGTGGACGGCCAACGACGACGGCACCGTCACCGCTGCGGGGATCGAGCTGTTGCCCGGCGAGTTCACCGAGAAGCTGGTGGCGGCGGGGGCGGAGGACCCCGGTACAGCGACCGCGGCCCTGCCCGGCTCCACGGGCCTCGTCGTGCTGGACTCGGCGGTCACCCCGGAGCTGGCCGCCGAGGGCACCGCGCGCGACGTGGTGCGCGTGGTGCAGCAGGCCCGCCGCGACTCGGGCCTGGACGTGTCCGATCGGATCGAGCTCGTTCTCGACGGCCCCTCCGCGGTGCTCGACGCCGTGCGCACACACGAGGAGTTCGTGGCCGGTGAGGTGCTGGCGGTGTCGGTGGCCTACACCGATGTCCCCGACCCCACCCTGGCCGGGGCAGTCGCCGCTCCCGACGGAGCGGCGGCGGAGGTGCGCGTCCTCGTCACCCGCACCCGCTGACGGCGCTCGTCGCGCTGCTCCCGTGAAGGTGAGTGTCCGGGTCCGGCCCGGTGCCCGCGCCGACATCGTCGGCGGGCACTGGGACGGACCGCGCGGACCCGCGCTGCTGGTGGCGGTGCGGGCGAGAGCGGTGGAGGGCTTCGCCAACGCCGCGGTGCTGGCCGCGCTCGCCGAGGCGTTCGGGGTCCGTCGGGGCGACGTGGCGCTCGTGTCCGGAGCCCGTGGTCGGAACAAGGTCGTCGCGGTCGAGGGCGACGAGGCCGTGCTGGCGGCCCGGCACACCGCGCTGCTCGGGTGACGGGAGCGACCCGTCCCCGCGTCGTCAGGTCGTGGCGCGAGCGGACTCCCACGCCGGGCTGTTCATGAAGTAGATGTCGTAGACCTCCTCCACCTCCAGGAGGCTCTCGGGCGGTACTTCGCCGTAGGCGATGCGTTCGAGGTGCCCGAAGTACTCGAACCGCTCGACACCCGGCGCGATGACCACGGTGGTCGGGGCCCGCCCGATCCCCTCGGCCTCGCCGGAGCGGACGACCACGGAGTCGTCGAAGCAGGGAACGATCAGCGACACGGTCAGCTCCCGATCAGAAGAAGGCCGGCGATCACGAGGGCAGCCACGGCCGTGCCGCCGTGCATCGCGTACCCGAGGATCTTGCTCCCCTTGTTCCGGAGCACGACGAGCGCGTCACCGAACGGGGTGATTGACGCGACCAGCACAATCCAGCCGAGCACCTGGACCTGCCCGAGCGCGAGCGGGACGAGGATGACGAGCCCCGACACGATGTCCCGGATGCCCTTCAGACGCAGCCAGGCCGCGGCGTCGCCGCGCGGCCAGTCGGGCAGGCCGAAGGTCCGCGCGCTCGCCACCGGTGCCACGACGTAACGCGTTCCGATGGCGATGATGCCGACGCTGACCAGAGCGGCGAGGGCGCCGGCGATGGACGTCACGGACATGGCTCTCCTCTGTCGAGATCTCGACCTAGCGAAGCTAGATCTGAATTCGACGCTATCATGAGCACTGATCGATTGACTAGCAGTGCTAGGATTCAGCGCGTGTCCATCCAGCAGCGCCGCGAGCGGGAGCGTGCCCAGCGCCACGAGCTGATCGTCAGGACGGCCCGCGAGCTCGCCGAGTCCGAGGGCTGGGAGGCGGTCACGACCCGGCGGCTCTCCGAGCGGATCGATTACAGCCAGCCGGTGCTCTACAGCCACTTCACCGGCAAGGACGCCATCATCGGTGCCGTCGCCGTGCAGGGGTTCGCCGAGCTGGCCGATGCGCTCGCGGCCGCCAGGGCGGGGGCGGGAACCACGAACGAAGCCGTGGTCGCCGTGATCCGCACGTACCTGGCTTTCGCCGACGCCAACCCAGCTCTGTACGACGCCATGTTCGTCCTCGCCATCGACCTGCCGTTCGCGCAGGCCGCGACGCCCGCGCCTCTGCAGGCGGCGTTCGGTCAGCTCCACGACGTGCTCGCGCCACTGGCGGGCGACCGGGACTCCGGCGTGTTCGCCGAGGTCTGGTGGAGCACGATGCACGGGCTGGTCACCCTCGCCCGTGGTGGCCGCATTCCTGCCGGCGCTCAGGAGCAGCGCGTGGCGATTCTCGTCGACCAGCTCACGGGCGCCCCGCAGTGAACGGGAGGCCGAGCGCAGCGGAGCCCGAGATCGACATGGGCGAACGCGGCGCATACTCGAGCTCATGGATGCGGCGAGCGTGTGGGCGGAGCGTCAGGAGGGCCGGGGCATCCCCCCAGAGATCCTCGCCACGGCTCAGAACAACCCGTTTCACCACGACGTCGACTTTTTCGTGGCTCCACCGCAGCCCGTGGACACACTCTCGCGACGGGCTGCGCTCGAGCTGCTCGCCGACGGCGGCACGGTGCTCGACATCGGCTGCGGGGGAGGGGCCGCCGCCTTCGCGCTGGTGGGGCGGATCACCCACGTCACCGGTGTGGACCAGCAGCAGGACATGCTCGACTCCTTCGTCGCGGCCGCGGAGGCGCGCGCCCTCCCGTACCGCACCGTCCTCGGTCGCTGGCCCGACGTGGCCGCCGAGGCCGGCACCGCCGACGTGGTCGTCTCCCACCACGTGCTGCACAACGTCGTCGACCTGCCGCCGTTCGTGCGTGCGCTCGCTGCGGCAGCCCGCCGGGGAGTGGTCGTGGAGATGATGACCCAGCACCCGATGGCGTGGCTCGACCCGCTGTGGGAGCGCTTCCACGGTCTGCACCGCCCGCCGTCGGCCACCACGGACGATGCGGTGGGAGTGCTGCGCGAGCTCGGGATCCAGCCGGCCGTGCAGCGGTGGGAGCGCGTGTCGGCTCCGCGGGACGCGGCGTGGGTGGCCCGTCGGCTGTGCCTTCCCGAGGACAGGGTCTCCGAGGTCGACGCCATCCTCGACGACCTGGACCGCTCCCGCGTCGCAGCCACCCTGTCCTGGACGGTGCACTGAGCGCAGCAGCCGCGCGTCCACGCCGAGCGGCGCGGTGTCAGCGGGAGGGACGGATGCGGATGTCGCCGGAGCGGCTGTCGGCGTGGCGCGCACCGCCGTGCTGCGCAGACCCCTGCCGCTGATCACACCCGACCTGCTGGTGACGTCGACCGGCCCGGCCAGGTCGAACAGGGCCACGTCGCCGCTGACGCGGTCCACCGTGATCGGACCGGTGAGACCGCTCGCCGTGACGTCCCCGGCACGGGCGACCGACGCGTCGAGCGCGGTGAGGCCGCGCACCACGGTGGGCGCGAGGAGCAGGAGCACGAGCCCGATCCCGGCGAGCAGTGCGCGGCCGCCGCCGGTGTCGGCGAACGGGATGCCGAACGCCGTGGCGCCCTGCGACGGCACCAGGAACGTGAGCACCGGCATCGCGAGCAGCGCGGCAGCACCCGAAAGGAGGAAATAGGTGATCCCGGACGTCAGCACACCGAGCGGCAGCGCCAGTAGCTGGTGTGCGCCGCGGCGCCGCACGCCGGGGTTGATGCCTCCGTAGCGCAGCGGGTTCCGGTCACCGGCCGGCATCGGCTGGGGGCCGGATCTGCACGCCGAGCAGCAGGCTGAGCCGGGCACACTCGATCCGGCCAGCGCGGCGCTCACCCACGCCGTCACGATCCACACGGGCAGCCCGATCAGCGCGAACGGCAGCAGCAGCACGGTGAAGAAGAGCCCCGTGAGCAGCACGAACGCGTATGCCGTGCCACTACCGCATCGAGGAGCAGGTGCGCGGCGCCGAGCCAGGTGGACGGAGCCATGAGCGCGCGCACCGGGTCGGGCCGCGCCGTGTTCACCGACGCCGTCGTGATGACCATAGGAGCAGGTGAGGGAGCCCATCGGCGGGCACACCATCCTGCGGGTGCCCGGGTCCGGGGTGGGGGCAGCCCCCCGTTTCCCGCCCTGTCCCCCTGCGCCAGCGCCGTCACCTGCGCCGATACCGTGTGGGGGCGGAGGTGGGGATGGCGAGCCTGGAGGTCGTGCTCGGCGTCGTGGCCGCAGTGGTGCTGCTCGGCGTGCTCGCCGTCCGTGCTTCCGTGCGGCTGGGCCTGCCCTCGTTGCTCATCTACCTCGGCATCGGCATCCTGCTCGGCGAGTCCGTGCTCGGTGTCCAGTTCTCCGATGCCCCGCTCACCGAGTCGCTCGGGCTCGGGGCGCTCGTGCTCATCCTCACCGAGGGCGGGTTGACCACCCGCTGGGAGGCGGTGCGGCCGGCGCTCGGCGTGGGAATCGCGCTGTCCACGGTGGCGGTGGCGGTAAGCATTGCCGTGGTCGCGGCGGCGCTCCACCTGCTGCTGGACCTCGACTGGCGGGCGGCGTTCCTGTGGGGGGCGGTTCTGTCGTCCACCGATGCGGCTGCCGTGTTCAGCGTGCTGCGCGGTGTCGGTGTGAGCCCGCGCCTCGCCGGGGCCCTGGAGCTGGAGTCCGGGATGAACGATGCGCCGGTTGTGCTCGCGGTCATCCTGCTGGCCTCGGCGGATTCGTTCACCTGGGTCACGCCGCTGCTCATCGTCTACGAGCTCGCTGCCGGCGCGCTGATCGGCGCCGTGCTGGGCTTCGGTGGCGCATGGGCGCTGCGGCGGGCCGCCTTGCCCGCCACCGGCCTGTACCCGCTGGCCGCGATCGCCGTCTGCGTCCTCGCCTACTCCGCGGGCCAGCTCGCGCACGCCTCGGGGCTGCTGGCCACCTACGTCGCTGCGCTCGTGCTGGGCAACGCCGACCTGCCGCACCGCGGCGGGGTGCGCTCCTTCGCCGAGGGACTCGGCTCGCTCGCCCAGATCGGACTGTTCGTGCTGCTCGGGCTCTACGCCTCGCCGCCCCGGCTGCTCAACGCGGTGGTGCCCGCACTCGTCGCGGGCGTGGTGCTGATCGTCGCGGCGCGCCCGCTCTCCGTGGTGGCCGCGACCGCGCCGTTCCGCCTGCCGTGGCGGGAGCAGGCGTTCCTGTCGTGGGCGGGCCTGCGCGGGGCCGTCCCGATCGTGCTGGCACTGATCGCGCTGATCGAGGGCGCACCGAGCGCGCAGGCCCTGGTCGACGTCGTGTTCGTGCTCGTCGTCGTGCTCACGCTGGTGCAGGGCCCGACCTTGCCGTGGGTCGCCCGGCGGCTCGGTGTGGCACGCACCGCCGAACCCCGTGAGCTCTCCGTCGACGCCGCCCCGCTGGACGAGCTGAGCGCCGACATGCTGCAGGTACGCGTGCCGGTCGGCTCGCAGCTGCGCGGGGTGTACCTGGGCGAGCTGCGGCTGCCGCGCGGTGCCACCGTCAGTCTGGTGGTGCGTGACGAGAAGGCGTTCACCCCGACGGCGGAGACCCGCCTGCGGGAGCGCGACCAGCTGCTGGTCGTGACGACGGCAGTGGCTCGGCGGGCCACCGAGGAGCGGCTGCGCGCAGTCGACCAGCGCGGCAGGCTCGCGCGCTGGCACGGCGGCCGGGAGGCGAAGGGCCGTAGGGGATGATGGAGGCGTGAGCGAGCCCGCGAGCGACCCGACGACACAATCCGCCCCCGGCGCCGCCGCCGGCTCCAAGGTCCGGCTGCTCGCGCTGATCGCCGTGCTGGTGCTCGCCGTCGACATCATCACGAAGGTGGTGGCGGTCGCACAGCTGGAGGACCGCGCGCCGGTCGAGCTGTTGGGCGGCCTGGTCTACCTGCAGTTGGTCCGCAACCCGGGTGCCGCGTTCTCCTTGGCCACCGGCTACACCTGGGTGCTCACGATCGTTGCCATCGCCGTGGTGGTCGTGATCGTCCGGGTGGCCCGGCGGTTGCGGTCCACGGGTTGGGCGGTCGCCCTGGGCCTGGTGCTCGGGGGTGCGCTCGGCAACCTCACCGACCGGCTCTTCCGTGCACCCGGCCCCCTGCAGGGGCACGTCGTGGACGTCGTGTCGCTGTTCACCCCAGACGGCCGGGCCTGGCCGGTGTTCAACCTCGCCGACTCCTCGATCGTCTCCGGCGGGGTGTTGCTCGTGCTGCTGGCCCTGCTCGGCCGCGAGCTCGACGGCCGCCGCACCTCTCGGAAGGCCGACACCGAGGACGGGCGCGTCGGTGAGTGACACACGCCAGCTCCCCGTGCCCGACGGCCTCGACGGCATGCGTGTCGACGCCGGGCTCTCCCGGCTGCTGGGCCTCTCCCGTACCGCGGTCGCCGCACTCGCCGAGGACGGCAGGGTAGCCGTGGACGGCCGTGCCGCCGGTAAGTCCGACCGGCTGACCGCAGGTTCCTGGCTCGAGGTGGAGCTGCCTGAGCCGGAGGCGCCCGCGGAGATCGCCGGGCCTGCCGCAGTCGTCGCGGGGCTCACCGTCCTGCATGCCGACGACGACATCGTCGTGGTCGATAAGCCCGTCGGCGTCGCCGCCCACCCGAGTCCCGGCTGGACCGGACCCACGGTCGTCAGCGGCCTGGCCGCGCTGGGGTTCCGCGTCTCGACCTCGGGGGCGGCCGAGCGTCAGGGCATCGTGCACCGGCTCGACGTCGGCACCACCGGGGTCATGGTGGTGGCCACGTCGGAGCACGCCTACACGGTGCTGAAGCGGGCCTTCAAGGAGCGCACCGTCGACAAGCGCTACCACGCCGTGGTCCAGGGCCACCCCGACCCGTCCAGCGGCACGATCGACGCCCCCATCGACCGCCACCCCAAGCACGACTACCGGTTCGCGGTGGTGGCGGACGGCAAGCCCAGCGTCACCCACTACGACACGATCGAGGCGTTCCGCGCCGCGTCGCTGCTGGACGTCCGGCTCGAGACGGGCCGAACCCACCAGATCCGCGTGCACCTCTCGGCTTTGCGCCACCCGTGCGTCGGTGACCTCGCCTACGGCGCCGACCCGAAGCTGGCCAAGCGGCTCGGCCTGGAACGGCAGTGGCTGCACGCGCGCTCGCTCGGCTTCGAGCATCCCGCCGACGGTCGCTGGGCGGAGTTCACGAGCCCGTATCCGGCAGACCTCGCCAGGGCGCTGGACCTGCTCGCCGACTGATGCCTGCCGGCCGATGACGCGGACGCGGAACCTGACGGTGCTCGCGGCCTGCGTCGTGGTGTCCCTGCTGGCCGCCTGGTATGCGACGGCGCAGTTCGCGCCGCCCGCGTCCCCGCCGCCCACCGGTTCGGTACGGCTCGGGCCGGAGCCGGGGGATGACGTGGCCGGGTACCTGGCGCGGTTGCCGGCAGAGCTCCCGCCAGCGGGGGTCGATGCGCTCGCGCTGGTGCAGTTCGGTGCCGAGCTCACCGCCCCCGAGGCGGTCGCGGCCGCCGGAGGTACCGTGATCGACACTGCGGTCCTGCGCGTGCCGCTGCCGCGGGTGCAGACCGCGCTGCGGTTCGAGCCCCTCGACCCGGGGGTGGCGCCGGACACCGCGCTCCGCACAGCCCGCGAGCGCGCGCAGCTGCAGGCCGACGCGGACGCGGCACGAGTCGGCGGGCGCGCACACGACGTGGCCTCGGCCGAGGCGGCAGCGCTCGCCGAGCCCGGGTGCCGGTGCGTCCTCGCGCTCGTCGTCCGGTCCGACCGCGCCGGGCTGGAGGCGGTGATGGCGCGGTCCGCCGTGCGGGCCGTGGAGGCCGCGCCGCCGGGCACCGCGGATCGTGAGCTCGCGCTGGCGCCGCTGCTGCCCGAACAGACGGTGCGGACCGATCCGCCGCCCGACGACGGCCCGGTGCCGCCGTCGTGAAGGGTCCCCTGATCAGGGCAAGTAGGGGATACCCCCGGAGGGACTCGGTGGGGATCCTGATGTCTGTCTCAGCGTCGGCCTGGCACGGTGGGCGAATGACGACGAACGGGGGGGCCGGGCATGAGCCCGGCGGCACGACGTGGGCGGGCGAGACGGCCGTCGTCACATGCGTGATCGCCGCGGTCCTGCCGCTGGGTCTCCTGCACGTCAACGGCATCGGGGTGCTCGACCCGCTGGAGCGGACGATCAGCGACTACGTGTTCCTCACGGGCGGCTACGCGCTGCTGGGAATCGCCGCTGTCGCCCTGGCCGTCGCGAGCCTCGTGCTCGCGAGCGGCCTGCGCCGTGCCACGCTGCCCGACCCGGGACCGCCCACGGCGCTGATGGGGAGCGCGGCCGCGGCACTGGTGCTCGTGGCGGCCTTCCCGACCCACCATCCCGGCACTACCCCCGGCCTGGTCTCCACGGTGCACCGCGCGGCGGGCGGTTGGGTCGTCGTGGTGGTGCCGCTGGCCTGCTGGATGGTGGCCCGCCGGGCCCGCACCACGGTCGCGTGGGCCGCCGCCGCACCCACCCTGACGTGGTCCGCGGGCGGCGCCGGAGCGGTAAGTGCCTTCTTTCTGATGAGTCATCTCCCGATCGTTATCGGCGGTTCACCCGGATTTCCCCTGCTCGGAGGGGTTCAACGTGTTCTCTACTCTCTAGTGATGCTGGTGCTGGTTGCTACCGCCCGGGCGACCCGGCTGGCGGTCGAACGCGCTCCGATCCCGGCGTCGCTCCCGTCCGCCGTCGAGCTCAGGGGTGCGACGTGATACACCTCCTTGCCGGTTCCGGCATCGCGATCGCGCTCGCCATGTTCGGCGCCGTCTGCTTCGCCGGAGCCGCCGTCCTGCAGCACGGGGCCGTCAGCGCCGAGTCCCGTGGGGCCGTAGGCGGACACGCGGGCAAGGCCCTGTCGTTGCGCGGGCTGCGCGCGGTGACCCGGCGTCCGGGCTGGCTCGCCGGCCTGGCGCTGGCCGGGGGTGGATCCGCACTGCACGCCATCGCGCTGGTGCTGGCGCCGCTGTCGGTCGTCCAGCCGATCGGGGTGCTGGCCGTCCCCATCGCGGTGCTGCTCACCGCGGTCCAGCGGGGCCGTCGGCCGGCCGGCGGGGTGTACGTCGGCGTGCTCCTCAGCGTCGGCGGGGTGGCCGTGTTCGTCGCCACCGCCGCAAGCACGGCCGTCAGCACGCCCCCGCCCGACCAGGCCACCCTGTTCGCGAGCCTCGTCGTAGCCGCGATCGTGCTCCTGCTGGCCGGGCTCGGGCTCGCCCGTTCCGGCTGGATCCGGTGCGTGGCCTGCGCCATGGCGGGCGCTGCGGCGTTCGGACTCGTGTCGGCGCTGGTGCGGGCTGTGTCCCAGTCGGTCGCGTCCGGCGACGTCGGGCCGCTGGAGCCCCCCGTCCTCGCCGCTGTGGCCGGCATCGGCGCAGCCGTGCTCGTCGGCGGCTGGCTCGTGCAGCAGGCGTTCGCCTCCGGGCCGCCGGAGGTGGTCATCGCCTGCCTTACGGTCGTCGACCCGATCGTGGCAGTGCTCCTCGGGGCCGTGCTGCTCGGCGAGGGCGCTGCCACCCCCGCCGGGACGTCGGTGCTGCTCGTCACCGCCGCCGTTACCGCGGCGGCAGGTGTCGTCGCACTGGCCCGGCACCATCCCGACGCCGTTGCCGCCCGCAGCGCGCGGGTGGGCCCAGGCGCAGCCGAGAGCTCCCTGCCGGAGCCTTCCCCTACCCCGGCCGCTCACACGCGGTTGGTGCAGTCCCTGTACCGCCGGTGATCCCCAGCGCCGGTTCCTCCCTCAACGCTGTACTGACCTGAGAGGACCTCTCCTGTGAAGCCTCTGCCCGTCAAACCGCTGCGGGTCCTGATCGGCGCCGAGACGTACCCGCCCGACGTCAACGGCGCGGCGCGCTTCGCCGAGCGGCTCGCCACCGGCCTGGCCGGGCGCGGCCACGATGTGCACGTCGTCGCCCCGTCGGCCACCGGATCACGGACGCGCGAGATCCGTGACGGCGTGACCGTGCACGGGATCCGCTCCCACCGTTACTTCATGCACTCCGACTTCCAGGTCTGTATGCCGTGGGAGGCCGGCCCGGACACCGCCGCGCTGATGGAGGAGATCGACCCGGACGTCGTCCACACGCAGGCGCACATGGTCGTCGGGCGCGGCATCGTGAAGGCTGCCTACCGCACTGGTCGGCCGCTCGTGGCCACCAACCACCTCATGCCGGAGAACCTCATCGCGTACTCCCCGATCCCGCAGGTCCTGCAGCGGGCCTTCTACACCCTGGCGTGGAAGGACCTCGGGCGCGTCTTCGGCCGGGCGAACGTGGTCACCGCGCCCACGCCGCGCGCCGTGGAGCTGCTCGTGCGCCACGCCGGGCTCGTCGACGCGATCCCGGTGTCCTGCGGCATCGACGCCGCCCGTTACCGTGCCGCCCCGCAGGTCCCCGGCGTCGTTCCGACCGTGCTGTTCGTGGGTCGGCTGGACCAGGAGAAGCGCGTCGACGAGCTGATCAGGGCGTTCGCGGCGCTGCCCCAGGATCTGCCGGCCGAGCTGGAGATCGTCGGCGACGGCGCGCGGCGGGCGGACTGGACGGCCCTGGCCGCCGCTCTCGGGATCGCTGAGCGCGTGCGGTTCCGCGGGTTCGTCTCCGAGGAGGAGCTGCTCGACGCGTACGCCCGCGCTGCGGTGTTCTGCATGCCGGGGGTGGCGGAGCTGCAGAGTCTCGTCACGCTGGAGTCGATGGCCGCGGGCCTCCCGGTGGTCGCCGCAGACGCGATGGCGCTGCCGCACCTCGTCCGCCCGGGCCGCAACGGCTGGCTCTACACACCCGGCGACGTCCCCGAGCTCACCACCCGGCTCGCCTTGCTGCTCTCGGATCCCGCGATGCGGCGCCGGATGGGCGCGGCCGGTCGCGAGATCGTGGCCGAGCACGCGATCGGCGCCACGCTGAGCACCTTCGAGGGCATCTACGAGCGCGCGCTGGGCCGCGACCGGCTGCAGGTCGAGCGCGCCGCCTGACCCCGGCGCCTCAGCGGGCGCGGCCGGCTGCGACGCGTTCGAGCAGGGCGAGCAGCACCCGTGCCGAGTTCTCCCAGCTGTAGCGGGCGGCCTGCGCCCGTGCCGCCGCCGAGCGCTCCTCCCAGACACCAGGCACGCCGAGCTCCCGCACGGCACGGACGAAACCCGCCACGTCACCCGGCGCGACGTAGGCCGCTGCGTCTCCGCCCACCTCGCGGAACACCGGGATGTCGCTGACCACGACGGGCGTGCCCAGGGCCATGGCTTCCACCAACGGGATCCCGAACCCCTCGTCCCGCGACGCAGAGACCAGCGCCGTCGCTCCGCGCAGCACCTCGCGGTAGGTTTCGTCGCTTGCGCCGTCGTGGAACACCAGACGACCGCCCGGAGCCAGCGCGCACAGGCGCGCCCGCTCCTCGGGGGAGATCCGGCTCATCAGGTGCAGCTCGTGGTCGGGCAGCGCGGGCATCGCGCCCGCGAGTGTTCCCACGTCCTTGTAGGGCATGAACGAGCCCATGTAGACGAGCGCGTCGGTGCGCGGCGTCCGCGGGAGGTCGAGGCCGGAGTCCGGAGCGTTCGGCACCACGGTCACAGGCCTGTGGGTGAGCCCGTGCTCCGCGATCTGCGTTGCCGTGGCCTCGGAGACCGTGACGACCGCGTCGGCGCGGTTCAGCAGCACCCGCTGCGGCCACCACGCGAGGTGGTAGAGCCGCCAGAGCAGCCGGATCGGGGCGGCGAACTCGGGCGGCGGAGTGCGGTTGCGGTAGTAGATGAGATCGTGCAGCGTCAGGACGAGCCCGTAGGTGCGCCCCCAGCTGCCCATCGTCTGCATGGGGGAGAACACGACGTCCGGCTGCAGCCGCCGCACCTGCCGGGCGACGAGCGGCTCCCCGATGCTGGTGGGTCCGCCGACCAGGTGCCACGGGAGACCGGG
>DASRSC010000357.1:0-16133 GCA_035695525.1 Pseudonocardia sp. | reverse complement strand
CAGCACCTGCTCGCCGTTGCGCAGGGCCAGCCGCAGCTCGGTGCCCGACTGGGCGGCGAGCATCCGCAATGGCGCGCCGGCGCCTGGCTGCGGGGTGAAGGTGCCTGGTGCGAATCGGTTCACGAGCGCAGTTCCCGTCCGGTCAGCTCCAGGAACACGTCCTCGAGGCTTCGCCTGGCCACCTGCACGTCGTCGGCGAGGGCCCCCTGCCCGGCGCACCATGACGTGATCGTCGACAGCACCGAGGGGTCGATCCGGCCCCGCACGACGTAGCGCCCGGCGATCGGCTCGGCCGCCCCGTAGCCGGCGGGCAGCGCCGCGATCAGGCCGTCGACGTCCATGCCGGAGCGGGCGCGGAAGCGTAGCTCCTGCTGCTCGGTCGTCGAGGTGAGCGCCGTGGGGGAGCCCTGCGCGACCACGCGCCCGCGGTCCACGATCACCACCTCGTCGGCGAGCGCCTCGGCCTCCTCCATGAGGTGCGTGGTGAGCAGGACGGCCACTCCGTCGCGACGCAAGGCCTGGATCAGTTCCCACACCACCCGGCGACCCTGCGGGTCCATGCCGGCGGTGGGTTCGTCGAGGAACACCAGCTCGGGGCGCCCGACGATGGCGCAGGCCAGGGCGAGCCGCTGCTGCTGCCCGCCGGACAGCCGCTTGTAGGGCGTGCGGGCGCAGCTGTCCAGGCCGAGCACGGACGTGAGCCACGGGACGTCGAGTGGGTGGGCGGAGCAGGCCGCGACGAGCCGCAGCATCTCGGCGGCACGGACGCCCGGGTAGGCGCCCCCGCCCTGCGGCATGACGCCGATCCGGGCGCGCAGTGCGTCGGGCGCGCCGGCCGGATCGACGCCGAGCACCCGCACCTCACCGGCGTCGGCGCGCAGGAATCCTTCGCAGATCTCGACGGTGGTGGTCTTGCCCGCACCGTTGGGGCCGAGCAGGGCCAGCACGGATCCGCTGGGCAGGCAGAGGTCCAGTCCGTCGACCGCGGTGGTGCGTCCGTACCGCTTCACCAGCCCCCGGACCGCGACGGCGGGCGGCGGAGTGTTCACGGCCGTCGAGTCTAGTGAGGTCCGCGCTCCGGCTCCGGAGTCGGCACCCGCCCGGGCCACGCGTCGACGTCCACGCCCCGCTGCCCGGCGAGCTGCCGCCGCTGGACGAGCAGCACCAGCACGAGCATGAGGATCCCGGCGAGGATCGCCATCGGCAGCTGGTAGGCGCGGAAGCTGAAGTCGGCGCCCGTGGGCGGGACGAGCAGGGCGAGGACGGCGGAGGCGGCAAGCGCGGCCCGCCGGTAGCGCGGCAGGCCCTGCGTCGCGGCGAGCGGGATCGCGGCCCAGAGCAGGTACCACGGGTGGACGATCGGGCCGAGTAGCACGACGGCGCCCAGGCCGGTGCCCATGCCGGTCACCGGGTCGACCCGCCCGCGGAGGGTGGCGAGCAGCAGCATCACGACGAGGATGCCGGCACCGAGCCCGCCCAGCCCGCGGGTGAGCAGCAGCACGCTGTCGGTGTGGTCGCCGAGGCCGCCGAGGATGCCGATCTGGCCGCCGATCAGGCCGAGATCCGTGGAGACCGACAACCAGCTGCGGATGATGCTGGGGGTGTCCAGCGTGGAAACCCAGCCGAGTCCGAGACCGGTGGCGAGCGCGAGGGCGGCGTAGCCCACCACCGTGACCGCGCCCAACGTGCCCGCGGCGCTGGCAACGTCGCGCAGCCGCCCACCGCGCCGTCGCGCCCACTCCGTGCCGAGGAAGCCGAGCGCGAGCAGTGCCGGCACCTTCACCGCGGACGCGCCGACGATGAGGACGGCGCCCAGCAGGAACTGCACGTCCAGCACCCGCGGCCCGGCCCGGAGCCCGATCTCCATGCCGGCAAGCATCAGCCCGATCATGAGGGCCTCGTTGTGGATGCCGCTGACCAGGTGGAACAACACGAGCGGGTTGGCCGCGCCGAGCCACATCGCAAGCCCGGCGTCGAGCCCGCAGCGGCGGGCCAACCGGGGGAGCGACCAGACGATCAGCCCCACTCCCAAGAGCGCCAGCACGCGGTGGGCGAACAGGCCCAGGACCACGTCGTTGCCGGTCAGCGCGGTGATTCCGCGGCCGAGCCAGAGGAAGAGCGGCCCGTAGGGCGCCGGCGTGTCGCGCCAGATCGTGGGGATGCTGCGGGTCAACGGGTCGTCGACGCCGAGCGCCTGCGCCGGGCCCAGCACATAGGGGTCGAGACCGCGGGCCAGGATCGCGCTCTGCGCGAGGTAGCTGTAGACGTCTCGGGAGAACATCGGGGGCGCGACGGCCAGCGGGATGGCCCACAGCACGGCCGTGCGGGCGAGCTGCGCACGGGTCGGTGCCGGCGCGACGGCACCGTTGGACCGGAGCATCTTCCCGACCCAGAGCCAGGCGAACACCAGCATTCCGATGCCGGCGTAGGTGATGGCGATGGCGATCGTGGTGTTGCGGCTGGGCAGGCCCAGCAGCCGCAGCCCGAACAGCGGGTTGGGCACGGGGAGCGCACCCGAACCGAGCGCCCCGACAGCCATCAGCAGGGTCCCGGTCAGTCCCAGGCGCCGGGCAGCACGGCTCGGATCGCGCGGGGGCGCTACGACCGGAACCGGTGCGCGTGCGCCGTCCAGCTCCCGTGCGACCATGCCCGCAGCGTAGCGAGCCGCCCTGCACGTGAGGGTGCTCACCCGGACAGCACCCATCCTTTGCCCTGGCCGGACATATACGCAACACTGGTGTTGTGAAAAGCGGGAGGCAGCTGCCGGTCGACGCCCACGAGGGGCCGTCGAGCGGTGACGGCCGCACCCGCGCAGCTGTGGCCCGCCTGCTGATGGAGCAGGGGCCGACCACCGCGTCGGCCGTGGCGGCCGAGCTCGCGCTGTCCGGTCCTGCCGTCCGGCGTCACCTCGATGCGCTGATCGCCGACGGCGAGGCGGAGGTGCGCGATGCGTCCCGCCGTGGTCCCCGGGGCCGCGGGCGACCGGCCCGGCACTATTTGCTCACCGACGCCGGGCGCACCCGGTTCGGGCACGGCTACGACGACCTCGCCGTGGCCGCGCTGCGCTACCTCGCCGAGTACGGGGGGGAGGCGGCGGTGCGCGGCTTCGCGCGCAGCCGGGTGGAGAGCCTGCTCGGCCAGGGGGCCGAGCAGGTCGCGGCCGCGCATGGCCGCGACGCACGGGCAGATGCGCTTGCGGACGTTCTCACCTCACGCGGCTATGCGGCACAGGCCCGCGAGGCGGGCTCCGGCGTGCAGCTGTGCCAGCACCACTGTCCGGTGGCCCACGTCGCGGCCGAGTTCCCGGTGCTGTGCGAGGCTGAGACTCAGGCGTTCGCCGAGCTGCTCGGCACACACGTGCAGCGACTGGCCACCATCGCGCGGGGCGACTCCGCGTGCACCACCCACGTTCCGCTGGAAGCTCCGGATGTCCAGCGGGGTTACACCACAACCACCACGAACTCGACAGGCACGTCCCTGAGAGGGAGGCAGTCCGAATGACGACCGCTCCTGAGGCACTCACCCAGGAGGAGACGCTCGCGACGCTCGGCCGATATGACTTCGGCTGGGCCGATCCGGACGCCGCCGGCGCCACCGCACGTCGCGGCCTGTCCGCCGACGTCGTCGCCGACATCTCCGCACTGAAGAACGAGCCGCAATGGATGCTCGACTTCCGGCTCAAGGCACTCGACCTGTTCGAGCGCAAGCCGATGCCGCGCTGGGGTGCCGACCTCTCGGGCATCGACTTCGACAACATCAAGTACTTCGTGCGGTCCACGGAGAAGCAGGCGACGTCCTGGGACGAGCTGCCGGCCGACATCAAGAACACCTACGACAGGCTGGGCATCCCGGAGGCGGAGAAGGCCCGCCTGGTGGCCGGCGTCGCGGCACAGTACGAGTCCGAGGTCGTCTACCACCAGATCCGCGAGGACCTGGAGGAGCAGGGCGTGATCTTCCTGGACACCGACACCGGCCTGCGCGAGCACCCGGAGCTGTTCAGGGAGTACTTCGGCTCGGTCATCCCGAGCGGCGACAACAAGTTCTCTGCGCTCAACTCGGCGGTGTGGTCGGGCGGCTCGTTCATCTACGTGCCCAAGGGCGTCAAGGTGGACATCCCGCTGCAGGCCTATTTCCGGATCAACACCGAGAACATGGGCCAGTTCGAGCGCACGCTGATCATCGTCGACGAGGGTGCATACGTGCACTACGTCGAGGGCTGCACGGCGCCGATCTACAAGTCCGACTCGCTGCATTCGGCAGTGGTCGAGATCATCGTGAAGAAGGGCGGCCGCTGCCGCTACACCACGATCCAGAACTGGTCGAACAACGTCTACAACCTGGTGACGAAGCGGGCCAAGGCCGAAGAGGGCGCCACCATGGAGTGGGTCGACGGCAACCTCGGCTCCAAGGTCACCATGAAGTACCCGGCCGTGTGGCTGATGGGCGAGCACGCGAAGGGCGAGGTCCTGTCGATCGCGTTCGCCGGCGAGGGCCAGCACCAGGACGCCGGGGCGAAGATGGTGCACCTCGCGCCGCACACGTCCTCGACGATCATCTCGAAGTCGGTGGCGCGCGGCGGTGGCCGCACGTCCTACCGGGGCCTGGTGCAGGTGAACCCACGGGCGCACCACTCGCGCTCCACGGTGAAGTGCGACGCGCTGCTGGTCGACACGATCAGCCGGTCCGACACCTACCCCTACGTCGACGTCCGCAACGACGAGGTCTCGATGGGCCACGAGGCCACGGTCTCGAAGGTCAGCGGCGACCAGCTCTTCTATCTGATGAGCCGCGGGCTGACCGAGGACGAGGCCATGGCGATGGTCGTGCGCGGGTTCGTCGAGCCCATCGCGCGCGAGCTGCCCATGGAGTACGCGCTGGAGCTGAACCGGCTCATCGAGCTGCAGATGGAGGGCTCGGTCGGATGACCGGGAATCTTCGGAGCCTGCGGAAAAGGATTCACGAATCATGACGGTGCCGAATACCGCACCCGAGGTCGCCGGCCTCGCACCCGAGCTGGCCGGCGCCAAGAAGGGGCAAGGCGAGACGCCGATCTCGTCGGCGAGCGAGCGCTTCACCTCCTACGACGTCGAGGCGTTCGAGGTCCCCGGCGGCCGGGAGGAGAACTGGCGCTTCACTCCGATGCGCCGGCTGCGCGGCCTGCACGACGGCACAGCGAGGTTCGACGGCACCGCGGCAATCGAGGTCAGCGCGGCCGGCAGTGCCGGTGCTGGCTCCGCCGGCTTTCCACGCGGCGTGTCGGTCGAGACCGTCGCACGTGACGACGCGCGGATCGGCGCGGGCGGCGTGCCAGCCGACCGCGTCGCCGCCGCGGCGTGGTCGACGTTCCGGGAGGCCACCGTCGTCACGCTCGACGGCTCGCCGGCCCCGGTCACCGTCACGGTCACGGGCCCGGGGGAGGGCGCCACGGCAGTGGGCCATCTGCAGCTGCGCACCACCCCGAACACCTCGGCCACCGTCGTCGTGGAGTACCGCGGGTCGGGCGCGCTGGCCGACAATCTGGAGGTCGTGCTGGCCGACGGATCGCGGCTCACGCTGGTCGTCACCGGCGAGTGGGCCGACGACGCCGTGCACGTGGGCGCGCAGCACATGTCGATCGGCCGGGACGCGGTCCTGCGAGGCACCTCGGTGTCTTTGGGTGGCGACGTGGTGCGGATCAGCCCGACCGTGAAGTACCGCGGCCCCGGCGGCGACGCCGAGCTGGCCGGGCTCGGGTTCGCCGACGCGGGCCAGCACCTGGAGCAGCGGCTGCTGGTCGATCACGCGGTGCCGAACTGCACGTCGAACGTGATCTACAAGAACGCGCTGCAGAGCGTCAAGGGCCTCAGCGCCCACACCGTGTGGATCGGTGACGTGCTGATCCGCGCGGCCGCGGAGAACACGCGGACGTTCGAGTACAACCGCAACCTCGTGCTCACCGAGCACGCCCGGGCCGACTCGGTGCCGAACCTGGAGATCGAGACCGGCGAGATCGCCGGTGCCGGTCACGCGAGCGCCACCGGCCGGTTCGACGACGAGCAACTGTTCTACCTGCAGAGCCGCGGTATCCCCGAGGACGTCGCCCGAAGGCTCGTCGTCCGTGGCTTCTTCGGCGAGATCCTCAACCGGATCACCCTTCCCGAGCTGCGCGAGCGCCTGGAAGCGGCGATCGAGGCCGAGCTCGCTGTCACCGGCGCCTGACGCGCACACAACCACACGGAGCACTGACACCAATGTCCACCTTGGAGATCAAGGACCTGCACGTCTCGGTCGCGACCGAGGACGGCGCCAAGGAGATCCTGAAGGGCGTCGACCTCACGATCCGCGCCGGCGAGACCCACGCGATCATGGGCCCGAACGGGTCCGGCAAGTCCACGCTCGCCTACGCCATCGCCGGGCACCCGAAGTACGAGATCACCTCGGGCGAGGTCACCCTGGACGGCGAGGACGTCCTCGCGATGACCGTCGACGAGCGCGCCCGTGCCGGCCTGTTCCTCGCCATGCAGTACCCGGTCGAGGTCCCAGGCGTCTCGACGTCCAACTTCCTGCGTGCGGCGGCCACGGCCGTCCGTGGCGAGGCGCCGAAGCTGCGCACCTGGGTCAAGGAGGTCAAGTCCGCCATGAGCGACCTCGACATCGACCCGGACTTCGCCGAGCGCAACGTCAACGAGGGCTTCTCCGGCGGCGAGAAGAAGCGGCACGAGGTGCTGCAGCTTGCGCTGCTCAAGCCGAAGATCGCGGTGCTCGACGAGACCGACTCCGGCCTGGACGTCGACGCGCTGCGCGTCGTGTCCGAGGGGGTCAACCGCTACCGCGAGGGCGGCGAGACCGGTGTCCTGCTGATCACGCACTACACCCGGATCCTGCAGCACATCACGCCCGATGTGGTGCACGTCTTCGCGGGCGGGCGCATCGTCGAGTCCGGCGGGCCGGAGCTGGCCGATGAGCTGGAGAAGTCCGGGTACGTGCGGTTCACGGGATCGGCCGTCGACGCGGCGGTGGCGGGGGCAGCGGTCTGATGACCACCCTCGAGGGTGTGAACGTCCAGAAGCTGCGGGCGGACTTCCCGATTCTGGCGCGCACCGTCCGCGAGGGGCGGCCGCTGGTCTACCTGGACTCGGGGGCCACCTCACAGCGGCCGCGCCAGGTGCTCGACGCCGAGCGCGCCTTCCTCGAGCAGCACAACGCGGCCGTGCACCGTGGCGCGCACCAGCTCGCCGAGGAGGCGACCGACGCCTACGAGTCGGCGCGGGCGCGGATCGCCGCGTTCATCGGCGCCGACGCCGGCGAGGTGGTGTTCACGAAGAACGCCACCGAGGGCATCAACCTGGTCGCCTATGCGATGGGCAACTCGAGCATCCGCACGGGCCTCGGCCCCGAGTCGGAGCGCTTCGCGCTCGGGCCGGGCGACGAGATCGTGATCACCGAGCTCGAGCATCACGCCAACCTGGTGCCGTGGCAGGAGCTCTGCCGCCGCACCGGCGCCACCCTGCGCTGGTACTCGATCACCGACGAGGGCCGGGTGGACCTCGACTCGATCGAGCTCACCGAGCGCACCAAGCTGGTCGCGTTCGCCCACCAGTCCAACGTGCTGGGCACGATCCTGCCGGTGGCGGAGCTGGTGCGCCGGGCCCGCGCGGTCGGCGCTCTGGTGCTGCTCGACGCGTGCCAGTCGGTGCCGCACATGCCCGTGCACCTCGGCGAGCTCGGCGTCGACTTCGCCGTGTTCTCCGGACACAAGATGCTCGGACCGTCCGGCATCGGCGTGCTCTACGGGCGGGCGGAGCTGCTCGCCGCGATGCCGCCGTTCCTCACCGGTGGCTCGATGATCGAGCTGGTGCGGATGGAAGGCACCACCTACGCCCCGCCGCCTCAGCGGTTCGAGGCGGGCGTGCCGATGACGTCGCAGGTCGTGGGCCTTGGTGCGGCCGTCGACTACGTGGTCGACATCGGCATGGACGCCATCCACGCCCACGAGATGGCGCTGGTCCAACAGACCCTCGACGGGCTGGCGAGCGTGCCGGGTGTCCGGGTCATCGGCCCGCGCGACCTCGTCGACCGTGGTGGAGCGGTGGCCTTCGACGTCGACGGGGTGCACGCCCACGACGTGGGCCAGGTCCTCGACGACCGGGGCATCGCCGTTCGGGTGGGCCACCACTGCGCCTGGCCGCTGCACCGCCGGTTCGGCGTGGCTGCCACGGTACGGGCGTCGTTCCACGTCTACAGCACACCTGACGAGGTCACCGCCCTGGTCGAGGGTGTGCAGGCCGCGCGCGAGTTCTTCGGAGTGGTGAGCTAGCCGTGCAGTTGGAGCAGATGTACCAGGAGATCATCCTGGACCACTACCGCACGCCCCACGGTGCCGGACTGCGTGAGCCGTTCGACGCGGAGTCGTTCCAGATCAACCCCACCTGCGGCGACGAGATCACGTTGCGGGTCAAGCTCGATGGCGACACGGTGTCGGACGTGTCCTACGAGACGCTGGGCTGCTCGATCAGCCAGGCGTCGGCGTCGGTGCTCACCGACCTCGTCGTCGGCCGCTCGGTCGAGGAGTCGCTGCGGGTGCTGGCAGCGTTCCAGGAGATGGCCCAGGGACGCGGGCAGGTGGAGCCGGACGAGGATGTGCTCGGGGACGGCGTTGCGTTCGCGGGCGTGGCAAGATATCCGGCTCGGGTGAAATGCGCCCTGCTCGGGTGGATGGCGTTCAAGGACGCCGTCGTCCGGACCCCGCAGAGCGGCGGCGGAACGTGTATCGACACCCGGGATTCCGAGGAGGCAGAGTCATGAGTGACACCACCGAGACCACAGTGAGTCCCGACGACGTGGTGCGCGGCGCGGCCGGCATGCCTGAGCACCCTACCCAGCGCGCCGAGGAGCCATCGATCGACGACCTGGAGGAGGCCATGCGTGATGTGGTCGACCCCGAGTTGGGCATCAACGTCGTCGACCTCGGCCTCGTGTACGGCATCCAGGCCGAGGGCGGGGTGGCCACCATCGACATGACGCTCACGTCGGCGGCATGCCCGCTGACCGACGTGATCGAAGAGCAGACGCGGGCCGCTCTGACCGGCAGCGCGGGTTTGGTCGACGACATCAAGATCAACTGGGTCTGGATGCCGCCGTGGGGCCCCGACAAGATCACCGAGGACGGCCGCGAGCAGCTGCGGGCCCTGGGCTTCCGGGTCTGACCGCGGTCCGTCCGCCAACGAACGGCATTCTCGTCCGCTAGAGCCGGACGAGGATGTCGTTTGTCGTTTCGCTGCCGCTCCCGCCGTCCGGTTCGAGGCGCCGCGCAACCGACCGTCCGGGTCAGCCCGCCGACTCGGCAGCCTGCGTGACGCGGGGCCGATGGCGAACAGGTGGTCCCGCTCTTCCGGACCGCGCCGATCCGACCGGCCACCTCCTCTACACCACCGTCACGCCGTGGATCATCGGCGCGACACCGCAGGCCTGCTGGACGTCCTGCGCGAGGCGTTCGGTGCCGAGGAGCTCGGCCGCGTCCACGAAGAGATCGAACGGCGTGCCGGCGTGCCCGAGTTCGTCGCGGCGATGGAGTACGTGCAGAGCAGCGAGCTCGTGGTGCCCGTGCAGCCCTGATCAGAACAGGCGGGCAAGTGCGGTCTCGAGGTCGGGCAGCTCGGAGACGTCGAGCAGGAACTGCTCCTCCAGGGCGCGGCGGACCGCCGCGGGCGTCTCGAGGGTCCTGCGCTCGGTGGGGCCGTCGAGGTGGTGCACCGAGAGGGTGGCGCCGCCCAGCGCGTAGCGGCGGTCGATGTCCGGTCGGGCGGCCATCAGCCCGCTGCGGAAATGGGACGCCGGATGGTGGGTGAGGTACCAACTGCTCACCTCGTAGTCGACGAGGTGCTGCTCTGCGAGGTCGAAGCGGTACAGCGGGCGCCAGTCGCCGCCGATGCGGGCCTGCATGACGAATCCGGGCCCGTCGGGCCACAGCCGGAACGGCTCGTGCGGCGTGGTCTGCTCCACCTCCGGTTCGAGCGCCAGCACGCCCGTGAGGGTCAGTCCGCCGAAGCCGACGTCGACGACGTGCGGGCCCTCCGGCAGGTCGATGCGCAGCAGCATGTGCCCGCGCGGGGTCACCGGTGCGTCGGCCGGCCTGCCCCACAGCACCCGGGCGGCCAGACCCGTGGTGCGGTACCCGAGCGCGTCCA
Source organism: Pseudonocardia sp. (assembly GCA_035695525.1). Taxonomy (GTDB): domain Bacteria; phylum Actinomycetota; class Actinomycetes; order Mycobacteriales; family Pseudonocardiaceae; genus Pseudonocardia. The sequence continues at coordinate 5,967 of DASRSC010000357.1, read as the reverse complement.
GGGCCCCGCGCAGCAGCAGGTTCTGCTCGAAGCACCAGCCGCCGCGTCCACGGTGGACGAGCTTGGCCACGAGACCGTCCGGGTCGAGCCGCACGTCGCGTCCGGTGAACGCGTCGAGGTTCTCGAACGCGATCGACGCCGTGTGGGCGGCCACGATGCGACGGAGCGTCGGGAGGTCGGCGGCACGCGCACCAGGGGCGCCGATCCGGTCGAGGTAGGCGGTGAGGCCAAGGGTGGCCGTGCTCGTGACGCTCATGAACCACATCATCGAGGCTGCACCCGCATCGAGGTCAAGAGCGGGGCTGGAGCAGCCACGGGTGCAGGTTCCGTGGCGCGGCCGAGGACCGGCGCTGGGCCCGCGGAGCAACCTGGCGATGCCGGCGAGCACCTGCCACCCGGCTCCGGGACGTCAGGTGGTGTGGACGATGAGCACGTCCACACCTGCGCGGCGCGCTGCGTCGGACGGGACGGAGCCGAGCAGCCGCCCGCTCAGCGTGTTGAGCCCCCGGTTGCCGACGACGAGCAGGTCGGCGTTCGCGTCGGCGACTACCTTGCGCAGCACCTCGACAGGTGCGCCGTCGGCGGCCACCGTGCGGACTCTGCCTGCGCCTGCGGCGAGGGCGCGCTCCTCGGCCGTGCGCAACGTCTCCTCCGCGGGCGTCCAGCCACGCACGAGGTATGCCTCGTCCTTGAGGGCGTCCTCGGCTTCGGCGGTGTCATCACGGCCGGCGGGCGTGTAGGCGCAGACGATGACGAGCTCGGCGTTGCTGTCGCCCGCGACAGCAGCGGCCCGGTCCACGGCGGCGAATGAGGTGGCGGAGCCGTCGGTGCCGACGACGATGGTGCGGTAGGCGGACATGAGAGCCTCCGGCTCGGGGGAAGGTGGTCCGGAGGTTACCGGCGGTAGCAGGAGGCATCGCCAGCCGGTGCCCGTCACCGGATGATCGGGGTCACCCCTCCGGCGCGGCCTGCGCAGGCGGGCGCAGCGCGGGCAGGACCAGTCTGCGACGCAGCCGCCAGTCGGACCGCGCGAACAGCGCGTTCATGGTGGCCACGGTGCCGCGGAGATCGTCGCGCGCGGTGAGGTAGGCCCACCGGTGCCGCTCGGGCAGCCCGAGGAAGACCTCGAAGAACCCCGGCACCTCGCCGGGTGGCATGCGCAGGAGGGCCTCCAGCCCGATGCGGCGGAAGCGGTGCACCGCGCGGGTCGCCGCGGGCCACACCACAGCCTCGGCCGCCGCGAGCGCGGCGCGGGGGTCCGCCGGGAGGTGCGCGGCGAGTGCGTCTGCCACCCGGGGAGCGAGGGTGAGCGCTGTCGCGACGCTGAACCCGCTGGCCGGGTGCACGAGGGGAGCCGCTGCGCCGAAGCCGAGCACACCGGGCGTGCGGTGGCGCGGGGAGTCGACGGGGAACAGCACGCGCTCGACCGGCGCGTCGGACGGCGGCGCGATGTCGTGCCGCGCGAGCCGCGCGAGCAGCCGGCGTCGCAGCACCGGCATCGGGAGTCCTGATCTCCGGGCGAGTGAGGTCTCCTCGAGCAGTACGGCCCCGCCGCCCAGCGGTACGGCATAGAGGAACGTCGGCGAGCCCGGCTCGCCGTGGTCCGGGCGCCAGTCCATGAAGAGCGCCTCACCTGCTGCAAGGATGCCGGCGGCCACCGACTCGTCCACCACCACCCCGTAGGCGGTCTGCTCCGCCGCGGGGCGCGGTGCCGCGCTCGCGGTGCGCAACGGTTGCCGGCGTCCACCGGCGTCCACGACAACCGCGGCCCTGACGTACGTCCCGTCCGCGAGCTCGACGGTGTCGGGCGCTGCCATCGCGACCGCGCGCCCGGCCCGGACGGTGACGCCTGCGCGGTCGAGCAGGCGGTCGAGATGCGCGCGCAGTGTCGGGACGTCCAGCACCGCGTAGTCCCAGCCGAGGTCGTGGCACGTGAGCGCGACCGCCCGGCCGCGCACAGCGGCGGCGACGGTCGATGCGGGAAGGGATGAGGGCAGCTCGGCGGCCCAGCAGCCGTAGGTCACCCGCCATGGCGCGTCGGGCGCCGGATCGACCAGGACGGTGCGCAGCCCGCGAACCGCGGACTCCGCGGCCAGCGCGCGGCCCGCGGGGCCGCCGCCGACCACGAGGACATCCGCTTCGGGGCGAGGCACCGGCCCGTTCTACCGGTAGGTGCGGCAACTAACCTGCTGCAGTGGCGAATCAGCCCGTGACCGACCACCTGGGGAGCCGAACGGGGAGCGGCCCTGCGGCCGAGCCCGGGTCGGTCGACCACGGGGCGCGTGCAACCCGGCGCTCGCTGGTGGCGGAGACCGGCGCAGCTCTCGCGCGCAGCCCGTTCCGCGTCGACCGGGACCGGATCGTGGCCTCGCCGTTCTTCGCCCGGCTGGCCGGGGTGACCCAGGTGGTGAGCCCGACGGGGTCGGGGTTGCTCGTCCACAACAGGCTCACGCACAGCCTGCAGGTGGCCCAGGTGGGGCGGGCGATCGCCGAGCGCCTGACGGGCGACCCCGCCACGGCCGCCGTGCTCGACCGGCTGGGCGGCTGCGACGCCGATGTCGTCGAGGCTGGGGCACTGGCCCACGACCTCGGGCACCCACCGTTCGGGCATCTCGGCGAGCAGGTGCTCGACCGCCTCGGCCGCGAGAAGCTCGGTCTGCCGGACGGGTTCGAGGGCAACGCCCAGAGCTTCCGCATCGTCACCACGATCGATCTCCACGGCCCCGGAGGCACGGGGCTGGACCTCACCGCGGCCGTCCGCGCCGCGGTCCTGAAGTACCCGTGGGCGCGGCTGGGCCACCCGGTCCCGCACCCGAGCACGGCGGCGCTCCCGCCGCGCGGCGGCGGACCGTTGTCGTCCGCGCCGGACGCGGGCTCGGCCAAGTTCTCGGCGTACTCCACGGAGCTGGACGACCTGCGGGCGAGCCGCGAGGTGTTCGCCGGGCCCATCGGGCCGTGGCAGCAGACCGTGGAGGCGGCCGTGATGGACATCGCCGACGACATCGCCTATGCCATCCACGACCTCGAGGACTGCACGGCTCGTGGGCGGTGTGCGGGTGCTGGCCGATCCGCCCGTCCGGTCGGCACACGTCGCACTCGCGACCGAACAGTGGCACGAGGTGGCGGTGCTCAAGTTCGTACACCACCGGTTCGTCCTGCAGCGGGCCGACCTCACCTCCCACCAGCGCGGGCAGGCCACGGTGCTGACCGGCCTGGTCGGCGCGCTGCACGACTGGCTCGGCGAGGACGACGGTGAGACCCGCACGCCGCCCCGGCTGCACGACCTCGTCGAGCTGGCCCGGGGCGAGCTCGACGAGGTCGTGTCCGCCGCGGAGGTGGACCGGATGGCCCGCGGCCGAGCGGTGGTGGACTACGTCGCGTCCCTGACCGACGGTCAGGCCAGCGCGCTGCTCGACGTGCTGACCGGCCGCTCCGGCCGGCTCTGGACCGACGCGGCGGTGCTGTAGGGGGGTGCAGTAGCGGGGGTGCAGTAGCGCGGTGGGCGTGAACCTCAGCCGGAGCCCAGCGAGCCGGTGGCCAAGATCCCCCCGTCGACCCGCACGGTCTCGCCGGTGATCCACGAGGCGGCGTCGGACACCAGGAACCCGACGAGCGCGGCCACGTCCTCGGGCTCGCCGAGGCGCTTCATCGGGTAGGCGGCGCTGACCTTCTCCTCGCCCTCCGCGTAGAGCGCGCTGGCGAACCTGGTCTTGACCACCGACGGCGCCACGGCGTTGACGCGGATCCCCGGTCCGAGCTGCCACGCGAGCTCCTCGGTGAGCCGGATCAGTGCGGCCTTGGACGCGCCGTAGACCGGGATCATGCCCGTGGAGCGGAGCCCGGCGGTGGACGCCAGGTTGACCACCGCCCCGCCGTGCTCGCGCATCCACGCCCGGTAGGCCAGCTGCACGAATCCCAGCGCGGCGACGACATTCGTGTCGAAGATCTTGCGGACGGCGCCGAGGTCGGCGTCCATGAGTGAGCCGTAGATCGGGTTGATGCCGGTGTTGTTGATCAGGATCCCGAGCCCGCCGAAGGTCTCGACGGTCTTCGCGACCGCCTCCTCGCGGGATTCCGCCGACCCCGCGTTGCCCGCCACCGCCAGCACCCGGGAGGCGTCGCCCCCCGCGCCGTCGGCCACCAGCTTCTCGGCGGCCGCGGCCAGCTCGTCGGGCTTGCGCGCCGTGATCGTGACCGAAGCACCCCGGGAGAGCAGCTCACCGGCGATGGCGAATCCGATTCCGCGGCTGGCGCCTGTGATCAGGGCAGTGCGGCCCGACAGGTCGGTGAGATCGGTCATGTGCGGCACCCTACTTCCCGAATCCGCTCGCGGGGGTCGGTAGTCTGGAGGGGTGATCCGGATCGAGTAGCGGCTGCCCCGGCCCTCGCACATCCTCTTCCGGACCCCCTGGAGTTCTCCTCGTGATCACCGCCACCGACCTGGAACTGCGTGCCGGGTCCCGGATCCTGCTGTCCGGGGCCACGTTGCGCGTCCAGCCCGGCGACCGCATCGGGCTGGTCGGGCGCAACGGCGCCGGCAAGACCACTTCGATGCGCGTGCTCGCGGCTGAGGGCGAGCCGTACGCCGGCTCGGTCGGCGCCAACAGCCCGGTCGGTTACCTGCCGCAGGACCCGCGCGAGGGCGACCTGACCGTCACCGCCAAGGACCGCGTCCTGTCTGCCCGTGGTCTCGACGAGATGCTGCGGAAGATGGAGAAGGCCCAGACGGCGATGGCGGAGCTCGTCGACGGTGCGCAGAACGACAAGGCCGTGCGCGAGTACGGGCGCATCGAGGAGCGCTTCTCCGCTCTCGGCGGGTACGCCGCCGAGAGCGAGGCCGCTCGCATCTGCGCGCACCTCGGCCTCCCCGACCGCGTGCTGCACCAGCAGATCTCCACCCTCTCCGGTGGGCAGCGCCGCCGCGTCGAGCTGGCACGCATCCTGTTCGCCGCCTCCGACGGCGGGGGAGGGGGAGCGCCGAGCGCCACCACGTTGCTGCTCGACGAGCCCACCAACCACCTCGACGCCGACTCGATCACCTGGCTGCGCTCGTTCCTCGCCGCGCACGACGGCGGTCTCGTCGTGATCAGCCACGACACCGAGCTGCTGGCCGCGGTCGTCAACAAGGTGTGGTTCCTCGACGCCACGCGCAGCGAGGTCGACGTCTACAACATGGACTGGAAGCGCTACCAGGAGGCGCGGGCGACCGACGAGAAGCGCCGCCGCCGGGAGCGCGCCAACGCCGAGAAGAAGGCCTCGGTGCTGCACACGCAGGCGGCGAAGATGGGCGCGAAGGCCACCAAGGCGGTGGCCGCGAAGAACATGGCGCGCCGGGCCGACCAGATGCTCGCGGGCCTCGAGCCCGAGCGGAAGAACGACCGCGTGGCGAAGATCCGGTTCCCCGACCCGTCGCCGTGCGGGCGCACGCCGCTCACGGCGGAGGGGCTCTCCAAGGCGTTCGGCTCGCTGGAGGTGTTCACCGGCGTCGACCTCGCGGTCGACCGGGGGGCCAAGGTCGTCGTTCTCGGGCTCAACGGGGCCGGCAAGACCACGCTGCTGCGGCTGCTGGCCGGCACCGAGACGCCCGACGCCGGCCGGGTACTGCCCGGCCACGGGCTGCGCACCGGCTACTACGCGCAGGAGCACGACACCCTCGACCTCGACGCCACCGTGTGGGAGAACGTCCGGCACGCCTCGCCCGACACCCCCGAACAGCAACTGCGCACGTTGCTCGGGTCGTTCATGTTCTCCGGCGACCAGCTCGAGCAGCCCGCCGGCACGCTCTCGGGCGGTGAGAAGACGCGCCTCGCGCTGGCCGGGCTCGTCTCGAGCGCCGCCAACGTCCTCCTGCTCGACGAGCCCACGAACAACCTCGATCCGGCGAGCCGCGAGCAGGTGCTCGAGGCGTTGCGCCGCTTCGCGGGGGCCGTCGTGCTCGTCACCCACGACCCCGGCGCTGTCGAGGCT
>DASRSC010000356.1:0-5143 GCA_035695525.1 Pseudonocardia sp. | reverse complement strand
AGCACGTGCTCCATCTTCATCGCCTCGACGACGACGAGGCGGTCGCCCGCGGCGACCTGCTGCCCCTCGGCGACCTCGACGACGGTGACGGTGCCGGGCATCGGGGAGAGCACGGGTCCGCCTGCGCCCGCCTCCGCTGTGGCGGCCGCCTCGAGCGGGGCCTGCTCGCGGACACCCCAGGCGTGCCCGTCGCGCCCGAGCCACAGGGTCTCGCCGTCGTGCGCCCAGTGGTATCGGCGAGTCACGCCGTCCACGGTCACCTCGATGGCGTCGGGGCGACGGTGCGCACGCACGGACACCGGAGTGCGGTCGCCGACGACACACTCGGCCGACGAGGCCCGTCCGCTCACCCGGACGATCACGGGCTCGTGCCCCGCCACGAGCATCTGCCATGTCGTCCACGCGGGCTCACCGATGCGCCAGCCGCCGGGCACGTCGAACGGGTCGACCACCGGACCGGTGGGTTCGAGCTCCAGCATGGCGTGGGCGGCCGCCGCGACGAGCACGTCGGCGGGCAGCTCGGCGGCGGTCCAGGCGTCCCCGCGACGGCCGACGAGACCGGTGTCCAGCCGCGCCGACCGGACGTCGTCGTCGGCGAGCAGGGCGCGCAGGAAGCCGATGTTGGTGTACAGGCCGAGCAGCATCGTGTCGCGCAGCGCAGCGTCGAGGCGGCGTACGGCCTCGGCACGGTCGGCACCGTGGGCGATGACCTTGGCCAGCATCGGGTCATAGTCCGAGCCGACGACGAGGCCCTCGGCCACTCCGGAGTCGACGCGGATCCCCGGCCCGGCCGGTTCGCGCAGCGCCAGGATCCGGCCGCCGGTGGGCAGGAAGCCTGCGGCCGGATCCTCGGCGTAGACCCGCACCTCGACGGCGTGCCCGGTGAGGCGCACGTCCTCCTGGGTGATGGGAAGTGGCTCGCCGGCGGCGACCCGCAGCTGCAGTTCGACGAGGTCGAGCCCGGTGACGAGCTCGGTGACCGGGTGTTCCACCTGCAGCCTGGTGTTCATCTCCATGAAGAAGAACGGCAGGTCGCCCTCGGCTCCATCGCCCTCCACGATGAACTCCACTGTCCCTGCACCGGTGTAACCCACCGCCCGCGCCGCCTCGACGGCTGCCGCGCCCATCGCGGCGCGCTGCGCCTCGGTCAGCAGCGCCGACGGTGCCTCCTCGACGATCTTCTGGTGCCGCCGCTGCAGGCTGCACTCGCGCTCGCCGAGGTGCACGACGTTGCCGTGGGCGTCGGCCAGCACCTGGATCTCGATGTGGCGAGGGGTGCTGACGAGCCGCTCGACCAGCAGCGTGTCGTCGCCGAAGGAACCACGGGCCTCGCGCCGGGCGGACGCGATGGCGTCTGCGAGCTGGTCGGGGCGATGCACCTCGCGCATGCCCTTGCCGCCACCGCCCGCGCTGGGCTTGAGCAGCACCGGATACCCGATCTGCTCGACGGCAGCCACGAGGTCGTCATCCGACAGGCCGGCGCCGTCCGAGCCCGGGACGACGGGGACCCCGGCCTTGGCAACGGTCTGCTTGGCGCGGATCTTGTCGCCCATCGCCTCGATCGCGGCCGCCGGTGGCCCGACGAACACGATGCCCGCCTCCTCGCAGGCGGCGGCGAAGGCGGTGTTCTCGCTCAGGAACCCGTACCCGGGATGGATCGCCTGGGCTCCGGTGGCCCGCGCCGCGTCGATCACGGCTGGGATCGAGAGGTAGCTCTGCGCGGCGGGCGCGGGGCCGATCCGGACGGCGACATCGGCGAGGGCGACGTGCGGCGCGTCGGCATCGGCATCGGAGTACACGGCCACCGACCGCACCCCCAGCTGCCGCAGCGTGCGCAGCACACGCACGGCGATCTCACCCCGGTTGGCGACGAGCACGACGTCAAACACGGAAGCCTCCCGAAGGCTGGAACAGCGGCACCGCACCGGCCCACGAGCGGTGATCAAGGCGCAGATGTGGTGAGTGGAGCTCGACAAGCGACGTCAGCGCCTTGATCGGCGGGGTTTCCAGGGCAGGGCGGGCGGGCACGGGGCTCACATCCGGAAGACGCCGAATGCCGGGTCGGCCAGGGGCGCGTTCGCTGCCACCGAGAGCGCGAGGCCGAGGACGGTTCTCGTGTCCTTCGGGTCGATCACGCCGTCGTCCCAGATCCTCGCCGTGGAGTAGTAGGGGTGGCCCTGGTGCTCGTACTGGGCGCGGATGCGGTCCCTGAAGTCCTCGTCGGACTCCCCGTTCCCGTTGCCGCGCACGGCGGACAGCACCATCGCGGCCTGCTCACCGCCCATGACGGAGATGCGCGCGCCCGGCCACATGAACAGGAACCTCGGGGAGTACGCCCGCCCGCACATCGAGTAGTTCCCGGCGCCGAACGAGCCGCCGATGATCACGGTGAGCTTGGGCACCCGGGTCGAGGCGACGGCCGTGACCATCTTCGCGCCGTTCTTCGCGATGCCGCCCGCCTCGTACTCGCGGCCGACCATGAACCCCGAGATGTTCTGGAGGAACACCAGAGGGACGCCACGCTGGTCGCACAGCTCGATGAAATGCGCGCCCTTGAGCGCCGACTCGGAGAACAGGATCCCGTTGTTCGCGACGATGCCGACCGGGTGCCCGTGCAGCCGCGCGAAGCCGGTGACCAGCGTGGTGCCGTACTCGGCCTTGAACTCGTGGAACCGCGACCCGTCGACGATCCGGGCGATCACCTCGCGCACGTCGTAGGGGGTGCGGGAGTCGGTGGGCACCACGTCGTAGAGCGACGCCGGGTCGACCGCCGGCTCCTCCGCGGGGAGGACGTCCCACGGCCGCGGGGCCCGTGGACCGAGCGTTCCGACGATCGACCGGACGATCCGCAGCGCGTGCGCGTCGTCGTTCGCCAGGTGGTCGGTGACCCCGGAGATCCTCGAGTGCAGGTCGCCGCCACCCAACTCCTCAGCCGTGACCACCTCGCCGGTTGCCGCCTGCACCAGCGGCGGCCCACCCAGGAAGATCGTGCCCTGGTTGCGGACGATCACCGCCTCGTCGCTCATCGCCGGCACGTAGGCACCGCCCGCGGTGCAGGAGCCGAGCACCGCAGCGATCTGCGGGATGCCGAGCCCGGACATCGTGGCCTGGTTGTAGAAGATCCGACCGAAGTGTTCGCGGTCGGGGAAGACGCTGTCCTGCTCGGGCAGGTACGCGCCCCCGGAGTCGACGAGGTAGATGCACGGCAGCCGGTTGTGCAGCGCCACCTCCTGAGCGCGCAGGTGCTTCTTGACCGTCATCGGGTAGTAGGTGCCGCCCTTGACGGTGGCGTCGTTCGCCACGATGACGCATTCGCGCCCGGCCACCCGGCCGACGCCGGTGATCAGCCCGGCAGCGGGGGCCTCGTCGTCGTACATGCCGCCCGCGGCGAGCGGCGAGAGCTCGAGGAACGGGCTGGACGGGTCCACCAGCGAGTCGACGCGCTCACGCGGCAGCATCTTGCCGCGCTCGACGTGTCGCATGCGTGCCCGCTCCGGACCACCGAGCCGCGCCGCGGCCAGCTTCTGCCGCAGGTCGGCGACCAGGTCGCGGTGCGAGGCGGCGTGGCGCGCGGCGTCCTGGCCGGACGGGTCGACGGCGCTGCGGAGCACCGGACCGGACGTGGCGACGGGCATACGACCTCCCTCGGTGAGCTGCAGCCGATGTTAACGCTCATTAACTTGCGGCGCCACCGTCCGGTGGGTGCGGTGGAGCTGGGCCCGGGACGTTCGGCGGCCCCCGCTACGGTCTGACCCCGTGCGAGTACTGCTGGTCGAGGACGAGGTACCGCTGGCCGAGATGGTGCGGCGCGGACTGGCGAGAGAGGGACACTCGGTACAGGTCGTACACAACGGACTGGCAGGCCTGGCCGCGGCGAGCACACGGCAGCACGACGTCGTGGTGCTCGACATCATGCTGCCGGGCCTCTCCGGCTACCGCGTGCTGCAACGGCTGCGCGAGGCCGAGATCTGGACCCCGGTGCTCATGCTGACCGCGAAGGACGGCGAGTACGACGAGGCCGACGCGTTCGACCTCGGCGCCGACGACTACCTCGTGAAGCCGTTCTCGTTCGTCGTACTCCTCGCCCGGCTGCGCGCCCTCCTGCGGCGCTCGGGGGACGCCAGGCCTGCCGTCCTGACCGTCGGCTCGCTGCGCCTCGATCCGGCCCGGCACCGCGTGCACCGGGGCGACACCGAGATCACGGTGACCCCGCGAGAGTTCGGCGTGCTGGAGCACCTGATGCGGCATGCAGGCGAGGTCGTCACGAAGACCGACATCCTGCGGGCGGTCTGGGACGCCCACTACGAGGGCGAGGTCAACGTCGTCGAGGTGTACGTCGGCTACCTGCGCCGCAAGATCGACGCACCCTTCGGCACGAGCACCATCGAGACGGTGCGCGGGGTGGGCTACAGGATGATCGAGCCGGGCTGATCGGCCGCCCCGCCCGACCGGATGGACCACTGCCGGGGCAGCTGCGCCGGCAGCCCGCGCGGATCGCTCGTGGGTTCGAGGGCCGGGAGGCCCCACGGCGAAGTTTCCGGATCGCGCTTCGCGTCCTGGTCACGCACCGGCTGCGCAACAGGCGCGACCGGTCTCGCCCTCGGGTGCGGCACCGGCCGGACCGTCGTCGCGACAGGCGGATCGAGGTCGGCGACCGGCCCGTAGGGCTGCGCCGGCAGCCGCACCCGGAACAGCGCTCCGCCGCCCGGAGCGTCGCCCACCTCCACGGTGCCGCCGTGCGCGGTCACGACCTCGGCGACGATCGCCAGGCCCAGCCCGGAACCCCCGTCGGACCGGGCGCGGGCGTCGTCGAGCCGCACGAACCGCTCGAACACCCTGCCCCGGTCGGCGACCGGCACCCCCGGCCCGTCGTCCGACACCTCGATCACCGCGGTGTCGGCCTCCTCCCGCGTGACCATGACGAGCACCCGCGAACGAGCATGCCGGCGCGCGTTGTCGACGAGGTTGCGCACTACCCTCGCCAGCTGTCCGCGGTCGCCGATCACCCGCACCGGCTGGGCGTGCACCTCGGCCACCACCGCACTGTCGGCGGGGCGGCCGCGCTCGCTCTCGGCGACCTCGTCGAGGTCCACCTCCTCGCGGCGTGGCTGCAGGCCGCGCTCGTCGGCCCTGGCCAGCAGCA
>DASRSC010000355.1:0-5210 GCA_035695525.1 Pseudonocardia sp. | reverse complement strand
CGACGCCCGGATGCAGGAGGCTCAGTCCCGGGTGCTCGCAGCGGCCGGGACTCTCACACCTGTCGAGCTGGCGCGGCTACCGCTCGTGCACCTGTCCTCCTGATCTCCTAGCTTTCGGTCAGTTCCGCCCGCATGCTCGACGCGCTGCTCACGACCAGCATCAACAGCGTGCCCATGGCCTTGTCGTCGAGCCCGACGGCGGGGAACGCGTAGCGCAGTGTGACGTCCCACCCGGCCTGCCCGCGGATCACGCGCGGCGTGCCGAACAGGCCCTCCCCGGCGCCGAGCGCCACCCGGGTGGGGATGTCGGACTCCGGGGGCAGGTCCCAGGCCACGACGCAGGTGAGGTTGAGGACAGGCAGTCCCTCCTCCAGCTCGAGGCCCTGCAGCGCGCACACGACGCCGCCGTGGGCGAACGTGAGCGCACCGTCGTCGTCAACGGTGACGTCGTGGAAACGCTCCAGCGCCGCGCGGGCGACGGCGAGCATGTCCGGGATCGCATTGCTGCTCATGACGCGGTGCCCGGCTTGTCCAGCGCCCCGCCGAAGCGGCGGTCGCGGCGCGCGTAGATCTCGATGGCCTCCCACAGGTGGCGCCGGTCGAAGTCAGGGAACAGCGTGTTGAGGAAGACCATCTCGGCGTAGGCCGACTGCCAGAGCAGGAAGTTCGACGTGCGCTGCTCACCCGAGGAGCGCACGAACAGGTCGACGTCGGGCATATCCGGCTCGTCGAGGTACCGCGCGATCGTCCGCTCGTCGATCTTGTCGGGCTTGATCCGCCCCTCCGCGACGAGCCGGGCGATCTGCCGCACGGAGTCGGCGATCTCGGCGCGCCCGCCGTAGTTGACGCACATGGTGAGGGTCAGGACGTCGTTGTGCCTCGTCTTCTCCTCGGCGATCTCCAGCTCCTTGACCACCGAACGCCACAGCCGGGGCCGGCGGCCCGCCCATCGGACGCGCACACCCATCTCGTGCATCTCGTCGACGCGACGGTGGATGACGTCACGGTTGAAGCCCATGAGGAAGCGCACCTCGTCGGGGCTGCGCTTCCAGTTCTCCGTGGAGAAGGCGTAGGCCGACAGCCAGCGGACACCGATGTCGATCGCTCCGCGGGCGACGTCCATCAGGGACGCCTCGCCGCGCCGGTGCCCCTCGATCCGGGGGAGCCCACGGGCATTCGCCCAGCGACCGTTGCCGTCCATGACGAGGGCGACATGGTTCGGCACGAGCTCACGGGGAATCGCCGGGGGCCGCGCACCCGACGGGTGCGGCGGCGGGGGCTGGAATCGGGCCACGGCGGGCCAGCCTACGGCGGCGGTGTGGCGCACCGCAGGGTGCGTCCGGCGAATACCCCAGTACCCGACGGATCGGACTTTCCTACCATCGGTGGCATGATCAGCTCCCCTCCGCCCGACGGGATCGTCGGCTGGGTCGTCGCCCTGATGGACGCCCTTGGCGCGCCCGGCGTCGGGCTCGCCATCGCCCTCGAGAACGTCTTCCCCCCACTTCCGAGCGAGGTCTTCCTCCCACTCGCCGGATTCGCTGCGGCCCGCGGCGAGACGAGCCTCGTCGCTGCGATCGTCTGGACCACGCTCGGCTCGCTCGTCGGGGCACTGGTGCTGTACGGCATCGGCGCCGCGCTCGGCCGCGACCGCCTACGCGCGATCGTCGACCGCATGCCGCTCGTGAACCTGCGCGACGTCGACCGCGCCGAGGAGTGGTTCGCCCGGCACGGCGCCAAGGCCGTGTTCCTCGGCCGGATGGTGCCGCTGGTGCGCAGCCTCATCTCGGTGCCCGCTGGCGTCGAGCGCATGCACCCCGCGCTGTTCGCCGCACTCACCACAGCCGGGAGCTTGATCTGGAACACCGCGTTCGTGCTGGCCGGATACACGCTCGGCGAGAACTGGCACGTCGTCGAGAGCTACGCGGGGATCGCCTCGAAGGTGGTGCTCGTGGCGGTCGTGCTGGCCGTCGTCGTGTTCGTCGCGAAGCGGCTGTCGCGGCGGGGGCAGCAGCGCGGCGGCGATGGTGTTCCTCTCCCGTCGGATGACAACAGCCCCACGGAGCAGCTCCCAGCGGTCCTCGAGGCCGCGCCCACGGAACGGATCCCGGCGGTCCCCCCCGGCCCGCCGATGCGGCACGGGCCCCACCAGTAGCCTCCCGCTGGTAGGGACGATCGGGCGGGCTGCCCGGAGGGGCACAGGGCTCGCCCTCGGCGCCCTCACGGCCGCCGCGCACGTGCTTCTCCTGCTGCCGGCCGCCGTGGCCCTGCTCGTCCCCGCTGCCCGGCCGGCGGTGGCGGGTGCTGGCCGTGGGCTGGCCGGCGTCGAGCGGACCAGGGTGACGACGGTTTTGGGCGGGGTCGACCCGACCGCCGCCGAACCCTCCGCCCCGCGGGCCCTGCGCTACCTGGCCGCCCGGCTGCCGGTAGGGCTCCTCGGCGGGGTCGTGCTCACCTTGCTCGTCCTCGGCACGGGGTTCGCGGCCACCATCCTGTGGTCCTGGATCACCGGGACGCCGTGGCTGCTCGAGGACGAGCAGGCCACCGTCTTCAGTGGCGAGATCCTCGCCTACTACACGGTGCCCGGGATGGTGCTGCTCTACCTCGGTCTGGCAGGAGCGACCGGCGTCGTCCGGTGGGAGCGCGCGCTGCTGGCCCGGCTGCTCTCGCCGTCGCGGGAGGAGCAGCTCGCCCGCCGCGTCACGGAGCTGGCGGGCACCCGCGACGCCGTCGTCGCCGGAGGTGGTGCGGCAACTGCTCGCCCGCGGCAGCCGCGTCGACCCCCTCGCCCGCCTCACCCCGCGTGAGCGCGACGTGCTCGACGCCATGGCCGAGGGGCTGACGAACGCGGGCACGGCGGAGCGGTTGCGGATGTCGGTGAGCGCGGTGGAGAAGCACGTCGCGTCGATCTTTGGGAAGCTCGGGATCACCGAGGCGGCCGGGTACAGCAGGCGGGTGCTGGCGATCCTGCGCTACCTCGGCTCCTGAGACAGGCGCGATCACGCACTGGTTCAGATCGTCTCCTGAACCGATGCACGCTCGGCCCTCGGGAACGAGCGCCGCTCCACCAGCGGCAACGAGCGCAGCTGCCGCTCCAGATGCCACTGCAGGTGCGCGGCCACGAGCCCGCTGGTGTCGCGGCGGGTGGTCGGGGCCGCGGCGTCGGCGATGTCCCAGTCGCCGTGCAGCAGGGCGTCCAGCAGCGCGAACGTCTCCCGCGACGGCATGACCGAGCCGGCCGGGCGGCAGCGCGGGCACACCGCTCCCCCGGCGGCGATGTTGAACGCCGGGTGGGGGCCGGGCTCGGCGCAGCGCGCGCAGTCGCTGATCGCGGGAGCCCAGCCGGCGTGCGTCATCGCACGCAGCAGGAACGCGTCCAGCACGAGTGATGGGTCCCGCTCCCGGCCGGACAGGGCGCGGATCGCCCCCACCAGCAGCAGGTACACCCGCATCGCGGGCTCGCCCTCCTCCGAGACGAGCCGGTCGGCCGTCTCGAGGATCGCGCAACCTGCCGTGTAGCGGGGGTAGTCGCCGATGATGCCCACGCCGAACGCGTCGACGGTCTCGGCCTGGGTGACGATGTCGAGCGAGCGGCCGGTGTAGCACTGCACGTCGACGTGGTTGAACGGCTCGAGCCGCGCACCCCACCGCGACTTCGTGCGCCGCACCCCCTTCGCCACCGCGCGCACCTTCCCGCGGCGGCGGGTGAGCAGCGTGATGATCCGGTCGGCTTCGCCGAGCTTCTGCACCCGCAGCACCACGCCGGTGTCGCGGTAGAGAGCCACGCGGTCAGCGTACGGCGTGTCAGCCCCGCGGCCGGGCGTACCGGGCCGTGCACAATGGCACGAACACCAGCAGCAGGAAGCGCCGTCCAGCCCAGCGAGGCGAGCACCGGGTGCTTCCAGCGGCCATGTCCCGTTCGTCGGCGCCGTCGGGTGCCGCAGAGCTCGCGGACGGCCGCGGTGACCGCGCTGACCGGGTTCCAGTCGGTGACGGTGCGCAGCCAGGCGGCATGCCGGCCGTCGATGTCGGGCCCCCCGTTCCCCCGCGTCGCCCGCGCCGTCGATCTGACGCCACAGGGTCACCTCGGCCTGCTCCGCGTCGAGGCCGTAGAACGAGCCGGGGAACGGTGGCGTCCCGCGCTCCTCCGAGCAGGATCCCGGCAACGTTCTCCGCTGCCGGCAGGTAGGGCCGGCCTCGCGGGCCGGCGATCGTCGGCCCTCAGAAGCCGAGCTTGCGCAGCTGGCGGGGGTCGCGCTGCCAGTCCTTCGCGATCTTGACGTGCAGGTCGAGGAACACCTTCGTGCCGAGCAGCGCCTCAATCTGCCGCCGCGAGTCGGTGCCGACCTGGCGTAGCCGCTCGCCGCCCTTGCCGATCATGATGCCCTTCTGGCTCTGCCGCTCCACGTAGATGTTGGCGTGCACGTTCAGCATCGGCGCAGCCTTCTCGTGCCTGCCCTCGCGCGGCACCATCTCCTCGATCACCACGGCGATGGAGTGCGGCATCTCGTCGCGCACGCCCTCCAGCGCGGCCTCGCGGATCAGCTCCGCGACCAGCGTCTCCTCCGGCTCGTCGGTGAGCTCGCCGTCGGGGTAGAGCGGGGGGCCCTCCGGCAGCCGGGCGACGAGCAGGTCGGTGAGCAGGTCGACCTGGAACCCGTCGACCGCCGAGCAGGGCACCACCTCGGCGAAGTCCATGAGCCCGTTGAGCTGAGTGAGCCGTTCGACGATCTGTTCGGGCTGCGCGAGGTCGGTCTTGGTGACGATCCCGAGCACCGGTGTGCGGCTGGCGACCGAGCGCAGTTCGTTGACGATGAACTCGTCGCCCCTGCCCACGGGCGCGTCGGCCGGCACGCAGAAGCCGATCACGTCGACCTCGGCCCAGGTCTCGCGGACGACGTCGTTGAGCCTGCTACCGAGCAACGTGCGCGGCTTGTGCAGGCCCGGGGTGTCGACCACCACGAGCTGCGCGTCGGGCCGGTGCACGACCCCGCGGATGGCATGGCGCGTGGTCTGCGGCCTGCTGGAGGTGATCGCGATCTTCGATCCGATGAGTGCGTTGGTCAGCGTCGACTTGCCCGCGTTGGGCCGCCCGACGAAGCAGGCGAACCCGGACCGGAAGCCGTCCGGGACCTCGGCGAACCCGCCGGTCACGCCGCACCCCCCGCCGGTCGTGCGCGGAAACGGGTGCTCTGGCACTCGTATCCGCG
>DASRSC010000354.1:0-5244 GCA_035695525.1 Pseudonocardia sp. | reverse complement strand
GTGCGCGCCACGGGCCCGCGACGGAACGGCTCGAACAGCTCCTGCACCCGGTCCGCGGGGATCACGGGGCCGGTGGAGGACACCTGAAGTTCCGCGTAGCCGTCTCGCACGCCGGTGCAGACGTCCACCCAGCCGCCGACGACGTTATGTCGCACCGCGTTCTCCAGCAGGTTCCCCGCCACGCGCTCGAGCAGCACCGGGTCGCCGGTTGCGGGTGCGGGGGCCGCCCGGACCTGTACCCGCAGCCCTCGCCGCGTGGCGTCGGCGCGGACGGCGGCCAGTGCCGGAACGACGAGCACGGCGAGGTCGACGGGCCGCACGTCGGCCAGCCCAGCACCTTCGGTGCGGGCCAGCAGCAGCAACCCGGCGACGAGGTCGTCAGCGCGGCGGCTGGCGTCCCGGACGACCTCGGCCATCCGCCGTAGCTCCTCCACATCGGCCGCGGGATCGGACAGGGTGACGTCCACCTCCGTGCGCAACACCGAGAGCGGCGTACGCAGTTCGTGGCTGGCGTTGGCGACGAACCGGCGCTGCGCGTCGAACGCGGCCTGCAGCCGGTCCAGCATCGCGTCGAATCCCGCGGCGAGCTCGGCGACCTCGCCGCGCGCGCCGTGCAGCCCCGTGCGGGTGTCCAGCGACTCGACGGTCAACCGTCGGGCGGTGGCCGTCACCGCGTACAGCGGACCGAGCACCCGGCCGACCAGCACCCAGGACACCACCGCAGCCGCGGCTACGACGAGCGGGAACGCGATCAGTCCTGCCCGCAGCACGTCGGCCCGCGCGGCGGCGCCGACGGCATCGTGGAGCTGTTCGGCGGGAACGGTCATGTCACCCACACGGACGGTCGTACCGGGCGGCAGCGAGGGAACCGCACGGGCCACGCCGCCGACCAGCAGCCAGCCCAGCCAGAGCAGCAGAGCGCTCACCAGCGCGACGACGGCCGTACTGACCAGCGTCAGTCGAGGGCGCAGCCCCACCCCTCGCCTACCGAGTCGCGACCCGCCGGCCGGCCGGGCCACGGGCCGCCCTGGTTCGGCCATGGCAGCACCCCGCTCAGCCCGCGGCCGGTACCCGGTACCCGGCACCGACCACGGTCTCGATCACACCGGGGTCACCGAGCTTCTTGCGCAGGGTCATCACGGTGACCCGGACGGTGGTGGTGAACGGGTCGGCGTTCTCGTCCCAGACGCGCTCCAGCAGCTCCTCACTGCTCACCACGGCCCCACCGGCACCGAGCAGGACCTCCAGCACGCCGAACTCCTTGCGCGTCAGCTCCACGGGCCGCTCCGCCCGGTGCACGGTGCGGCGCGCCGGGTCAAGCGCGAGGTCGCCCGCCGTGAGCAGCGGCGGCACGGCGGGGGTGGCCCGGCGCCCGAGCGCCCGGCAGCGCGCCACGAGCTCGGGGAAGTCGAAGGGCTTGGCGAGGTAGTCGTCCGCGCCGCGGGACAGACCGTCGACCTTGTCGGCGAGCGTGCCGCTGGCGGTGAGCATCAGCACCCGCGTGGTGGCCCCGGACGCGACGATCTCCGCACACAGCCGGTCACCCGACATGCCGGGCAGATCCCGGTCGAGCACCACCACGTCATAGCGGGTGATGACGGACTTCTCGTGGCCGGTGTCGCCGTCGTAGGCCACGTCGACGGCCATACCCTCGCGGCGCAGCCCCCGTGCGACCGCGTCCGCCAGCGCACGCTCGTCCTCGACGATGAGCACGCGCATCAGCGCGCCTGTTCTCCCGGGGCCGACGGCGTGGGCTCGTCGACGACCTGGACCCCCGGCAGGGCAGCGGCCCACTCGGTGACCCGCCGCGCCACGTCCTGTGCGGTCAGCCCGGCGGCGGCGAGCACGTCGGCGCGGCTGCCGTGGTCGAGGAAGCGCTGCGGGATCGCCAGGTCGCGCAGCGGGACATCGCACTCGGCGGCGCGCAGTACGTCGGCGAGGGCGGAACCGAACCCGCCGTGGCGGCCGCAGTCGGAGACAGTGACGACGAGCCGGTGCTCGCGCGCCAGCCGCACGAGCATCTCGGGCACCGGCAGCACCCAACGCGGGTCGACGACGGTGACCGTGACGCCCTGCTGCTCCAGCCGCTGCGCCGCCGCGATGCCGAGCTCACCGAACGCACCGGCACAGACCATGAGCACCGCGCGATCCCGGTCGCCGTCCGGGCCGGGCTCGCGCAGGACGTCCACACCGTCGAGGCGCCGCACCGCGGGCACGGACTCGATCACCGAGCCCTTGGGGAACCGGATCGCGGTGGGACCGTCGTCGATCGCGACCGCCTCGGCCAGCTCCTCCCGCAGGGTCTCGGCGTCGCGCGGCGCGGCGACCCGCATGCCCGGCACGATCCCGAGGATCGACAGGTCCCACATCCCGTTGTGGGACGGCCCGTCGTTGCCGGTGACGCCGGCCCGGTCCAGCACGAGGGTGACGGCCTTACGGTGCAGCGCCACGTCCATCAGCAGCTGGTCGAAGGCCCGGTTGAGGAATGTCGAGTACAGCGCGACGACCGGGTGCAGCCCGCCCGCGGCCAGCCCCGCGGCGGAGGTGAGCGCGTGCTGCTCGGCGATGCCGACGTCGATGCAGCGCTCGGGGAACGCCGCGGCGAACGGCGCGAGCCCGGTGGGGCCGAGCATCGCCGCCGTGATCGCGACGACGTCGGGCCGCCTGGCCCCGAGCGCCACCATCTCCTCGGAGAACACGCTGGTCCAGCCGACCGAAGGCGGCCCGGTGGGGACCCCTGTCTCTGGGTCGAACGCGGCCGGGCTGTGCATCTGCTCGGCCTCGTCGTTCTCTGCGGGCGGGTAGCCCGCGCCCTTGCGCGTGACGGCATGAACGATCACCGGGCCGCCGAAATGGCGGGCCCGGCGCAGCGCTGACTCCATCGCGGCGATGTCGTGCCCGTCGACGGGCCCGAAGTACTTCAGGCCGAGGTCGGAGAACAGCTCCTGCGGGCTCAACGCGTCCTTCACACCCGCCTTGAGGGCGTGCAGCCCGGCGTAGAGCGCACCGCCGACGACAGGGGTGCGCGCGAGGGCCTGCTTGCCCGCGTCGAGGACCCGTTCGTACCCCGGCTGCAGGCGGAGCGTGGCCAGCCGGTCGGCCAGCCCGCCGATCGTCGGCGCGTACGACCGGCCGTTGTCGTTCACGACGATGACGATGTTGCGGTCCCCCGCAGCGCCGTCGGCGCCGAGCCTGCGGCCTGCGGCGCCGTCGGCGCCAGGGCTCCGCTCGCCGGCTGCGATGTTGTTCAGCGCCTCCCAGGCCATTCCGCCCGTGAGCGCGCCGTCGCCGATCACCGCGACGACGTGACGCTGCTGGCCGGTGAGCGCGTAGGCGCGGGCGATGCCGTCGGCCCAGGACAGCGAGGTGGACGCGTGGCTGTTCTCGACGTGGTCGTGCTCGCTCTCCGCCCGACACGGGTAGCCGGACAGCCCACCGGTCTTCTTGAGCTGATCCCAGCCGGCCTGCCGGCCGGTGAGCATCTTGTGGACATAGGCCTGGTGGCCGGTGTCCCAGATGAGGGTGTCATGCGGGGAGTCGAACACCCGGTGCAGCGCGATGGTGAGCTCGACGACGCCGAGGTTGGGGCCAAGGTGCCCGCCGGTGCGGGAAACCGAAGCCACGAGCTCGCGGCGGATCTCCGCGGCGAGCGGGGCAAGCTGGTCGACCTCCAGCCGCTTGAGATCGGCCGGGCCACGGACGGAACGCAACGCGGTCACCGGCTCAGCTTACGAGAGACCATTGAGCCCGGCCCGGCGATGCCGTTCAGGTGGCACTGCGCGGGCTGGGGACCTCGACAGGACCCGCGAAGCGGACGAGGTTGCGCCCCTCGCGTTTCGCCGCGTAGAGGGACGCGTCGGCGGCGTTCAGCACCTGCTCGAGGCTCGTGCCGTCGGTCGGGACCGCGGCCCCGCCGACCGAGACGGACAGGCCTCTGACGGTGAGGACGCCGTCGGGCGTACCGACGGGAACGGTGAGACACGCGACGCGCTTGCGGATGCGCTCGGCCACCGCGCGCATCTCGGTGTCTCCCGAAGGTCCGGGAGGAAGATCGGGTAGCAGCACGACGAACTCCTCGCCACCGAACCGGCCGACGACGTCCTGTTCACGCACCGTGGCGCGTAGCTCCGCTGCCACAGCCGCGAGCACGTCGTCCCCGACGAGGTGGCCGTGCGAGTCGTTGACCAGCTTGAAGTGGTCGAGATCGAGGATCAGGACGGCGGCGGTGCCCTGGGACCGGTGTACCTGGCGCACGGTCCGCGCCCCCTGCACCTGCCAGGCCGCGGCGTTCAGCAGCCCGGTCTTCGCATCGGTGCACGCCACCTCCTCGAGCTGATGGACCAGCACGGCGCGGTGCAGCACGAGGATCGGTGGCAGCACGAGCGCGATGAGGCCCGGTGTGAAGCCGAGCGCGACCGCAGCCAGCCCGCCCATGCAGACGGTGGCGACCTCGAGGGCGTTGTCGTCCCACCGGCCGAGGAGCTCGCGCACCCCGACCCGCTCGCTCGTACAGGCGATCACAGCGGCGACGAGCACGGTGTTGACCAGGACGTAGAGCAGCACAGCCAGCCCGATACCCGCTACGCCGGCCACGTCGACGGCAGCGGTGGGCAGGCCGCCGGCCCCTTGGACGACGGCGTTCGCGGCGTACGCCGCGAGCACGACCGTGGCCGTCGTGTACACATGCCGGTGCAGCGGCACCTTCGCCGGGCGCCACACCCGCTGCCACAGGTGCAGGTACACCGCGGCGATGACGGCCGTCGCGAGCACCGGCGGGAGCAGGAGCGCCGCGGCGAAGGTCCACACGGAGCTCAGGTCGAAGTAGGAGGTCTCCGCGGCGCGGCGTCGGATCCGCTCGATCCCGGTGGCGAGCTCCGTGTGCACGACGCTGAGCAGCGTCAGGAACGCCGCGAGCCCGACAGCCCCCGGTGTCGGGACGCTGATGCCGGCGATGACGACCGCGACGGCGGCAACTTCCACGCCGAGGACGAGGGCGACGGCCCGGGCCGGCAGCCTCCACAGGTCCCACCCGCCTGAAGTCGGCGGCGACGGCTCGTCCACGACCGGGATCTCCTTCCGCCGACACGGGTACGTGTCGTCCCCGAGGCTAGTGAGCCGTGGATGGCGTGTCAGGAGGACCGTGATCGCTCTTCGGGGTGGATCTCGGCGACTCGTTCGTCACGCTCAGTGAGCGCGCGGTTCCATAGTGCCAGGGGGACGTGGTGATGGGGTCGTGCGCGGGAA
>DASRSC010000353.1:0-10935 GCA_035695525.1 Pseudonocardia sp. | reverse complement strand
TGGTGCGGTTCGTGGCTTTCCCGGAGGTATGAGCGGTCCCCGGTGACCCAGCGTGCTCTTCGCAGGGCCCGCGGGCCCTGCGAAGAGCACGCTGGGTCACCGGGGACCGCTCATACCTCCGGGAAAGCCACGAACCGCACCAGGACGCGGCGAGCCCCCTGGGTGGGTGACGCAGCGGCTCGGGCGTGGCGCTCGTAAAGCGCCATGTAGTCCTCCCAGAACCGGCGCAGCTCCGGCACCGTGAGGTTCAGCGCGCCGCGGGCGAACAGCAGGGCGTCGCCCCACTCGCCTATGGAATCGCGTTGCTGCTGGAACCGCGCGAACGCCGCCACGTCGTCTGCCATGTTCAGCCGGCCGAGCTCGTCGAACGCCGCCCGCACCTCCTCGTCCATCCGGCTGCGCGGCGGGAAGCGGATGTCCCGCACGGCGGCCCGCCACCAGCGCTCCCGGCCCCGCCCGCGCTCCGGCACCTCCTCGACGAACCCGTGTTCGGCGAGCTGCCGCAGGTGGTAGCTGGTGGCCCCCGTGTTCTCGCCGAGTGCCCGCGCCAATGACGTCGAGGTCGCTGGATCGGCAGGACCGGCTGACCCCGCCCGTCGAGAGCGTCGCCGCGTACCGGGCGGCCCTCGACCAGGCCGGCAACCGGCACTACACGCTCCCACTGTCGACGGCGCCGAGCACTCGCTGCGGACGACGACCGACGGCTTCGACAAGTGCAACACGTTCGCGCAGGGCTATGTCGACCTCGTCGGCTCCTGGGTCACGGACGTCGCCGCCGGGCGGCCGGCGCCCACCACGGTGGCGGGCGCGGGCGTGCAGGACCGGCCGACTTCGGCGGTGCCGCCACTGGCCTGGTACGAGTCGGTCTGGGTCCATGCCGGCGCGCTGGCGGTACTGCTGGTCGGCTTCGGGGGGTTCGGCCTGGACGCGGCATGGCGGCGGCTGCGCGGCCGGGCCGCCCGCCGTGCCCCGTGGCCGGCCCGCGTACTGGCGGTGTCGGCCGGGACCACCGGAGACCGTGCGCGCGCAGGGCTCCTGATCGCGGCCGGCGCGGTCTTCGTGCCGTGGGCTGTCTATTTGGGCCTGCTCCTGCCCTGAGATTCGCGGCGAGGACTAGGCTTCGTGCTGCGCGTTCGCAGCCGGATCGGGTGATCTGATGATCACATCCCAGCAACCGGCCGCCGGTGCACTGGCCGATCTGCTGCGCGAGACTGACGCGATTGCATACAGTCGACTAAGGTCAGTACCGTCACGAACCTGACCGCCGGAGGCCGAGATGACAGCCGTGCAGGAACCAACGACCGCTGTACGCACGGTCACCGCCACGATCGACGGCCGCGAGACCACCGTCGCCGAGGGAACGTCCATCTATGACGCCGCCAAACAGGTCGGCGTCGACATCCCGGTGCTCTGCCACAACGAGCGATACGACCCGGTCGGTGTCTGCCGCATGTGCGTGGTCGACACCGGAGGGCGCGTGTTCGCCGCGGCCTGCGTGCGGCCGTGCGAGGACGGCATGGAGGTCACCACCTCCAGCCCGGAGCTCGAGCGCAACCGGGCCACGCTCACCGAACTGCTGGTGTCCGACCAGCCCCCGCGCGCCGAGGACCCCAAGCAGACGACCACCGGTGACAACCTGCTGCTGGCGCTGGCCGACGGGTTCGGTGTCGCCCGCGAGACCACCGACCTGCCGTGCGGGTCGGGGCGCGGTGTCGACTCGTCGAACCCGGTGATCGACGTCAACCACGACGCCTGCATCCTCTGCGACCGTTGCGTCCGTGCCTGCGACGACATCCAGGGCAACGACGTGATCGGCCGCTCCGGCAAGGGCTACTCCACCCGCATCGCCTTCGACCTCAACGACCCGATGGGCGCGAGCTCCTGCGTCACCTGCGGAGAGTGCGTCCAGGCCTGCCCGACCGGAGCGCTCACCAACAAGCCGATCCGCGACATCCCGATCCGCCCGCGCGAGGAGCTCGACGCCGTCGACTCGGTGTGCCCCTACTGCGGTGTCGGCTGTGCGCTCACCTACTACGTCGACCGCGAGCGCGGCGCGATCGCCTTCGCCGAGGGCCGCGACCAGCCCGGCTCGCAGAGCAGGCTCTGCGTCAAGGGCCGCTACGGCTGGGACTACGCCGCTTCCCCGCAGCGGATCACGGTGCCGTTGATCCGCGTCGATGCCGCCTACCCCAAGGGCCCGCTGTCGGCCGATGTGCGCGGCGAAGGCCGCGGCTCGGCCAACGGCGCCACCAACGACCGGGGCCGCGGCGGCAACGGCGGCAACCGCAGCGGCGGCGGCAAGGACGACCCCGGCGGCAAGCGGGGCGGGGGCCGCAAGCCCGGCGGCCTCGTCGACTACGACGAGGTGTTGCCGCACTTCCGGGAGGCCACCTGGGAGGAGGCGCTCGACCTCGTCGCCCGTCGCCTGAAGGAGATCCACGCCGAGGGCGGCCCCGGCGCGATCGCCGGGTTCGGGTCGGCGAAGTGCTCCAACGAGGAGGCCTACCTCTTCCAGAAGCTGATCCGCACCGGCTTCGGCACCAACAACGTCGACCACTGCACCCGGCTGTGCCACGCGTCCTCCGTGGCGGCGCTGTTCGAGGGCGTCGGCTCCGGCGCGGTGTCCACCACCTACGGCGACGTCGCCAACGCCGACGTCGTGATCATCACCGGCTCCAACCCGACGGCCAACCACCCCGTGGCCAGCTCGTTCTTCAAGCAGGCCAGGCGGCGCGGCACGAAGATCATCTACGTTGACCCGCGCGCGTCCACCGTGGCCGAGCACTCCGACATCTTCGTGCAGCTCAAGCCGGGCACCGACGTGGCGTTCTACAACTCGGTGATGCACGAGGTGATCCGGCTCGGGCTGATGGACCGCGAGTTCATCGCGAACCGCACGTCGAACTACGACGAGCTCGCGCGCACCGTCGCCGACTACCCGCCGGAGCGGGCTGCGCAGATCACCGGCGTCGACGCCGACCAGATCCGCGAGGTCGCGAGGACGTGGGGCGAGGCGAACGCCGCCGTCGTCTACTGGGGGATGGGGATCTCCCAGCACACCACCGGCACCGACAACGCCCGCTGCCTGATCGCGCTGTGCTCGATCACCGGCAACGTCGGGCGTCCGGGCACCGGTCTGCACCCGCTGCGCGGGCAGAACAACGTGCAGGGCGCGTCCGACGCCGGGCTGATCCCGATGTTCTACCCCGACTACCAGGGCGTCGACCTCGATGGCACCCGGCAGCACTTCGAGCAGGCGTGGGGCACCACCCTCAACCCGAACCGCGGCCTGACCGTCACCGAGATCATCAAGTCGGTGCTGCAGCCCGGCGGGGTGCGCGGGATGTACATGCTCGGGGAGAACCCATTCCTCTCCGACCCCAACATCAACAAGGTCCGCAAGGCGCTCTCGGCGCTGGACTTCCTCGTCGTCCAGGACATCTTCCTCACCGAGACCGCCGAGTTCGCCGACGTGATCCTGCCGGCCACCTCGTACCTCGAGAAGGACGGCACGTACACCAACACCGACCGGCGGGTGCAGCTCGGCCGCAAGGTGATGGACCCGCCCGGCCAGGCCCGCGCCGACTGGCAGATCGTGCAGGACATCGCGGTCCGGATCGGGTTGGACTGGGCCTATGCGACCCCGAGCGAGGTGTTCGACGAGATGGTGGCGCTCATGCCCTCGTACAAGAACCTCTCGTACGACAACCTCGGTCTGTCCGGGAAGCTCTACCCGAACGCCGACCCGGAGCACTCCGACGGCACCATCGTCATGTTCGACGAGAAGTTCAACACCGACGACGGGCTCGCTCACCTCGTGCCGGCGCAGTGGCTCCCGGCACGGGAGCTTCCCGACGCCGAGTTCCCGCTGGTGCTCAACACCGGCAGGTTGCTCGAGCACTGGCACACCGGCTCGATGACGCGGCGGTCCTACGCGCTCGACGCGATCTCACCGGTTGCCGAGGTGTACTTGCACCCGAAGGACGCCGCCGACCGCGGGCTGGCCCACGGGGAGATGGTGCGGGTGCGGTCGCGGCGCGGCGAGATCGAGCTGCTGGTGCGCGTCTCGCACCGCGAGCAGCTGGGCAACTGCTTCATCCCGTTCCACTTCCGCGAGGCGGCGGCCAACCTCCTGACGATCGACGAGGTCGACCCCACCGGCAAGATCCCCGAGTTCAAGTTCTGCGCGGTGCAGGTCGAGGCCCTCGGCGCGGCACATGCGGAGACGACATCGACTGCAGGAGTTCGTGCATGACCGAGCTGTCCGACCGCATGGGCGAGGTCCGCTCACTGCGCGTCCCGGGTGTGGAGGCGCGTGCCGGGAAGTTCCCCGGACCGTCACTCATCCCGGCACTGAACGCGATTCAGGCCCGGCTGGGTTGGCTCCCGCGCGAGGAGCTGGAGGAGCTCGCCCGGGAGGCCCGCCGGCCGCGGTACGAGATCGAGGGACTGATCTCGTTCTACCCGCACTTCCGCACGGAGCCGCCGGCCAAGGTGGCGCTGCACGCCTGCCACGACCTGCCGTGCTGGCTGCGCGGCGGCGAGGAACGTCTCGCCGAGCTGCGTGACCGCTACAGCGCCGACAGCGACGTCGAGCTCGTCGAGGTGTCGTGCCTCGGCCGGTGCGACATCGCGCCTGCGGTGGCGGTCAACGAGCGCCCGGCGCCCGTGGCCGACGCCGACGACCTCGTCGACGCCGCCAAGGGGTCGGGCGTGGGCGACGCCGCCGCGGCCACCCGTAGCGAACCGTGGCCCAACGACCCCTACCCCGCCGGGTCTGGCGTCGAGGATCGCTACGCCACGCTACGTGCGCTGCTCGCGGGGAAGCTCGACGCCGACGAGATCGTCTCCATGCTGAAGGACTCCGGCCTGCGCGGGATGGGTGGCGCCGGCTTCCCCACCGGCCAGAAGTGGGGGCTCGTTCGCGACGCCCAGCCGGGGAGCACCAAGTACGCCATCGTCAACGCCGACGAGTCCGAGCCCGGCACGTTCAAGGACCGCCAGATCCTGGCCCAGCAGCCACACCTCGTGCTGGAGGGCCTGCTGCTCGGGATGGCCGTGGTCGGCGCCGAGGAGGGCTGGGTCTTCATCCGGCACGAGTACGGCCCCGAAGAGCACGTACTGCGCGAGGAGATCGACGCGTTGCGGGCAGCGGGCGTGGTCGGGCCGGACGCGTGCGGGAGCGGGCGGCGCCTCAGCGTCGACATCTTCGTCTCCCCCGGCGGCTACATCCTCGGTGAGGAGACCGCGCTGCTGGAGTGCATGGAGGGCCACCGCGGCGAGCCGCGCAACAAGCCCCCGTTCCCCGGCAACTACGGCCTGCACGGCAGGCCCACGCTGATCAACTCGGTGGAGACGTTCGCCGACGTGCCGGTGATCGTGCAGCGCGGTGCGCAGTGGTGGAAGGACCAGGGCGCAGGCGACTCGGTGGGCTGGAAGTTCTTCGCCGTGTCCGGGCA
The DNA here is from genome assembly GCA_035695525.1 of Pseudonocardia sp. Classification (GTDB taxonomy): domain Bacteria; phylum Actinomycetota; class Actinomycetes; order Mycobacteriales; family Pseudonocardiaceae; genus Pseudonocardia. Next base: position 5,476 of record DASRSC010000353.1, on the reverse strand, counting down.
CGTCGAACGTCCCGACGTGTACTGCGTGCCGATGGGCACCACGGTCCGCGAGCTGATCGACCTCGCCGGTGGGGTCACGGGCGGCGCGGCCGTCGGTGCCGTGCAGCCGGGCGGTGCGTCGTCCAACTTCATCGGCCCCGACCAGCTCGACCTGCGGCTCGACTTCGGCACGGCGGCCGAGGCGGGCACCATGCTCGGATCCGGTGCGCTCGTCGTCCTGGCCGAGGGCACCGACCTGCTCGCGGCGTCGACCAACGTGCTGCGGTTCTTCCGTAACGAGTCGTGCGGTAAGTGCGTGCCGTGCCGGGTGGGGTCGACGAAGGCGCACGAGTTGCTCCGCGACGTACTGGCGTCGGGCAACTCCACGCTGGACGACGCCCAGCGCGGCCGGATCCTGCAACTCGAGGAGGCCATGCGCAAGACGTCGATCTGTGGGCTCGGGCAGGTGGCGCTCGGCCCGGTGGTGAGCGTGCTCGGTCTCGACAAGGGAGGGGCGGCCGCGCGGGAGCAGCCCAGGCCGAACGGCGCGGCGGCCCAGCCCGACAGGTGAGCGGACGCGAGTTCTTCGCCACCCGCACGGTGGCCGAGGCGTTGGCGGGGTTCCGGCCCGCCCGGCGCACCGTGCTGGAGGACGTAGCGCTCGACGGCGCTCTGCACCGCGTTCCGGCCACCGACGTGGCCGCCGTGGCGGCACTGCCGGGCTTCGCCCGGTCCACCGTCGACGGCTACGCAGTACGCGCCGCCGACACCTACGGCGCGTCCGAGGGCCTGCCCTCCTACCTGGACCTGGTGGGGGCGGTCCGCATGGGTACGGCGCCGACCGTCGCCGTGCGGCCGGGCGGATGCGTCGCGATGCCGACCGGCGGGGTTCTGCCCGAGGGTGCCGATGCCGTCGTCATGGTGGAGCACACCGCCGAGACGATGCCCGGCACGATCGAGGTGACGCGGCCCGTGGCGCCGCTCGAGGGGCTCGTACGCGCCGACGAGGACGTCGCGGCAGGGGCGCCGCTGGTGCCCGGGGGCCGGCCGCTGCGCGCCCCCGACCTGGGGCTGCTCGCCGCTGCCGGCGTCACCACGGTCCGGGTACACGCCCGCCCGCGGGTGGTGATCGTCTCGACCGGTGACGAGGTGGTGCCCCCGTCCACCGCACAGCTGTGCCCGGGGCAGGTCCGTGACGCCACGGCCTCGGCACTCGCCGGTCTCGTGCGCGATGCCGGCGGCGAGCCGGTGCTGGCCGGGATCGTGCCCGACGACGCGGGCGCGCTGGAGGCCACGTTGCGCGACGCGCTGCGCGACGCCGACCTCGTGGTGGTCTCGGCAGGGTCGTCGGTGGGAGCTCGCGACGAGACAGCAGGCGCGGTGGCTGCGCTGGGCGACATCTGGTGTCACGGGCTCGCCCTCAAGCCCGGCAAGCCGACACTGCTCGCGGAGTGCGGGTCGGACAGCGGCAACGTCCCCCTCATCGGGCTCCCGGGCAACCCGCTCTCGGCGCTCGTGGTGTTCCGGCTGGTCGGCGTGCCGCTGGTGTGGCGGCTGGCGGGCTGTCCGGTCCCGCCGCCGGAACCGTCGACCTGCGCCCGCCTCGCCCGCGATCTGCCATCGGCCGCAGGCAGGTTGGACGTCGTGCAGGTCACCGTGCGCGACGGGACGGCGACACCGATCTTCGGCCCGTCGGCGCTCCTGTCGGTGCTCACCCGCGCCGACGGCTGCCTCGTCGTGCCGGAGCCTGCGACCGGGCTCGCCGCAGGTTCCGAGGTGCAGGTCACGCTGTACCGCTGACGCCGAGCAGGTCTACCCCGTGGGGAGACGGGGAAGCCCCGGGTCATGACACACAACGTGCTGGCCGGTCTCGCCGCGGGCGCGGCCGGGACCACCGCATTGGACGCGGTCAGCTACCTCGACATGGTGCTGCGCGCCCGACCGCCCAGCTCGACGCCGGAGGACACCGTGCGCCGGCTCGAGGAAGCCCTCCCGCTGCGCCTGCACCCGGAAGGTCGCGACAGCGAGGCGGCGTCCAACCGCCGCCAGGGGCTCGGTGCTCTGCTGGGGATCGCCGCGGGCCTCGCCGTCGGCGCCGGATACGGGCTCGTGCGTCCGCGGCTGGGCCGCCTCCCGCTCGCCGTCCTCGGCACCGGAGCCGGGCTCGCCGCCAACATCGGCACCACCGGGCCGATGGTGGCGATGGGCGTCACCGACCCGCGGAGCTGGCCGGTGAGCTCGTGGCTCTCCGATCTCCTGCCGCACCTGGCCTACGGGTTCGCCACGGCGGCTGTGTTCGAGCTGACCTGCCACGCCCGCCGGTCGGCCTAGACCTCGCGCGCCTGGGATGTTCGACCCGTGAGACGTCACATCGTGGAGGTCCCGTGTCCGCCTCAGCCCCGTCGATGCTCGTCATCGCGGTTCCCGCCGCTGTGGTCGGTGCGGCGAGCTTCGGACTGGCCAGCGCGCTGCAGCAGCGGGCCACCAAGGAGGTTCCGACCAGCAGGACGTTGAACCCGGGGCTGCTGGTGCAGCTCGCGCACCGGCGGGACTGGCTCGCGGCGACGGCCGCCGTCGGCCTCGGTCTGGCGCTCCAGGTTGTCGCCCTCGCGTTCGCACCGCTGACGCTGGTCCAACCGCTGCTGGTGACCGGTGTCCTCTTCGGGACCCTCTTCGCCGCGCGGCTGGCACATCGTCCTCTGGACCGCCAGATCCTCCTCGGCGCGCTGGCCTCGGTGGTCGGGTTGGCCGCGTTCCTGGCCCTCGCCCGGCCGAGCGGCGGCTCGACGGTCCTGCCCGGGCTGCCGACGCTGCTCCCGCTCGCGGTGATCCTGGCGGCGATCGTCGCGGGCTGTGTGGTCCTCAGCTCGCTACCGCGGGTGTCCCCCACCGTGCAGGTCGGGGCGCTGGCCCTGGCCACCGGTATCTGCTACGGGGTCACCGCCGGCCTGATGAAGGTCGTGACCGGACAGATCCGCGACGGAGGGCTGGCGGAGATCTTCGGGCACCCCGCGTTCTACGTGGTGTGCGTGGTCGGCCCGATGGGGTTCCTGCTCAGCCAGAACACCTTCCAGCACGGGCTCCTCATCGCGCCCGCCCTCGCGACGATAACGATCGTGGATCCGCTGGTCGGGATCGCGATCGGCGTGGCCTGGCTGGGTGAGAAGCTCGACAGCTCGCCGCCCGTGCTCGTCGGCGAGGCGATCTCGGCCGTGGTCGTGATAGCCGGTATCGCCGTGCTCGCCCACCGCGGCACACAGCTGCGACACGTCATCGAAGACCAGCTCCAGACGGGGGACCAGACGGGGACCGCGCCGCCGACCGCCGGGTGAGGCATCGACGAAAGCCGCCTTACGCGCGGAGTCGTTCGATCTGCGCTGCCGCGGCCTGCTCGGCGGTGTGGAGCAGTGCGGTCACCTCGTCGGGGAGGCGGCTGGAGTGGTCGTTCCACCTGGTGAGGTCGCGGACGTGGTTGGTGCGAACGGTGGGGACGGGGCACCAGTGGCCCGGCTCGTGCTGGTCGCGGTGGAGCGTCTGCCACGTCACGTCCAGCGCTCCCTGCACGGGTGCGGTGCGAAGTGCCGCCAGCCCGCCGCCGGCATGCGCGATCGCCCCGACCAGGCAGGCCCCGGTGACCGGCCTGTCCGCCATCCCCTGCAGGTTCATGCCTCTGACGGTGCACTGCTGTCCCCGCTCGTCGCGGTAGGTGAACCAGCCATCCTGGACCCAGCCGGAGGCGACGAGGGTGCGGGCGTCAGCGATGAGGGTCTGGATGTGGTGAAGCTCTGCCAGCTGCGCGGCGAGGCGATCCTGACGGGCCAGACGCAGCCGTTCCCGCCTGCGCTCCCGCCATCGGCTGAGATACCCGGCCGGGTGAGCCTGCTGGGAGGGTGTGGTGGTCATGTTCACGTCGAACAGCGTCGCGGTGATGCCCACCAGGCACATCACCGCCAGCGTGGCTCACGCTCCGGTGCTGACCGGAGTGCTCGGACTCCTGCTGGCAGGTACCCCTCCCCGATGTCCACCTCGTCCTGCCCGGTCGTACCGTCGCCCACGTGGTCGCCGACTCTCCGTTTGTATCCGACGTCCCCGCCGCAGCGGCGCTCGCCGCGTGGGGCGAGGGGTGCACCGCCGCCGGCTGCCCGGCGCGCCTGGAGGTGGTGCGGCTGCCCATCGGCGAGGCCGTCGGCCGGGTGACCGCGGAACCGGTGTGGGCGCGGCGCTCCTCCCCCGCGTTCGACTCCGCCGGCATGGATGGCATCGCGGTCCGCGCGGCCGACACGGTGGGCGCGGCGGAGACCACCCCGGTGCTGCTCGACGACTTCGCCGTGGTCGACACCGGAGACCCGCTGCCCGAGGGCTATGACGCCGTCGTCATGCGCGAGCACGTGCACCGCGGCGGCAACGGCACGGCCGAGGTGCGCACCGCGGTGCCGCCGTACCAGCACGTGCGTTCCATCGGCGAGGACATCACCGCCACCGAGCTGCTGCTCCCGGCCGGCCACCGGCTGCGTCCGGTCGACGTGGCCGCGGCCGCCGCGGCAGGCGCCGTCGAGCTCGCCGTCCGGCGTGCCCCGGTCGTGGTGATCGTCCCGACCGGCGACGAGATCCGTCCGATCGGCACCGATCCCGCCCCCGGCGAGATCCTCGACACGAACTCCCTGATGCTCGCGGCGCAGGCGCGTGAGCTGGGCTGCGAGGCGCGGGTATCGCCGATCGTCCGCGACGACCCGGCTGTGATCACCGAAGCCCTGCGGGACGCCGCGGCGGAGGCCGACCTGGTGGTGCTCGTCGCCGGGTCCAGCGCGGGCCGCGACGACTACACCGCGCGGGTCGTCGCAGGAGCCGGCACGCTCATGGTGCACGGGGTGGCCGTCCGGCCCGGACACCCGGTGGTGCTCGGGGCCGTCGACGCCACTCCCGTGCTCGGCGCCCCCGGCTACCCGGTGTCCGCCGCGCTCACGTTCGACATCTTCGCTGCGCCACTGCTCGCCGCACTCGAGGGCGCGGCGCCGCGGGAACGGCCCTCGACAACGGCGCGGCTCGCCCGCAAGCTCGCCTCCAACGTCGGGATGGACGACTGGGTGCGGGTGCGGCTGGGCCGGGTCGGCGGCGACGTGGTGGCGACGCCGCTGCCCCGCGGCGCCGGCGTGCTCACATCGTTGGTGCGCGCGGACGGGCTACTGGTCGTCCCGGCCGGGCTGGAGGGCCACCACGCCGGCGAACGGGTGCGGGTGGAGCTGCTGCGCGGGCTCGCCGAGATCGGCCGCACGATCGTGGCAATCGGCTCGCACGACCTGGTGCTCGACATGGCCGCGTCCGCGCTGCGGGCCGACGACCCGCTGGTGACGCTGGCCTCGTCCAACGTCGGGTCGCTGGGTGGCCTCGTGGCGCTGCGCGACGGGCTCTGTCACATCGCCGGCTCGCACCTGCTGGATCCGGCCACCGGGGAGTACACGCTGCCCTACGTGGACAAGATCCTCGGTGGTGACGATGT
>DASRSC010000352.1:0-3100 GCA_035695525.1 Pseudonocardia sp. | reverse complement strand
GACCGCGACCTCGTCGAGCAGGAAGGTGCACCGCTCCAACACACGGGCCAGCTCGGGGCCGTGCCGGTCGCGGATGGTGCCGAGAAGGTCCTCGACGGTGCCGTCTGTCGGCAGCTCCACCTGCTCCGCCTCCGCGCCGGCGGCTGCGCGGGCCGCAGCGAAGTAGCGCACGGTGGCGCGGATGGTGGTGGTGCTCATCCCGGACATGTTTCTCACCCGCCGATCGCACTCATCGGGCGGTCCGGCTGCAGGAAGCCGGGGTCGTCGATGCCGTGGCCGGCGAGCTTGCCCCACATGGCGTGGCGCCAGGTGTCGGCGATCTCGGCATCGGTCGAACCGCCGCGCAGCATCGCCCGCAGGTCGGTCTCCGTGCGCGCGAACAGGCACGAGCGGACCTGTCCGTCGGCGGTGAGCCGGGTGCGGTCGCAGGCGCCGCAGAAGGGGCGCGTCACCGACGCGATGACGCCGACCACGGCGGGGCCGCCGTCCACCAGCCAGCGTTCGGCGGGGGCACCGCCGCGCTCGGTGGGGTCGGGCGTCAGGTCGAAGCTCTCGCGGAGCCTCACCATGATCTCGCCCGCCGTGATCATCTCGGAACGCTCCCAGCCGTGCTGGGCGTCGAGCGGCATCTGTTCGATGAACCGCAGCTCGTAACCGTCGTCGACGGCGAAGCGCAGGAGCGGGACCGCCTCGTCGTCGTTCACGCCGCGCAGCAGCACCGTGTTGATCTTGACCGGGCCGAGCCCGGCCGCGCGGGCGGCGGCGAGGCCATCCAGCACGTCGGAGAGCCGGTCGCGCCGGGTGATGGTGGCGAACCGCTCCTGTTGCAGCGTGTCCATCGAGACGTTCAGCCGGTTGACCCCGGCCTCGGCGAGCGATTCCGCCCGGCGGGCGAGCCCGATGCCGTTGGTGGTGAGCGAGATGTCCGGACGAGGCTGCAGCGCCGCGGACGCCGCGATCAGACCTTCGAGGCCCCGCCGCAACAGTGGCTCGCCGCCGGTGAAGCGCAGCTCCTGGATACCGAGGTCGCGCAGGGCGATAGTGATCAGCCGGAGCAGCTCGTCGTCGGTGAGCTGCTCCTCGCGCGGCATCCAGTCGAGGCCCTCCGCGGGCATGCAGTAGGAGCAGCGCAGGTTGCACCGGTCGGTCAGGGAGATCCGCAGGTCCGTGGCGACCCGACCGAAGGTGTCGACCAGCCGGGGGTCGGCAGGGCGGGCCGGGTCTCGGGAAATGGGCCGCCGCACTGCGGGGAGGCCGAGCTCGGATGCCGTCACACCATGAGCGTAACCGTCCCAGACAGGTCAGAAACGGGTCGTGATCTGCACCTGGACAGGAATCCGCAACTGCGGAGCAAATCGTGGACTCAGCCCGCTTCTGCGAACCTACGAGCGTGTACTGCTGCCCGAAAGGTCAGCGGCGCCGCTGCTGATCGGATCGGACCGATCACGAACCCCTTGCTCACCCGAACTCGCCCGGTGCAGTGGTGGTCAGTTGTGCCGGCCCAGCTCCTGGCGGGCGACGGCGCGCAGGTGCACCTCGTCGGGACCGTCGGCCAGCCGAAGGGCACGCGCCCACACGTAGAAGTAGGCCAGCGGCACGTCGTCGCTCATCCCGGCGCCACCGTGGATCTGGATCGCGCGGTCGATCACCGCACACGCGATCCGGGGACACACGACCTTGATCGCTGCGATCTCGGAGGCCGCGCCCTTCGAGCCGTACCTGTCGATCAGCCAGGCTGTCTTGAGCACGAGCAGCCTGGCCTGCTCCACGTCGATGCGTGACTGGGCGATCTGCTCGCGCACCACACCCTGGTCCGCCAGCGGCCGGCCGAACGCCACACGGGACTGCGCGCGCCGCACCATGAGATCGATGGCCCGCTCCGCCATCCCGATCAGCCGCATGCAGTGGTGGATGCGGCCGGGGCCGAGCCGAGCCTGCGCGATCGCGAAGCCGCCGCCCTCCTCGCCGAGCAGGTTCGTCACCGGCACGCGTGCGTCGTGGAAGGCCAGCTCCGAGTGTCCGTGCTGGTCCTGGTAGCCGAACGTCGGCAGGTGGCGCTTGATCTCCAGGCCCGGGGTGTCCCGGGGTACGAGCACCATGGACTGCTGCCGGTGCGACGCGGCGTCCGGGTCGGTCTTGCCCATGACGATGAAGATTTTGCAGCGCTCGTCGGCCGACCCGGAGATCCACCACTTCCGCCCGGAGATGACGTACTCGTCGCCGTCGCGGCGGATCGTGGTCTGGACGTTGGTGGCGTCGGAGGACGCGACGTCGGGCTCGGTCATCGCGAAGGCCGAGCGGATCTCGCCCTCGAGCAGCGGGGTGAGCCACTGCTCCTTCTGCTCGGGTGTCCCGAACAGGTGCAGGGTCTCCATGTTCCCGGTGTCCGGGGCCTGGCAGTTGATCGCTTCGGGAGCGATGACCGGCGACCAGCCGGAGACCTCGGCCACCGCAGCGTACTCGAGGTTGGACAGCCCGGAGACGCTCGGCAGGAACAGGTTCCACAGCCCGCGCGCGCGTGCCTCGGCCTTGAGCTCCTCGACGACCGGGGGAAGGTCCCACTCCTGCGGGGTGCCGCGGCGCTCGGTGCGGAAGGCGTCGTACTCCGCCTCGGCAGGCAAGACCTTCTCGTCGAGGAACGAACGCATGCGTTTGGTGAGGTCGGCAGCGACGGCGCTGGGTTCGAAGTCCACGACACGCAGCCAACCACAGCAGGAGCCCGCGCTGGGCGATGTCGCATTCGCGGCTCTAGGATCCCCTTTGTGCCGCAATTCAGGATCGCCGACGCCGCGCGGTTGCTGGGAGTCAGCGATGACACGGTCCGCCGGTGGATCGAGGCCGGAGCGCTCCCCGTGCAGCCGGACGCGTCGAACCGCAAGGTCATCGACGGGGCCGCGCTCGCCGCGTTCGCCCGCGACCATGCTCACGCCCCGCCCGATCCCTCCGACGTCCAGAGCTCGGCGCGCAACCGCTTTGTCGGGCTGGTCACGTCGGTCCTGACCGACAAGGTGATGGCGCAGGTGGAGATGCAGTGCGGGCCGCACCGGGTGGTGTCCCTGATGTCCAGCGAGGCAGTGCGGGAGCTGGGCCTCGAGCCGGG
>DASRSC010000351.1:0-5756 GCA_035695525.1 Pseudonocardia sp. | reverse complement strand
CGGTTCAAGGACGACGCGGTGGAGGTCCGAGAGGGCTTCGAGTGTGGTCTCACGCTCGGCAGTTTCAACGACCTCAAGCTCGGCGACGTCATCGAGACCTTCGAGATGCGCGAGAAGCCGAGGAGCTGACGCGACGTGGGGGGACCGGCTTCGGCCAGTCCCCCCACCGGCGTCTCACCCAGGAAGATCGTGGAGACCCATGTTCGTCGGAGCGCTGGAGCTGGACGTCCTGCTGGGGGACATCCATTCCCTCAAGCAGAAGCGGTCGGTGGTCCGGCCCGTTCTGGCGGAGCTGCGCCGCAAGTTCGAGGTGGCCGTCGCCGAGGCGGGCCACCTCGACCTGCATCGGCGCGCGCTGCTCGGGGTCAGCTGCGTCGCCGCCGACCACGGTCACGTCACCGAGGTGCTCGATCGGTGCGAACGGCTCGTTGCCGCCCGCCCGGAGCTCGAACTGCTCTCGGCGCGGCAGCGCATGCTGGGCCCTGACGACGACTCGTAAGACCTAGAGGAGCACGTGATGGTGGACCAGGCCCGCGCGCGGCGGCTGGCCAAGCGGATCTCGCAGATCGTGGCCGCTGCCCTGGAGCACGAGGTCAAGGATCCTCGCCTGAAGATGGTGACGATCACGGACACCCGGGTCACCGGTGACCTCCGCGAGGCCACGCTGTACTACACGGTGATCGGGGAGACGGTCGACGCCGACCCGGACACCGCCGGCGCTGCAGCCGCACTGGCGAGCGCCACCGGCGTCCTGCGCTCCCTCGTGGGGGCGGGCACCGGTATCCGGCACACGCCCTCGCTCACGTTCGTGCCCGACCAGGTGCCGGACGAGGCCCGCCGCATGGAGGAGCTTCTCGCCCGCACGCGGGAGTCCGATGCGGAGGTGGCGCGGCTCGCGGCAGGTGCCCGTCCCGCCGGTGATCCCGATCCGTACCGCACTCCGCGTGAGCGGGCCGACGAGGAGTGACAGGTCGGGCTCGCGGGAACGGGGTCGGGATGGGCGGCTCCCTCGACGCCGCGGTCGCGGCCGCGGCCGGACTGCTGATGCGTGCGCGTGACGTCACGCTCCTGGCCCATGTGAACCCCGACGCCGACTCGCTCGGTAGCGCGCTGGCGTTGGGCATCGTGCTGCGGCGGCATGGCGCTGCGGTCCGGGTGTCGTTCGCGGCGCCGGAGCAGGTGCCCGAGACCCTCGTCCCGTTGGACGTGCTGGGGTTGGTGGTCGGGCCGGAGCAGGTACCGGTTGCTCCTGAGCTGCTGGTGGTCTGCGATGCCGCGGAGCCGTCCCGACTCGGTGCGCTTGCGGACCGCTTGGCCACTGCGGGTTCGTCGGTGATGATCGACCATCACGTGTCCAACCCGGGCTTCGGCGATGTGCAGGTGCTGGACCCCGGCGTCGAGGCCACGGTGGTGCTGGCCCACCGCGTGCTCGTCGCGATGGGGGAGCCGCTCGACGCCGACGTCGCCCGGTGCCTCTACGCGGGGTTGGTCACCGACACCCGTGGTTTCCGGACGGCGGGGGAGGCAGCGCACCGCATGGCCGCCGACCTCGTCGCCACGGGCGTCGATCCCGAAGAGTTGGTGCGTCCGATCATGGATACGCACCCCTACGTGTGGCTGGCCACGCTGGGTGAGGTGTTGCAGAACGCCGTGCTCGAGCCGGATGCGGCGGGTGGGCTGGGTCTGGTGCACGCATGTGTCCCGTTCGAGGACACCACCCGCTTCCGGGCGGAGGAGGTCGACAGCATCGTGGACGTCTTGCGGACCACGGCGGAGGCCGAGGTCGCGGCGGTCGTGAAGCAGGTGGGCCACCGGCGCTGGGTCACCTCGCTCCGGTCGAAGGGGCGCGTCGATGTGGCGGCGGCGGCCGGGCTGCTCGATGGGGGCGGTCACCGGGCCGCGGCGGGTTTCACGCGTGACGGCACGGCCGACGAGGTTCTCGCCGCCCTCCGCGGAGCACTGGCAGCGCTCGATCCTGCGAAACGACCCGCATGACGTCCCGCCCTGCCACCTGAGCGGCACGGCGATCTGACAGCGGATCGATCTTCGGCGACGATGGGCCGATGATGCGACCTTCCCGTGAACCGGCGGCCTCGACCACCGGGCGCTACCTGCTCGTGATCAATGACGACCTGTTCGGGGACGACGAGGCGTCGCGCGCGGTGGTACGCGAGGTGAGCGGCGTGCAGGAGGTCGTCTCCACCAGGGACGCCCAGCCTGGCGCGCTCGACGCCCGGCAGACGGGGCCGGGCGCGCTGCTGTTCGCCGAGCTCGGGGTCGCCGTAGTGACAGTGGTGCCGGACCGGGTGGGGGCGACCGGGCTGTTCGAACCGGCCGACGACCGGCTCATCGCCGTGGAGCCGGAGCGGATCGTGCACGCCCTGCAGGACGCCGTTCCGGTCGACGCCCTGCAGGACAGCCCGTTCATCGACGACGCAGAGGCCACCTGGGGGCTGCAGGCCACGGGCGTGCTCGCGGCGGCGGAATCCGGGGCAGGGATCAGCGTCGCGGTGCTCGACACCGGCATCGACCTGCGCCATCCCGACTTCGCCGACCGCGACATCACGTCACGGTCGTTCGTCGACGGCCAGACCGCGCAGGACGTCCAGGGACACGGGACGCACTGCGCTGGGACGATGGCGGGCCCCGTCGACCCGGCCGAGGGGCCGCGCTACGGGGTGGCCAACGGGGCCCGGCTGCTGGTCGGCAAGGTGCTGAGCGACCAGGGCAGCGGCACCGACGCCGACATCCTCGCCGGGATGAGCTGGGCCATCAGCGCGGGTGCGCAGGTGATCTCGATGTCCCTCGGTGCGGACCAGCGGGAGATCTCCACCGCCTACGAGACGGTGGGGCGCCGTGCGCTCGCGGCCGGGACGCTCGTCGTGGCGGCCGCCGGGAACAACGCGAGCCGGTCGGAGGGCGACCCCGGGTTCGTCGGAGTGCCGGCGAACAGCCCGTCGATCATGGCGGTAGGAGCGGTGGACGCCACCCTGGCGGTGGCCGACTTCTCCGCCTCGGCCACGGAGGTCGGCGGTGGCGAGATCGACATCGCCGCGCCGGGTGTCCAGGTTCACTCCAGCTGGCCGTTGCCGCGGCGCTACAACACGATCTCGGGCACCAGCATGGCCACCCCGCACGTCGCCGGGATCGCCGCGCTGTGGGCGGAGCGCAGCGGGGCCCGCGGCAGGGCGCTGTGGGACGAGCTCGTCGGCGCCGCCCAGCCGCTCGGACCGCCCGCGCAGGATGTCGGCGCCGGGCTGGTGCAGGCTCCGTCGTGAACGCTTCCCACAGCGAAGGCCCCATTCCCGTCACCGTCACCGTCGACGACGCCCATCTCGCCGCGATCGACGAGCTGGCCGCGCGGCTGCGCGCGGCCGGGATGGACGTCGAGCAGGTACTGGCGCCGGTCGGCGTGATCACCGGATCGGCGCCGTCCGGTTGGGAGGCGTTGGCCGACCTCGACGGCGTGGCCGGGGTGGAACCGCAGCGCACGATGCGCCTGCCCCCGCCGGGTACTCCGCAATAGGTCGATGCAAGAGGTCGATGCAGCAGTCAATCCCCGGACCTCGCCGGTTGATCGGCCCTGCTGCCCGTCCGGCTACGGTGTGCAGCGACCGAGACCGAGGAGCCCAGCCAGATGACGTCCGATACCGGACCAACCCGTATCGAGCCGGATGCGAGGGCGGCCCGACGGGCCTTCCTCGTCGCTGCCCTGCGCAGGCCCGCGACGATGGGCGCGGTCGCGCCCAGCTCGCCGCGGCTGGGGGCGGTGCTCGCGTCGGTCGTACCGCGGTGCGGTTCCCCCGTCGTCGTGGAGCTCGGCCCGGGTACCGGTGCGGTGAGCGCCGTGATCGCCACGAAGCTACCGGCCGGTGCCCGGCACCTCGCCGTCGAGCTGGACTCCGACATGGTCGCGTTCCTGCGCCGGACCCGCCCGGAGCTGGAGGTCGTGCCCGGCAACGCGGCGGACCTGGGCGCGCTGCTCGCCCTGCGCGGGGTCACCTCCGTCGACGCCGTGATCTGCGGGCTGCCATGGGCGCTGTTCGACGACGCGACGCAGACAGCGCTTCTGGGCGAGATCAGCCGCGCGATCGGCGCGACCGGTGCCTTCACCACCTTCGCCTACCTGCACGGCATGACGCTCGGCGCGGCTCGACGCTTCCGCCGCACCCTGCGCGAGACGTTCGACGAGGTGCTGGTCACCGCCACCGTGTGGCGCAACCTGCCGCCCGCGTTCGTCTACGTGTGCCGCCGTCCGCATGCGGTGCCGCGCGCCGACGGGTGAGCAGTGCCCATGACCCGTTCCCGATGACCCAGCCGCCCGATCGCGTGCCGGCCCGGACAGTGCTGAGGCTGGCAGCTCCGGCGTTGCCGGTGCTGGCCGCCGAGCCGCTGTACCTGCTCGTCGACACCGCGGTGGTCGGCAGGCTGGGTGCTGTGCCGCTGGCCGGCCTCGCCGTCGCAGGCGTGGTGTTCGCGCAGGTCACGAGCCAGCTGAATTTCCTGTCCTACGGCACCACGGCTCGCGCGGCGCGGCTGCACGGGGCGGGCAGGCGCGGCGCCGCCGTGGCCGAGGGGGTGCAGGCCACCTGGCTCGCGCTCGCCGTCGGGCTGCTGGTGCTCGTGGTCGGTCAGCTCGTCGCGCGGCCGGTCGCCGCGGCGCTCGGCAACGGCGGAGCGATCGCCGATGCGGCTGTGTCCTGGCTGCGGATCGCGTTGTGCGGAGCGCCGCTCGTGCTGGTGACGCTGGCCGGCAACGGCTGGATGCGCGGTGTCCAGGACACGGCCCGGCCGTTGCGCTTCGTCCTCGCCGGCAACGGGCTGTCCGCGCTGGCCTGCATCCTGCTCGTGCACGGGGTGGGCGGGTGGGCGGGCCTCGGACTCGTCGGGTCGGCGGTCGCCAACGTCGTCGGTCAAACGGTCGGCGCGAGCCTGTTCCTCGGCGCGCTCGTTCGGGCCGCCAGGGCCGACGGGGTGGCGCTGCGGCCTGCGCCTTCCGTGCTGCGGTCGCAGCTCGGGCTCGGGCGCGACCTGATGGCCCGCAGCCTCGCGTTCCAGGCCTGCTTCCTGTCCGCCGCTGCGGTGGCCACCCGATTTGGGGCCGCGACGGCGGCGGCCCACCAGATCGTCCTGCAGCTGTGGTTCTTCCAGGCCCTGGTGCTCGACGCCGTGGCGATTGCGGCGCAGTCGCTCGTGGGCGCGGCGCTCGGCTCGCCCGAGCGGGGCGCCGAGCGGGCCAGGGCCCTGGCCGGGCAGGTCACGCGCTACGGGATCGTGCTCGGCCTCGGGTTCGGGGCGCTGTTCGCCGCGCTCTCCGGGGTGCTGCCGCCGGTGTTCACGCCGGATCCCGAGGTGCTCGCCGCGGTACCGGTGCCCTGGTGGTTCTTCGTGGCCATGCAGCCCGTGGCCGGGGTCGTGTTCGCCTTGGACGGGGTGCTGCTCGGTGCCGGAGACGCCGCCTACCTGCGGACGTCCACGCTGGCCGCCGCGGTCGTCGGATTCCTGCCGCTGATCTGGGCATCGCTCGCGTGGGGGTGGGGCCTGACAGGGATCTGGGCGGGCCTGATGGCGTTCATGTTGATCCGTCTCGTGGCCGTAGGGCGACGGGCCCGCTCGGACCGGTGGGCGGTGACCGGCGCGGTGCGTCCCGGGGCCTGACCGGGCGCCTGCGACGTCACCCCGCGGACCACGCGCGATGCTGCCCGCCGCCGGCGCCAGCTCCCCGGCGACCGTCCGCAGCAGCGTCGTCTTGCCCG
>DASRSC010000350.1:0-10249 GCA_035695525.1 Pseudonocardia sp. | reverse complement strand
CTACACCGAGGGCTTGACGCCGTTCTGGGACGCCCTGCACGAGTACTGGCGTGACCCGGCCGCCGGCCGGGACGCCGTGCAGGCGTCGTTGCACCTCGACAGCACGCGCTGGCAGTACGTCCACGGGGTGCCGGCCGGGCGGCTCGACCGCGTCAGCCCCGACACCTGGACGCTCGACCAGGCCCTTCTCGACAGACCGGGCAACGCTGAGATCCAGATGCAGCTGTTCTGGGACTACCGCACCAACCTCGACGCCTACCCCGCGTTCCACGCCTACTTCCGCCGCCACCGCCCGCCCACGCTCATCGTCTGGGGCGAGCACGACGAGATCTTCGGCGTCGACGGCGCACGCGCCTACCTGCGCGATCTCCCCGACGCCGAGCTGCACCTGCTCGACGCCGGCCACTTCGCCCTGGAGACCCACGGCCCCGAGATCGCCGCACTGATCCGCGACTTCCTGCCCCGCGCCCTCCGCGGGACGGGCGACTCAGATCATCGCGCGGCGGCGTCCGCTTGACATCCACACTCAGGATGAAATCATCCAGGTTGTGAGTCAGTCTGCGCCCCCGCTGCTGCCGATCTTCCGCTCGGCGGCGCAACTGGCTGTGCTCGCCGAGCTGTTCACCGGCAGCGCACGGGAGCTCTCGATCGGTGAGCTGGCGCGACGCACCGGCGTTCCGCAGGCGACGGTGTCCCGGGAGGTCGCGCGCCTGGTCGGCGCCGGCATTCTCGCCGATCGCGACGTCGGGCGCACCCGGCTGGTGAGCGCCAGGGCCGAGTCCCCGATCCACGCCGAGCTCACGGCCCTGCTGCTCAAGGTTGCGGGGCCGCCCGCGGTGCTGCGCGAGCTGCTGACCGATGTGGCGGGGGTGCGTGAGGCCTACATCTATGGCAGCTGGGCTCGTCGGCAGCACGGCGAACCCGGCGACGAGCCTGCAGACATCGACGTCCTGGTGGTGGCCGACGACGGGCCCGACGACGACCGGGCCGCCACGGTGCGACGCGTTCGCGCCGTGGCGGACGAGGCCACCGACCGCCTCGGCCGGGACGTCACGGTGAGCGTGCTGACGCCGGCGGAGTGGACCGAGGGACGCGGCGGGTTCGTGCGCTCCGTACGCGACTCCCCACTGGTGCCGCTCGACCTGCGGCCCGCAGGGTGACCCCGCCCCGGCCGGACGTCGCCGCGCTGCTGCGCGCCGGCCGCCTGCAGCGGGTGCCCGCCGACTCCGAGGCCGCCGTGGCCCGCCTCGTCGTCGCGGAGCAGCATCTCGACACGGCGCGCCGCCTGCTCGACGAGCAGCTGGACCTGGAGATCGCCTACGTCGCGCTCTACGACGCGGCGCGCAAGGCCGTCACCGCGGCGATGCTCGCAGGCGGGCTGCGGGCGACGAACCGGACCGGCGCACACGAGGCGGTGGCGATCTGGTGCGCGGAGAGCCTCGGGCAGCGCAACCCGGCCGCTCGGCACTTCGACGCCCTGCGCCGCCGACGCAACCGCTCGGAGTACGACGACCTCGTCCTGAGCGGCGCCGACGTCTCGGTCGACCTCGCCGACGCGGCCGCGATCGTCGCGGCGGCGACGGCAGCCGTCAGGGCAGCGTGAGGATCTCCACACCGTCGGCGGTGACCAGCACGGTGTGCTCGAACTGCGCAGTCCTGGCGCGGTCCTTGGTGACGACGGTCCACGCGTCGGGCCAGATGTCGTAGTCGATCGTGCCGAGCGTGATCATCGGCTCGATCGTGAACGTCATGCCCGGCTCGAGGACCGTGTGCACGTCCGGCTCGTCGTAGTGCAGCACGACAAGCCCGCTGTGGAAGGACCGCCCGATGCCGTGGCCCGTGAAGTCGCGCACCACGCCGTAGCCGAAGCGCTTGGCGTAGGACTCGATCACGCGACCCACGACGTTGAGCTCACGCCCCGGGCGCACCGCCTTGATCGCCCGCATCGTGGCCTCGCGGGTGCGCTCGACCAGGAGCCGGTCCTCCTCGGCGACGTCACCGGCGAGGAACGTGGCGTTCGTGTCGCCGTGGACGCCGCCGATGTACGCCGTGACGTCGATGTTCACGATGTCGCCGTCCTCGATCACGGTCGAGTCGGGGATGCCGTGGCAGATCACCTCGTTGAGGCTCGTGCAGCACGACTTCGGGAAGCTCTTGTAGCCCAGCGTGGACGGGTAGGCGTCGTGGTCGACGAGAAACTCGTGGACCACGCGGTCGACCTCGTCGGTGGTGACACCGGGCGCCACGGCCTCGCCACCCACCTGCAGCGCCTGTGCCGCGATCCGGCTGGCCACCCGCATGGCCTCGATCACCTCGGGCGTCTGCACCCACGGGTCATTGCTGCGGGACGGCCGGTCCTTGCCGACGTACTCCGGCCGTGGGATCTGCGCGGGAACGGGACGGGTCGGCGAGACGGTGCCAGGGGTCAGCAGCGTGCGGGCGGGCATGCCGCCAGTGTAAGCACCGCGCCGGCACGGACAGCGGGGTCAGGCTCACACCGGTGTGGTGCCGGCGGATACCTCGACGGAGGGCCGGCGCTCGAGCGGCAGAACCGGTGTGATCAGCGGAGGGCGCGGCTCGCGGCGCGGTGAGAGACCAGCAACGACAGCGCCCGCCAGCCGAGCAGCAGCACGGCGAGCGTGACGACCGTGACCACGGCGAAGCTCAGTGGGAGACGTCCGGTGAACGCCGCCCGCACGGCGAGCCCGAGCACGGCCGTGCCGGCGAGCACCACCGCACCTGCCCGCAACCCGGGCGGCTGCGCCCGCACGACCGGCGTGGCCCAGGCGGCGGCGAGCCCGACCAGGAAGGGCGCCGCGGTGCCGAGCAGGCCCAGCAGGCTCCCGGACTCGGCGTGGCTGATCCGGCCGATGGCGGCGAAGACGACCACCGCGATCACGTCAGCCGCGAGCGCGAGCGCGGCGATCCGGTGGAGGGACATGCGCTCCAGCCTAAGGGCCCGAGCAAGGGCGTGGATCTGCGCGACCCGCGTCGATCAGCCGATCGTGGACAGGAACCGCGCCGCGACCTCGATGGCGGGAGTGGACGACCCGGCGTCGACCACCAGTACCGCGAACGCCACGTCTCCCCGGTAGCCGACGAACCAGCCATGGGACCTCCCGCCGTTGGTGAACTCGGCGGTGCCGGTCTTCCCGAACACCTCACCGAGTCCGGCGAGCTGCGTGGCCGTGCCGTCGGTGACAACCGCCCGCATCATGGGGCGCAGCTGTTCCAGCTCGGCGGCGATCGGCTGGGCGGCCGGACGCAGCACCTGGGTGGGCCGGTCGCGCAGCAGCTGCGGCACCACCGGCGCGCCGTGGGCCACCGTGGCTGCGGTGAGAGCCATCCCCAGCGGGGTGGCCAGCACCTCCCCCTGGCCGAACCCGTCCTCGGCGCGCTGCACGGCGTCAGCCGAGACAGGCACGGAGCCGGTGATGGTGGTGAGCCCCGGCACCGCGTAGTCGGCCCCCAGACCGAGTCGCAACGCCGCCGCCGGCAGCGCGGCCGCATCCAGCTGTGACGCGATGCGCGCGAACGTGGTGTTGCAGGACCGGGCGAACGCCGTGAGCAGCGGGACGGTGCCGAGGTCGAAGAGGCCGGAGTTGGGCACCGGGCGGCCGCCGATGACGGTGCTGCCGGGGCAGGCCACCGGCGATGTCGCCGAGAGCCCGTCCTCGGCGGCTGCCGCCGTAGCCGTGACGATCTTGAACGTGGAACCCGGTGGGTAGCGCCCGGTCAGGGCGAGCGCACCCGCGACGTCGGCCGGACCGTTCTGCGCGACGGCCAGCAGATCACCGGACGACGGCGCCACCGCGACGAGCATCGCCTGCTGCGCCACCGGCTCGACGGCATCCTCAGCCGCGGTCTGCACGGCGCGGTCCATGCCGATCGTGACGGTGCTGCCCGGGCGCGGCGGCTCCTCGGCCAGCGTGCGGATGGTGGCGCCGCTGGAATCGACGAGCAACACGGACCAGCCCGCCACACCCTCGAGCTGCGCGGCGGTCTCGGTGCGGACCGCGGGCAGCACCTGCCGGGCGAAACCGGCGTCCGGCGCCAGCAGCCGCTCGGCGCTGCTGAAGCGGACGCCGGGCAGATCGTGGATCGCCTGCTTCACCCCCTGGTAGTCGGTGTCGCGCAGTAGTGCGACGGGGTAGACCTGCCCGTCCGGTGTGCGCGCCGCCCCTTCGGTGATCGACTCCTGCGTGATTTGCGGATCCAGCGGGGAGAGCCCGCGGGCGAGCGCCCCCGTCACGGCCGGCAGGTCGCCCGCGGTCGTCCGGTCCAGCAGCACGGCGACGACCGGGGTGGCCGTGAGCAGGGGAACACCGGCGCGGTCGACGACGGGGGCCGGCTGAGCCGGGTCGGTGCGCAGCTCCAGCCGTTGTCGGGCGGCCAGGTCGGGATGCACGACAGTGGGCCCCCAGTGCACGACCCAGCCCTCTTCGGTGTCGGGTACAGGCAGCAGCTCGAGCTCGTTGAGGTAGGTCCATGTACGGTCCGGCCCCAGCTGCCAGGTCATCTCGACGGACGCGGCGGCCCGCGCGGTGGCCGTGCGCACCTGGGCGAGCTCGGCGACCAGGGTCGCCGGACCGAGCGCCTCGCGGGTGACGCCCAGCAGCTGACCAGCGGCCACCGGATCGTCGGTGAGGGCCGCCGCACGCGCGTCATCGCCTGCCGACCATGCCGTGAGGAACGCGGTGGCCACATTCTTCGGGCCGTCGTCGCCGAAGAGCCCACACCCGGCCGTGACGAGCAGCACCGCCAGCGCAGCGAGCATCACGCGCATCCGCCGAGCTGCACGAATCGGACGGGTAGGGAGCACCCGGTCAGTATGCCGAGCCGGCCGCCGGCCCATTCGGCTACCGCGAGACAATCGATCAGAGGTTACGGAAGCGTGTTCTCCACCCGCGCGTCGAACACCGTGCAGCGCCGGGTCCGCATCCGGCGGACGTCGGCGAAGCGTGATCGCAGCCCGTTCTCGACGCGCTCGAGCTCGGGCCAGATCGCCACCGAGTTGACCGAGACGACGATGTCCACCGACGCATCCGGCAGGCCGGTCGCGGCGGCGTCACCGCGCCGGAGCTCCAGTCGTCCGGTGGCGATCTCGGCCGCGAGCCTGCGCACCGCAAGCCGCCGCATCTCCACCGAGGGATCCACCCCGACGATGCGCCCGACGTCGTCCCGGCGGGCCAGCAGCCCCAGGAGGAGGCCGGGCCCGTGACCGACCTTCAGGACGTCGGCACCGTGGGCGCTGCGACCGGGACCGGGCGGTTGGGCGCAGGTGGTGGACGAGCAGGTCACCGCGATCGACGCCCAGATCGCGCGGGCGCAGAGGGCCCGCGAGGTGCTGGTGGCCGGACGGGACTGCCCGGGCGGAGCCGGTACGCGACTGCAGGTACCTCCGGGGTGCGCTGCACGCGCTGATCGGCGGTGAGCCGATCGCCACCCGCCCATCTACCATCGTGCGACACGACGTGATCGACAGCCCCGGACGACCCGAAGAGGACGATCCCTCCCCCATGCAGATCCACACCACCCCGCTCCCCGGCGCGGCACTCGTCGACCTGAAGCTCCTCGAGGACGATCGCGGTTTCTTCGCGCGCGCATTCTGCCGGCAGGAGTTCGTCGACGCGGGCCTCGAGCCGCTGGTCGAGCAGGCCAACATCTCCTACAACCACAAGGCCGGCACGCTGCGCGGGTTCCATTACCAGCTCGAGCCCAACGCGGAGACGAAGCTCATCCGCTGCTATCGGGGCGCGATCTACGACGTGATCGTCGACCTGCGGCAGGAGTCGCCCACCTACCTGCAGTGGTTCGGCGCCGAGCTCTCCGAGGACAACCGCACGGCGATGTACGTGCCGCGCCTGTTCGCGCACGCCTACCTGACCCTGACCGATGCCGCCGAGGTCATCTACCAGGTCAGCACGCCGTACACCCCCGGCGCGGAGCGCGGTCTGCGATGGGACGACCCGGCGCTCGCCGTCGACTGGCCGATCCCGCCGGCGATCGTGTCCGAGAAGGACGCGGCATGGCCGCTGCTCTCCGCGGCGGGCAGCGACGGCGCCCCGCGCATCGGCACAGCGTCAGCGACGGCCCGATGATCATTCTGGACACCGCGCTGCGCAGGCGCGAGGCCGAGGGCCGCCCGATCCGCGTCGGCATGATCGGCGCCGGGTTCATGGGCCGGGGCCTGGCCAACCAGATCGTCAACTCGGTGCCGGGCATGAACCTCGTGGCCGTGGCCAACCGGACCCTGGCCAACGCCGAGCGCGCCTACGGCGAGGCAGGCGTCGAGCCCGTGCGGGTGGAGAACGCCTCCGAGCTCGACACCGCGATCGAGAAGGGCACCCCCGCGGTGCTCGAGGACGCCTTCGAGCTGCTCAAGGCCGTCCACCTGGACTGCATCGTCGACGTCACCGGCGCGGTCGAGTTCGGCGCGCGCGTCACCGTGGCGGCGATCGAGCGGGGCCTGCCCGTCGTCACCATGAACGCGGAGCTGGACGGCACGGTCGGCCCGCTGCTCGCCCTCCGGGCCCGCGACGCCGGTGTCGTGCTCACCGGCTGCGACGGCGACCAGCCAGGCGTGCAGGGCAACCTGATGCGGTTCGTGCAGGGCCTTGGGGTGACGCCACTGGTCGCGGGCAACATCAAGGGGCTGCAGGACGAGTACCGCACGCCGACCACGCAGAAGGCGTTCGCCGAGCGCTGGGGCCAGGACCCGCACATGGTCACGAGCTTCGCCGACGGCACGAAGATCTCCTTCGAGCAGGCGATCGTGGCGAATGCGTTCGGGCTCACCGTGCCAAGGCGCGGCATGAACGGCTGGGAGCACGAGGGGCACGTCGACGAGCTCACGGACCGCTACGACGTGGACCGGCTCCGCGAGCTGGGCGGGATCGTCGACTACGTGGTGAAGTCGAAGCCGGGTCCCGGCATCTTCGTGCTCGGCACGCACGACGACCCGAAGCAGCGGCACTACCTGGAGCTCTACAAGCTGGGCAAGGGCCCCTTGTACAGCTTCTACACCCCCTACCACCTATGCCATTTCGAGGTGCCCAACTCCGTGGTCCGCGCCGTGGACTTCGGCGACGCAGCCCTCACCCCGCCCGCGGGCCCGCACGTCGATGTGGTAGCGACGGCCAAGCAGGACCTCCGGGCCGGCCGGGCCGTCGACGGCCTCGGCGGGTACGACACCTACGGCGTAGCCGAGACCACCAGCATCACTCGGTCCGAGGGCCTGCTGCCGATGGGGGTGGCCGAGGGCTGCGTGCTCAAGCGGGACGTCCAGAAGGACGCCGTGCTCACCTACGCCGACGTCACCCTGCCGCCGGGGCGGCTCGTGGACCAGCTGCGCGAGGAGCAGGCGAAGCTCTTCGCCTGAGGGACCGCGAACGACCGAGAGCGGGCGAGCGGGTCGCAGCTCGCCCGCCCGGGTGCATGAGCTGCGAACCGCTTCCATCGGGGATTCCTACTGGCCGCACCCTGTGGTCCGCTTCGCCTGGTCAGCGGGCGGTCGAGCGGCACCGCTGCGCGCGTCGATCAGCGCACCGAGGCCGTCGAGCACCCGCTGGAGGCCGAACTCGAAATGGTCGAACATCGAGGTGAAGGCCCCCGCCTCGCCCACCTTGGTCATCATGGGCAGCTGTCCCTCGGCGACCGCGGGGCCGACGTACTCGCCCTGGATCTCCCACCACTCGTCGTCGCTGACGCCCGTGCGGTCGGCCGCCTGCATCGCCTCGATCGTGGTTTTGGCCAGCCCGGCGACGAACGAGCTGAGCAGCACCACCGCTGCGAGCATCTCGTGCTCGTCGAGGCCGAGCTCGTCCATGGCCCGCAGCACGATGTCAGTGGACGCCATCGAGTTCGGGCCGAGCATCGGGCGCCCCTGCGCGATCTGCAGCATCCACGGGTGTCGCAGGTACAGCCGCCACTTCTGGCGCCCGAACTCCTCCAGGCGCGCCCGCCAGTCGCCCTCGACGACGCTCGCGGCTGCCACGTCCTCGCCGTACACCCGCTACCACGCCACGGCGGGCTGAGCGCCGGCGGCGCTCACCTCGTGCGGCCGACGGCGCCGAACTCGTCCACGTGGCTGGGCGCGCCGACGTGGCTCTCGTCGGGCCGCCAGAACGGGCAGGAGACGACGCCCGGCTCGAGCAGCTCCAGTCCGTCGAAGTACTGCCCGATCTGCTCCGGGGTGCGGAGGATGTACGGCAACGATCCGGCGTCGTTCCACATCTGGATGGCGGCGTCGAACGGGCCGTCGTCGGTGGTCCCGTCCGCCACCACCAGATAGCTGGCAGGCGGCAGGGCAGCAACCAGCCGTGTGACGATCTCCCGGGCCTGGTCGAAGTCGGGGACGTGGCCGAGGATGTTCATGAGCATGAGCGCGATCGGCCGCGTGAAGTCGAGACTCCGGGCGGCGACGTCGAGAATCGCGGCCGAGTCGTAGAGGTCGGCGTCGATGTAAGTGGTGGCTCCCTCGGCCGAGCTGAGCAGCAACACCCGCGCGTGAGCCAGGACGATCGGGTCGTTGTCGACGTAGACGATGCGCGACTCGGGCGCCACCCGCTGCGCGACCTCGTGGGTGTTGTCCACCGTCGGCAACCCCGTGCCGATGTCGAGGAACTGGCGGACCCCGGCCTCCCCGGCCAGGTGCTGCACGGCCCGCTTGAGGAAGGCCCGCGAGGACCGGGCGATATCGACTATCGGCGGGAAGAGCTCACGGAAGTCGTCGCCGATGCGCCGGTCGACCTCGTAGTTGTCCTTGCCGCCGAGCCAGTAGTTCCAGATCCGCGGGGAGTGCGCCACCTCTGTGTCGATCGATGGCGACGGCCTGAAGCCGGACGGTTCCTGCGTCACGCGCGCGGTCCCTTCTAGAACAGGATCGTGGCGAAGCTGCCGACCTGGGTGAATCCGATCCGGTGATACGCGGACCTCGCCACCAGGTTGAAGCCGTTGACGTACAGGCTCGACATCCGGCCCAGCGCAGCCAGGCGCTCGACCACTGCGGCGGTACCGGCCGTGCCGAGTCCGCGGCCCCGGAGGGCGGGGTGCACCCACACGCCCTGAATCTGCCCGACCTGGGACGACAGCGCCCCGATCTCCGCCTTGAACACGACCTCGTCGCCCTCGAAACGGGCAAACGCCCGCCCGGCGGCAACGAGCTCGGCCACACGCGACCGGTAACCGACCCCGCCGTCACCGGCACGGGGGTCGATGCCGACCTCCTCCGTGAACATGGCGACGGCCGCCGGCAGGTAGCGGTCCAGCTCCTCGGGACGTACCGGTCGCACGAGCGGGTCGGCGGCCACCCCGGGTCGCCCGGCGAGCGCCATCAGCGGCTGGTCGGCACGCACCTCCCGGGCGGGCGCCCAGTGGCCCGCAAGCTCGTTCCACAGCGGCAGCACCAGCTCCGCCCGGCCGACGAGGGACGAGCAGGTGCGCCCGTACCGGCGGGCCCGATCGGCGAAGCTGCGCAGAGCCGAGCGCTCGCCCCGCAGCGGTACGAGGTTGGCGCCGGAGAAACAGAGACCGTCGAACCGGGAACCCACACCCCACAGCTCGCCCCCAAGACGCCAGGGATCGAGCCCCGCCACCTCGACACGAGCGGCGACCATGCAGGCGGCCACCGGATCACTCTCCAGGACCGCGCATACTCCCGCGCGGTCCCGGTCGTCGAGGAGCCGCGCTCCGGCGACACGAAGCACTCCTTAACGATGCCAGACGATCGCCGCGATGCACACGACGGGATCGCTCACCAGAGGATCGAACTCGCCACGCTCCGCTCGGCCGACGGTGCCGATGCGCGGCCCGCTCCGCTCAGCCGACGGTGCCGATGCGCGGCCCGCTCCGCTCAGCCGACGGTCACCTGCGGCTCCCCCTCGGCCTCCATCGTCTCGGCGATCTTCATCGCCTCCTCGATCAAGGTCTCGACGATGGCGTGCTCCGGAACGGTCTTGATGACCTGGCCCCTGACGAAGATCTGGCCCTTCCCGTTGCCCGACGCCACGCCCAGGTCGGCCTCACGGGCCTCCCCCGGGCCGTTGACGACGCAACCCATGACGGCCACGCGCAGCGGCACCTCCATGCCGGTGAGCCCGGCCGTGACCTCGTCGGCGAGCTTGTAGACGTCCACCTGCGCGCGTCCGCAGGACGGGCAGGACACGATCTCCAGCTTGCGCGGACGCAGGTTCAACGACTGCAGGATCTGCGTGCCGACCTTGATCTCCTCGACGGGTGGCGCCGAGAG
>DASRSC010000349.1:0-1755 GCA_035695525.1 Pseudonocardia sp. | reverse complement strand
TGGTCGCCAGCGTCCCGGCGAACGCCGCGGCTGGGGCGGTGAGCTTCCCGGTGCCGCCGATCGCTGCTTCGCGGTCCCAGACCAGGGTCTTCGAGACCCGCTCGAGCCCGGAGATCAGCTGCCACATCCCCGCCAGCAGGTCCCCGGCCTGCCGCGACGGCAGCATCGTCGCCGACAGGTAGCGCGAGTAGCCCAGCACCATGACCAGCACCGGCAGCATCCAGCGTTGCCCGTTCCCGACCGGGATCTTCGTGTCGGGGAACCACAGGTCGCACTGGGTGATCTCCCCGGGCTGGTAGGCGACCCGGTCGACCGGATCGACACCGAGGTACTCCGGGCGGATCAGCGCCAGGCGCTTCTTGAGCGGCCCCTCCGAATACGACCAGCCGATGCGTTGCGCGATCACCGGGCCCGGCATCCGCGGCCATGAGGCGAGCAGCACCCGGATCGCTGGCTCATAGGCGTCGACCACCGAACCCCGCGACGGCCGCTGGTACGTCGGTGCCCGCTCGCTACGCAGCGCCGTCCGCACCGTGTTCCGCGCCAACCCCGTCTGACGGACGATCTCCTTGATCGGCAAGCCCTCGGCACGGTGCAGCCGACGGACCTCTGCCCAGTCCTCCACAGTCATCACCTCCCGCAGCCTCACGGGAAGGGGTCAACTTTCCCGGTACCTACGGGGGTCAGAGTTCACGAGTCGTCGACAGGGCGAGGCTGGCGCGCAGCAGCACCTTGAGTCGCCCGTCTCTCACCCCGGCAGCGGCCGGTGTGAGATCGCTGAGCGCACGCAGCGCCACCCCCACGGCGACCCCGAGCGCCAGAGGTCCGCGCACCTCATGGGCCCGTTCGGTCACTGGGGTGCTCCTTCAGCCGGGGAGGCGAGAGAGGTGTCGTCGAGTCGCTCTCGCGCCGCCGTACAGCTCGTGGCGCGGAGCGCGCGCGACGGCGGGGTGGAGGCTGGGACCGGGCAGGAACGGGACAAGGACGGCCGCCTTCCGCGACGCGCCGTCACGAGTGCGTGCGCTTCCCCACCACGGTCCGGGCTCGGATCGACAGGGGAGACGCAGCCACCCGGGTGGGGGCGCTGGGACGGGACATCGAGCTGCAGCTGTGTTCGTCAACCATCCAAGCGGGAGAACTCTGTCACGTCGCAGCGGCCCGGACAACGTCGAGCCCGCGAAATCGGCGGGGACGGCGTTCGGAACCCCTAGAGTCAGGGACGCGCACCAGAGCGCCGCCCTCATGTGCGTCCCCGACCACCGAGCTGGGTGGGGGCAGAACCCGGCGCACGTCGCTTCGCCTCTGCCGCCGCAGCACCGTCCGACGTGCCGCGTGCCGTACCCGCCCGACCGGTTGAACTGGGAACACCTGATGACGTCCAACGATGAGCTGCTGCTGGCGCTGCGCGCTGCCGCTCGCGCCCTGAGCAGCAACCGCAGCATCCGCGACCTGGACAGACGCTCTCGCGCTTCTTCGGGCGAGCTGCTGTACCTGCCGGTCGTGTACGTCAGGCAACGGATCCTCGCCATCCGAGCCCGATGGGCCGACCCGCGGGTCGCTCGGAATCTGGCGGTCACGCACGGCGTGCACGTACGCCCGATCCTGGTCGATCCGTGACTGCACCCGATCAGGTCCGCCGATCGACCCGTGGCCGGGGACCACGACATCGACGTCGTGCGCCACGCCCTCGAGCAGTTGCAATGCGGCGAGGTAGTCCTCGATCGGGTCAGCGGGACCGTTCAGGTCGAGCATCGG
>DASRSC010000348.1:0-5341 GCA_035695525.1 Pseudonocardia sp. | reverse complement strand
CTACCGGAGTGCGCGGCGCGCGTTCGACGAGGGCTGGCGCGACACCACGCCGGGCGAGCGGATGACCGCGCTGCTCGCGATGGCCGACACCCTCGAGGCCCACGGCGAGGAGCTCGTGGAGATCGAGGCGCGCGACACCGGCAAGCCGACGGGGCTGACGCTGTCGGAGGAGATCGGCCCGATGGCCGACCAGCTCCGGTTCTTCGCCGGCGCCGCCCGCCAGCTCGAGGGCCGCGCGACGGGCGAGTACATGGCCGGCCACTCCTCGTCGATCCGGCGCGAACCCCTCGGGGTGATCGGCTCCATCACGCCGTGGAACTACCCCATGATGATGGCGATCTGGAAGATCGGCCCGGCGCTCGCGGCGGGGAACACGATGGTGCTCAAGCCGTCGGACACCACGCCGGCCAGCACAGTGCGGCTCGGTGAGCTGTTCGCCGACGTGCTGCCGCCCGGGGTGCTCAACGTCGTGTGCGGCGACCGGTCCACCGGCGTCGCGATGAGCGAGAACCCGATCCCGGCGATGCTGGCCATCACCGGCAGCATCCCGGCCGGGAAGTCGGTGGCCGCCGCCGCAGCCTCCCGCGTCACTCGCGTGCACCTCGAGCTCGGCGGCAACGCGCCGGTGATCGTGTTCGACGACGCCGACGTGGCAGCGGCCGCCGCCGACATCGCGGTCGCCGGGTTCTTCAACGCCGGCCAGGACTGCACGGCCGCCACCCGCGTCATCGCCCACGCCGACGTGGCCGACGCGCTGGCGGAGGCGCTGGCCGCCGAGGCCGGCGGTGTCCTCCTCTCCCGTGACGAGCAGCCCGGAGCGGAGGACCTCTTCATCCCCCCGCTCAACAACCCCGACCAGCTGGCGAAGGTGTCGGGCCTGGTCGAGCGCGTGCCATCGCACGCACGGGTGCTCACCGGCGGTGCCCCCGCGGACGGTCCCGGCTGGTTCTACCCGCCCACCGTGGTGGCCGGGCTCGCCCAGGACGACGAGATCGTGCAGACCGAGGTCTTCGGACCGGTGATCACCGTCCAGACGTTCACCGACGAGGACGAGGCCGTCGCCTACGCCAACGGCACGCCCTACGGCCTCGCGTCGAGCGTCTGGACGCGCGACCACTCCAGGACCATCCGGCTGTCGCGCGCCCTGGACTTCGGCTGTGTCTGGGTCAACTGCCACATCCCCCTGGTGGCGGAGATGCCGCACGGTGGGTTCAAGGAGTCCGGCTACGGCAAGGACCTGTCGGGCTACTCGCTGGAGGACTACACGCGGATCAAGCACGTTATGAGCAAGTACTGAGCAGGTACAGCGCCTGAGCGTCACAGGCCGCCCGTGCAGAGCAGGAGATTCGGGGTGCCACCCTCGCCACCGCCGGCGATGACGCGCTGCGTCGCGTGACCCACGATCCACTGCTCCACGGTGCGGCTGGGCGCGTCGCCGAACGTCTGCTTGTACAACGCTGCCACTCCCGCCGCGTGCGGCGCCGCCATCGAGGAGCCCGTGTAGGAGCTTGTGCCGCCGGGAACGGTCGAGACGATGGACGTTCCCGGCGCATAGAGGTCCACGCAGCTGCCGGTGGACGAG
Organism: Pseudonocardia sp.; assembly: GCA_035695525.1. Lineage (GTDB taxonomy): Bacteria > Actinomycetota > Actinomycetes > Mycobacteriales > Pseudonocardiaceae > Pseudonocardia. Next base: position 3,759 of record DASRSC010000348.1, on the reverse strand, counting down.
GTCTCCGCCCGGTGGTCGTCGATCGTCGAGTTCGCCACGACCATGACGCCGTCCGCGGCGCGTGGCGCGGCGGTGCAGTCGTTCGACCCGGTATTACCCGCGGACGAGGCCACGAAGACGCCCCTCTTCACGAGCTCCGTCACCGCCGACGTCAGCACGTCCGACGGCCCGTAGCTCCACGACATCACCGCGATGGACGGGCCCTGCTGGTTGCGCGCCACGTAGTCGATGCCCGCCAGCAGCGACGACAGGGTGCCGCCACCACTGCAGTCGAGCACCTTGACCGACCGGAGCTGTGCCTCCTTGGCCACGCCGTAGTCCCGGGAGGCGGCGATACCCGCCACCACCGTGCCGTGACCGTCGCAGTCACCCGCCACGTCGTCGACCGTGTTCGCCCCCGCGCTCGCCCTGCCGCCGAACTGGGGGTGCGTCGTGTCGATGCCGGTGTCCAGCACGTAGATGGTCACACCTGCCCCCGTGGCCCGCGTCGTGTAGCCGGCCTCGAGCGGGAGGGCACGCTGGTCGATGCGGTCCAGGCCCCAGTTGGGCGGGTCGAGCTGGGTGCCCTCGCGCAGGATCCGCCCCGGGGCGGCACGCGGCTCGAACGCGGTGATCCGCCGGTCCTCCTCGACCGCGAGCACGCCGGGCAGCCCGTGCAGCCGGTCGACCTGAGCCCGGGTGAGGCTCGCGGCGAATCCCGCGGACACCTGGTCGAAAATGACCGTCGGTCGTACCTCGAGCACATCGGCTGCCGCCCCCGCCTCGGCGCTCGTGCGGGTGTGCACCACGTAGTCGGTCCGCTGGGACAGCTCGTCCTGCGCCGCGGCCGTCGCCGGAGTCCCGAGGGCAACGAGGAGCAGGAGGGCTGCCACCGCCGGAGCGATCCGCAGGAGCAGGCGTGTCACGTGCAGCGACGGTACGGCCCGGAAACGAGTGGGGACAGAGACACGATTGGGGCAGGGGTGACAGGTGAGGTACGTGGGTGTAATCGAACCCCCCGTCCAGAAGGGCCCTTGTGGACGTCAGCTGCTCGCGGCGTGGATCCCGACCTCGGTGGCCTTGACCGCGAACCACAGCTCCGCCCCCGGCTCTGCAGCGAGATCGGCCACCGCCGCCGGCGTCACGTCGGCAGCGAGCCCGTCCATCCACTCGGGTCCTCCCGACACGGCCCCGGCCCGCAGCCGCACCACGTCACCGTGCGGTTCGATCGCCGCCAGCCGCACGTGCAGCACGTTGCGCGGACTGCCGTGAGGCCGTTCGGCGAAGACCGCGACCGCCGAGGGCGGGAACACGGCGACCGCGGGTTCACCGTCGGCAGGACCGACGCTGTCGCCGTTGTGAAGTCCCGACACGACCATCCCGTCCGCCGTCCGCAGCCCTTCGGGACACGCCGTGCCCGGCACGAGGTCCAGCCCGGCGATCCGCGCGGTGAACGGGCTGCGCGGTCGACCGAGCACGTCTCGCGTGGAGCCCTGCTCCACCACCCGGCCCCCGGTCAGCACCACGACCCGATCGGCCAGCACGAGCGCATCGAGCGCCGAGTGGGTGACCAGCACGGCGGTCTGCTTCGCGTCGCGGATCACGCGGCGCAGCAGCGAGCGCATGGCCGGGGTCGCGTCGACGTCCAGCGCCGCCAAGGGCTCGTCGAGCAGCAGGAGCCCGGGCCCCGGCGCCAGCGCACGAGCCAGGGCCACCCGTTGCTGCTGGCCCCCGGACATGCCGGCCGGCCGCCGGTCGGCCAGCTCCGCCGCGTCGACGGCAGTCAGTAGCTCGCGGGCCCGCCGCTCCGCCTCCCGGCGCGGCACGCCGTGGGCCCGCGGACCGAAGGCAACGTTCCCGACGGCCGACAGGTGCGGGAAGAGCAGGGGCTGCTGCGCCAGCAACCCCACGCCGCGCTGATGCGGGGGCACGTGCACGCCGGATCCGGGGTCGGTCACCGTCACGTCTCCCACGCGGACGTGCCCCGCGTCCGGTCGCAGCAGCCCGGCCAACACCCCGAGCAGAGTGGACTTGCCCGCCCCGTTCGGCCCGAGCACGGCCAGCACCTCGCCCGGCTCCGCCGACAGCGCCACGTCGAGGGTGAACGCCGCCCGCCGCACCACCACGCGCGCGACGAGCCGACTCACCGTGCGCCCTCGACGGTGCGCGGCCGCGCCACCGCGATCACAGCGACAGCCACCACCACCAGCAGCAGCGACAGCGCCACTGCGGCGTCCACGTCGGTCTCCCGCTCCAGGTAGACCAAGAGCGGCAGCGTGCGCGTCGTGCCCTGCAGGCTGCCGGCGAAGGCGATCGTCGCGCCGAACTCGCCCAGGCAGCGCGCGAACGCCAGTACCGTGCCCGACGCGAGGCCAGGCAACACCAGCGGCACCGTGACACGCCGGAAGGCCAGGCCCGGCGATGCTCCGAGCGTTGCCGCCACCGCTTCGTAGCGCCGGCCAGCCGTCCGCAGCGACCCCTCAAGGCTGACGACGAGGAACGGCAGCGCGACGAACGTCTGCGCCAGCACCACCGCAGCGGTGGTGAACGGGATCGTCACGCCGAACGCGACGTCCAGCCCACGGCCGAGCAGCCCGGTGCGCCCGAGCAGGAACAGCAATGCCAGTCCGCCCACGACCGGCGGCAGCACCAGCGGCAGCAGCACCACCGAGCGGAGCAGTCGCAGTGCGCGCAGCCTGCCCCGGGCCAGCACCACCGCGAGCGGCCCACCGAGGACGATGCACAGGGCCGTCGAGATCCCCGCCGTCAGGAGCGAGAGTCGCAACGCGTCGAGCGCCGACTCGCTGAGCAGCAGCGCCGGGACGCGTGGCCAGTCGGCCCGGAGGACGAGTCCGAGCACGGGCAGCGCGATCAGCGCGAAGGCCAGCGTGGCGGGCACCCAGAGCAGGCGGGGCAACCCCACGCCGGTCTCGTGCTCGTCCGACCGCCGGGCAGAGGCGTCACTGGGCACTGCGGTCACGGCGCCTCGAAGCCGGCCGCCCCCAGCACCTTCTGGCCCGGCTCGCCCGTCACCATGTTCACGAAGGACCGGCCCAGCTCGGTCTGCGGCGCGTCCGTGATCACGGCAATGGGGTAGGTGGTGGGGGCCTGCGCTGCCTCCGGGAAGTCGACGCCCTGCACCTTGTCGCCTGCCGACGCCACGTCGGTGACGTAGACGAGGCCGGCGTCGGCGTCGCCGCTCGTGACCTTGCCCAGCACCGACTTCACGTCGGGCTCCTCGCTGACCGGACGCAGGGTCACGCCGGTCGCGGTCTCGATCTTCCCCGCGGCTGCGCCGCAGGGCACCTGCGGTGCGCAGACGACGACCTTGAGGTCGGGCTTCGCGAGGTCGGCGAAGGACATGATCCCCTTCGGGTTGCCCGGCACGGCGGCGATCTGCAGCACGTTCTTGGCGAACACGGAGGGCGTTCCGTCGACGAGCCCGGCATCGGACACCGTCTTCATCGTGGAGTCGCTCGCCGATGCGAACACGTCGGCAGGCGCACCGTTCACGATCTGCTGCGCGAGGTCGGACGAGCCCCCGTAGTTGAGGACGACGTCCACGCCCGGGTTGTCGGTCTCGAACTGCTTCTCCAGCTCGCCGAACGACTCGGTCAGCGACGCCGCGGCGAAGACGGTGAGGGTGCGATCCTCCGGTGCGGCGGACGACCCCCCGGCGGCCGCACCGTTCGTCGTTCCCCCACCGCACCCGGCCAGGACCAGCAGCCCGGCCGCCGCGGCCGCCGCCATCCGCATCCTCATGACGTTCCGCCCGGAGTC